>NZ_JAFLPN010000027.1:0-48062 GCF_029870785.1 Brevibacillus sp. AY1
TTGGGGAGGTACTCCTTTTTCTATGCTCAAAAAACCTTGAGCCCGTAGGGCTCAGATTTATGAAATTGATTCATGTAATAGAAGATAGGCAAACATATGTGATCCGAGGAAATGAATGGCAAGAGGTTGCAAACCATGATCTTCCGATAGAAGGCTACGTCATCACTTCTTGTGCAAAAGGGGAAGCGGATGCAATGTCGTCTGGCTGTGAAAATCTCGTAGAGTATTTATTTGATGCACGGAAAAATTGACGGGTGGGTATGAGAGACAATAGAGACTTTTATAGAAGAGAGGGGGGTTTTTCATGGACTTTTTATTTGTATTTATCTGTCTTGTATTTATCCTGATAGGAATTTTTAAGAGTCATAACAAAACGCGATCAGCAGCATTTGTAATCATGATGCTGTCTTTGTTTAATGCAATAGCTTTAAGCTACGCCAAGAGGGGGGAAGGTGCGAGTAGTTTTGGTTATTTGGGGATTATGGTAATAAAAATGTCAGATGTTGGCCAAATGGTTAGGATTTCTTTGGGGATAAAATCGAGATTAATGGCAATCATTCACAAAGTGATACTGAGGAGAATGGAATATGCGCATCATCACATTATGCGGTTCTACAAAGTTCAAGAAACAATTTGAACAGACGAACGCCTATCTGACCCTTCAAGGGAATATTGTCATTAGCGTTGCTTTTTTTGAGCATAGCGAGGGGATCCAGATCACGAAGGAACAAGCCGAATTATTGGGCAACCTTCATTTCAGAAAGATTGATCTTTCCGATGAGATTTTTGTCATTGATGTTGATGGCTACATAGGCGAGAGTACGCGAAAAGAGATTGAGTATGCTGAGAAAACGGGGAAGCCAATTCGCTATTACTCAGGCGGTGAGGTACCTTCCAATGTTTTCAATGGATGAAAAACGCGAACCACCCATGTGCAGAAGGACAAGATTCAAAAAATATCGGAGTACAAAAACTTTGAGGATGCAAGGAATTGCTCTTGAAGTATTTATCCGAACCTAGATGTGATTAAAACTAGCATCGAGATTCCATACAAAGCACTTCCCCTCAGCTTTTACTTGAATCCCGACCAGCATTTGCTATGATTAGAACAAGTACTTGTCAGACAAAAAGTGAATAAGATAGACAAACAGGTCCTTGTTCATTCGTGTCCATGCGAATGAGCAGGGTTAAAAGGGAAGTTTGGTGAAAAGCCAACGCGGTCCCGCCACTGTATGAGAGGAGCTTTTCTTCGCGGCACATGCCATCCACTGCCTATCCAGGTGGGAAGGAGAAGAAAGGTGATGATTCTTGAGCCAGGAGACCTGCCTGTTTTCGTGTTGCACTGATTTCCTTCGGGTCAAAGGAAAAGGTGAGGATTGTGGCTTTCAGCTATCCGCGCTTTGTTTTCCTTTTGGTATCTAGGGAGAACGAAGCGTTTTTTAATTCAGGAGGGATTCATGTGAACCAGCAGCCTAACAAACGGGGATTGCTTTTGGTCTATACAGGAGATGGAAAAGGGAAAACGACGGCAGCACTTGGCCTTGCTGTACGTGCTACAGGCAGGGGCAAAAAGGTGCTGATGATTCAGTTCATCAAGTCTCCAGATAGAACCTACGGGGAAAAGATCATGTTTGACCGTATGGGAATCGAGATTTTGCAAAAGGGGATCGGATTTACGTGGACCAAGACGCCTGAGGAGCATCGCGCAGCATTGGCTGAAACGTGGCGCTTCGCCAAGGAAAAACTGCTCGACGATACCTACGATTTGATCATTCTCGACGAAATCAACAACGCGCTTGCCATCGACAAGTTTCCGATCGATGACGTGCTGCCTTTAGCAGATGTTTTGGAGACGTTAAAAAATCGTCCGGCAAAAATGCATGTAGCCATTACTGGAAGAAGCGCAAAGCAGGAGATCATCGAACTGGCCGATCTGGTGACGGAGATGAAGCCGATCAAGCACTACTATGACGAGGGCATCCCTGCCGTTCTGGGGGTAGAGTTCTGATGGAGGTTCTGGAAAAATACGGCCACGGCGGTGACTGGGTGTCGGCTGCCAAGCGATACGGACTTCCGGCAAACGGCTTTCTCGATTACAGCGCCAACATCAATCCGTTAGGGCTGCCGCAGTCTGTCATTTCAGCGCTGCAAACCCAGCTGCAGGAAGTGACGCGGTACCCTGATCCAGCTCACCGTTCCTTCCGGCATGCTTTGGGCAAACGATTGAATTTGCATGAAGACTGGCTGTTGCCTGCAAACGGAGCTGCCGAAGCGATGGCCTTGGCGCTCTTGGCTTTGCGCCCGCAGAAAGTGGGTGTTGTCTACCCATGCTTTTCCGAATACGCGCAACTTTCGGAGCAGTTCGGCGCTCGGGTGATCAGCTGCTACGGCCGGGAGGAGCATGGCTACAAAGCAGAAGAGACACAGCTGTACAGGCTTTTCCAGCAAGCAGATCTCGTGTTTATCGGCTCGCCCAACAATCCTACTGGCATCTTGTACACAGCCGAAGAGCTGCAGCGAATGGCGGAATGGACCGCAAAGACGGATACCTGGCTGATCGTAGACGAAGCGTTTCTCGATTTTGTAGAGGAAGAAAAGCCATTTACACTGGTCGACCAGCTGAAGAAATATCCACGCGTGATCGTGATGCGCTCGATGACCAAAATGTATGCGATTCCGGGATTGAGGCTGGGCTACGCCATCGCTCACCCCGAGGTAATCGCTCGGATGAAAGGAAAGCAGGTCAGCTGGAGTGTCAATGCTTTGGCGCTCGTGGCAGGAGAGCTTTGCCTGGAGGAATGGGAATACGAGCGACAGACGCGAGAGCTGATTGCTCAGGAACGCGCTTACCTCAGCACGGCTCTTCAGCAGGAATGGGACTGGAAGGTTTGGCCGGGCAAAGCGAATTTTCTGCTAGTCCGCACCTCTGAGGAGTGGACGGCGCAAGAGCTGCAGGAAGTACTCGGCAAAAAAGGCGTCCTGATTCGAAGCTGTGCCATGTACCCAGGGTTGACTGCGCGAGATTTCCGCATTGCCGTGCGCAAACGGGAAGAAAACGAACGCTTGCTGGGTGCGCTACGCGAAGCTTGTCTGGAAAGGGGAACGTACCGATGAGCCTGATCCTGGTCACTGGAGGAGTACGTTCTGGCAAAAGCGGCTTTGCCGAAGAACTGGCGTCTGAGACGGGCAAGAGGGTCCTGTATGTCGCGACAGGCGAAGCGAAGGACGAGGAAATGCGAAACCGAATTGAGCTGCATCAAGCTCGCCGTCCGGCAGAGTGGGGCTGTGTGGAAATCCCGCAGTACCTGTCTCACTCGATCCAGGCAGCGAAGGAATATGAGGTCGTGCTCCTCGACTGCCTGTCAACCTGGGTCAGCAATTGGCTAATGGCTGTTCCCGAAGAGAAATGGCGAAATGACGCCATTACGCAAGAGATCTACCAGGAGGCAAAAGCATGGCTGGACGGGCTTGCTGCGGCACCGCAGACCGTGATCGCCGTGACGAGCGAGGTAGGCTTGGGCGGGGTGGCGATGAATAAGCTGGGTCGCTGGTTTGCAGACGTGCTCGGGGATGTTAATCAGATGACGGCACGCCGCGCGGATACCGTGTATGCAGTCTTTTCGGGAATTCCCTGGAGGATCAAAGGATGAATCTACATGCATTTTGGCATGCCATCGCCTTTTTCACCCGGATTCCTGTTCCCTGGCTGCGGCCTTCTGAGGAAGCGTGGAAAAAAAGTGTTGCGTGGTATCCAGCTGTGGGTCTGGTGATTGGTCTGATCCTGTGGGGTGTGCATCAAGCAGGGCTTTGGCTGTTTAGCCCGTTGCTTGCAGCTGTATGGACCCTGATCGTCTGGGTGTACATCACAGGGGGACTTCATCTCGACGGCTGGATGGACTTGGCGGATGGTCTTGGAAGCAGTCGCACAAAAGAAAAAATGCTGGAGATTATGAAAGACAGTCGCGTCGGAGCGATGGGGGTTTTGGCGGCACTGTTGCTGCTGTTGTTGAAAACCGCCGCACTGTCCGAATGGACCGAGCCAGCATGGGGCATGATGCTTGTCTTCGTCCCGGCGATCGCCCGTACGCACGTCCTGCTGGCGATTCGCTACTGGCCGTATCTCTCGGCAGATCAGGGGATTGGAAAAGGGATCAGCGAGGGGCTTTCGGGCGTTCACATCGTGATTGCGTACGCCGTTTTGGCTGGTGCCTGCTGGTGGCTTGGCGGTTTGCAGGCAGCGGGAGCGGTTTTATTGTCCCTGTTGTTTGCAATCGGGTTTGCCCGAAGTGTGGCACGAAAGCTGGGGGGATTGAACGGCGATTGCTACGGAGCCGTCATCGAGAGTAGCGAGGCTGCGATGCTGATTGCCTTGCTGATAAGTATCGGATAAAGCGTCAGGAGTGGGCAAGGATGAGATGGCTATGGGTACGTCATGGGGAGACGTCTATGAATAGACAGGGCAGATATCTGGGCCATACCGATGTCTCGCTGCATGAGCATGGAATCAGACAGGTAAAAGGATTGGCAGAGCAGCTCAAGTCCGTGATCCGGCAACCCGTGAACCTCTATACCAGTGATTTGCAGCGTTGTCTGCAAACGGCGGAGCTGCTGGCAGAGCAGATGCCCTGTACGGTGCAGGCTGTTCCAGCACTGCGAGAGCTTTCATTTGGCGAATGGGAGCTGTGTACATACGAAGAGTTGATGGCAAATGACAAGGAACGTGCGACTCGATGGTACGACGATCCTCTCCAATACAGTCCTCCTCAGGGGGAAAGCTTGCGACAGCTCGGAGAACGCGTCGACGCATGGCTTATGAGTCGGGAGCAGGCGTACAGAGATGAGCCGCGAGCGCATACACAGATCATTGTCACACACGGCGGGGTGATCCGCTGGTTTCAAGCGGCATGGCTGGAGCAGGACCCAAGCCGATTTTGGCAGGTAGAAGGACTCAGGCACGCAGAGGCCATGTTGACGGTTTGGGACGGAAACCGCTGGACTGTGCAACCTCATTTTCTGAGCAGGAGAGAAGCAAATGAATGAACTGGCGTGGGTGATCATCACGGCCTATTTGATTGATCGTATTGTAGGTGATCCGCGCAAACTGCCGCACCCTGTGGTTATCATCGGATGGTGGATTTCGCGTCTGGAGTGGTTGATTCGCAGGTGCGTCAAGCAGGAGAAATATGTAAAGGCGGCAGGAGTGCTGCTCCCGCTGTTGATCGTGACGGGTAGCTACGCTGTGGTCTGGCTGATCATTTGGGCAGCCGCGCACGTATCACCTTGGCTGGCTTTTGCACTATCGGCCTGGATGATCTCCACGACCATCGCCACCAAGGGATTGGCAGACGCCGGAATGGAGATCATGCGCCATCTGCTGTCAGGAAATATGGTTGAAGCAAGGCGTTCCTTGTCCAAGGTAGTGGGGCGAGATACCGAGCATCTGGACGAGCCGGAGATCTGCCGCGGTGCGGTGGAAACAGTGGCGGAAAATATCGTCGATGCCATCGTCTCTCCGCTCATCTACGCAGCGATCGGGGGAGCCCCGCTAGCGATGGCGTACCGCGCGACGAATACGCTGGATTCGATGGTGGGCTACAAAAACGAAAAGTATCGGAATCTGGGCTGGGCATCTGCCCGATTCGACGACGTGGCGAACTATATCCCGGCTCGCTTGACCGCATTGCTGCTAGTAGCGGCAAGCTGGCTGCTCCGACTGGATTATCGGCAAAGCTGGCGAATCATCAAGCGGGACGCGCACCTGCATCCGAGTCCGAACAGCGGGCTGCCGGAAGCAGCAGTGGCAGGAGCCTTGGGTGTGCAGCTGGGAGGTCTCAACACGTATCAAGGCGTTGCTTCCCACCGGGCGAAGATGGGCGATGCGCATCGCCCGCTGCGTGCAGAGGACGTGCAGACGACAGTGCGCCTGATGTATCTCGCATCGCTTTTGAGTGTGCTTGTCTGTGTGGGTATGGTGGAATTGCTGCGGGGTTAGTTGCAGGGAAAGCATGTGGGGAAAAGAGGAGGTTCATCGGTATGAAAGGCAAGTTGTTTGTGATCGGATTTGGTCCGGGCAGTTTTGAACATATCACCAAACGGGCGCGGGAAGCCATCGAAGAAAGTGATGTCATTATCGGCTACTCCACCTATGTGGATCTGATTCGTGAATTGCTTACCCATCAGGAGATCGTCAGCACCGGAATGACGGAGGAAGTGACCCGAGCGCGGGAAGCGGTTCGTCAGGCAGAAGAGGAAGGCAAAAAAGTCGCGGTCATTTCCAGTGGAGATGCTGGCGTATACGGCATGGCGGGTCTGGTCTACGAGGTGTTGGTGGAAAAAGGCTGGACACAGGCAACAGGTGTCGAGCTGGAAATTGTCCCGGGCATTTCGGCGATCAATTCCTGTGGCGCTATTCTCGGCGCTCCGATTATGCATGATGCCTGCACGATCAGTCTGAGTGACCATTTGACCCCCTGGGAGCTGATTGCGAGGAGAATCGATGCAGCAGGGATGGCGGATTTCGTCATCGCGCTTTACAACCCGCGCAGCGGAAGGCGCACACGACAGATTGTCGAGGCACAGCGCATTCTCCTTCAATACCGTTCACCTAATACCCCTGTAGGTATTGTGAAAAGTGCGTTCCGCGAACGAGAGCATGTCGTTGTCACTACCCTCTCACAGATGCTGGAGCATGATATCGGCATGCTGACGACAGTGATCATCGGGAATTCCTCTACGTTTGTCTACGATGGCAAGATGATTACGCCGCGCGGCTACCAGCGCAAGTACACCTTGTCTGCCGACGAACAGCCGTTGAAGCCACACCAGCGACTTCGCGTGGAGAACGAGCCGTGGTCACTGGAGGCGACTGATGCGGAGGGCAAGGATGCCGACATTCCACAGGCAGCACAAGCACAGGAGCAGCCATTCATTCGTTCGGCACCCCCTGCTACCGTGACAGAGCAGCAAGCTGCGGTTTCAGTTGCAGAACGGGAGTCCGTGGTTTCAGCAGAGGAGCCGACACCGCTCGATTGGGCGACGCAGGCCTTACAGCTGGTGAATGAAGCGAATGGTGTGGTTACTGAAGCTGCGGCAGTCACTCATACAGTTGCACGTCCTGTAGACAGCTTTACACCGGAAATGATCTTCGAGTGTGCAGTCAGTCCGGGTGTTGCGAACAAAAAGATCTCGACGCAGCAGATGATGCTCCTGGCAGAGGTGGCGGGCGAGCGGGGCGAAATCGAGTATACGCCTCACCACCAAATGATCCTGCGCGTTCCGACGGCGGACCCGGAGAGCGTGACCAGCCGTTTGCGCGAGGCGGGCTTGATGCTAAGTCCTACAGGGGACGTCCTGCAGGTAAAGGCATGCGATTTTTGCGACGGAGAGAAAAAGGACGGGATTCCGTACGCAGAGGAGCTGCAACGGCTTCTGGGAGGCAAGCCCATGCCCAAAGAGACGCGCATCGGCTTCAACGGGTGTGGAATGGCTTGTTATCAAGCAGTGACAGATGACATCGGGATCGTGTTCCGCAAAGGTAAATTTGACCTTTTCCTGGGAGCCAAAACAGTCGGCAGAAACGCTCACTCGGGTATTCCAGTCGCAGAAGGCATTCCAAAAGAAGAGATCGTGCCATTGGTGGAACGCATCGTGACGCGGTTTGTAAGAGACGCCTTCCCGAATGAGCGCTTCCACAAGTTCTTTCAGAGGGTAGGAGAATTGGAAGGCTACGTCTGGCGCGAACCAGCCAAGTTTGAGATCGAGAACGCCGCTTGTGGCGATTAAAAGGAAAGCAAGGTGAATGAAAATGGATGCAGTCCTATTCGTCGGTCACGGAAGTAAGGACCCAGAGGGAAATGAAGAGATTCGTCAGTTTGTGAATGGATTGGCACCGGAAATGGATGTGCCGATCATCGAGACGTGCTTTTTGGAGTTCGAGCGCCCGGATATGCTGATGGGTCTCAGTGCTTGTGTAAAAAGAGGCGCCACCCGCGTAGCCGTTATTCCGATCATTCTGTTTTCAGCCGGACATGCCAAAATCCACATCCCGGCAGCGATCGATGAAGCCAAAGAGCTGTATCCGCATGTGCAATTCATCTACGGACGTCCGATCGGCATCCACGAGGAGGTGCTGAACATTCTGGCGACGCGCATGGAGGAAGCGGGCTTCGCATCGGCGCAAGAGCATGAAGATTTGGCCGTGCTGGTGATTGGACGCGGCAGCAGCGATGCCGATGCCAACAGCGATATTTACAAAATGTCTCGACTCTTCTGGGAGCGCTGGAAGGCCAAATGGGTGGAAACGGCTTTTATGGGCGTCACATTCCCGCTGTATCAGGAAGGCATCGAACGCTGCCTCAAGCTCGGAGCCAAGCATGTGGTGGTCCTGCCCTATTTCCTGTTTACAGGGGTATTGATCAAGCGCATGGCAGATCAGCTGGAGCAGTTCCGTGCGCAATATCCGGATGCGCAATTTACACTGGCGGAGTACCTCGGTTTTCATCCGCTCCTAAAGGAAGTATTGAAGGATCGCGTAGAGGAAGCCCTGGATGGTGAAGTCAAGCTGAACTGCGACACCTGTCAGTACAGACTGGCAGCGATGGAGCATATCGACCACCACCATCACCACGATGACGAGCACGGGCATGGACATCACCACCATCACCACCACCAACATGATCACCACCACCAACATGATCATGACCACGACCATGAGCACCATGACCACGAACACGACCATAAACATCACGACCACAAGCATGTGACCAAGTAGGAGGGACGCAAGATGATTCTCGTAATGGCCGGGACGAGCGATGCCCGGGAGCTGGCGGTTCGCATCAAGGACGAGGGTTATGAGCTGTTGAGTACTGTCGTGACGGATAGCGCAGCGAAAAGCATGGAGGACGTGAATCTCCCCGTACAGGTAGGGAGACTGACGGCAGCTGATCTCATCAGACTGATTGTGGAAAAAGGCGTGAAAGCCGTCGTGGACGCGACCCATCCCTTCGCCGAGGAAGCGTCGAAAAATGCAATGGCAGCGGCAAAGGATGCCGGTGTTCCCTACATTCGCTACGAGCGGGAAAGTGTGTCAGCTCCAGGCTCCGATAAGCTGATTGTCGTGGAGGATTACGTGCAGGCAGCCGAGCTGGCAGCGGATAAAAAAGGCGTAATCATGCTGACGACCGGAAGCAAGACGCTGAAGATCTTTACCGACCGCCTATTGGGTCTGCCGGATACGACACTGGTAGCCCGTATGCTGCCGCGGCTGGACAACATGCAAAAGTGCGAAGAGCTGGGGCTTGAGCAGAAGAACATCGTTGCGATGCAGGGCCCTTTTTCCAAGGATCTGAACAAAGCGCTCTACGACCACTACGGCGTGACCCTGATGATTACCAAAGAGAGCGGCAAGGTGGGAGCCTTTGACGAAAAGGTGGAGGCAGCGTTGGAAATGGGCATCGAGACGATTGTCATCGGCCGTCCGCAGATTGATTACGGCACGAAGTTTTCCGATTTTGATCCGATCATGACTCAATTGAAGCAGGTGACGGGAGGAGAAGCATAATGGATTTTCGCACGGAATTTAAACCCATGACGGTACAACCGCAGGAAATTGAGGAACTGAGCTTTCAAATCATCACGGACGAGCTGGGGGAGCATCCTTTTTCCGAGGAGCAGTTCAAGGTCGTACAGCGCGTCATTCACGCCTCGGCTGACTTTGATCTGGGCCGGAGTCTCGTCTTCCACCCGGATGCCGTAAAAGCAGGAATCGAAGCGATTCGCAGCGGTAAAAAGGTCGTGGCAGACGTGCAGATGGTGCAGGTCGGCATCAGCAAGAACCGGATCGAGAAATACGGTGGTGAAGTAAAGGTATACATCTCGGACCGTGACGTCATGGAAGAGGCGAAGCGCCTCAACACCACCCGTGCGATCATTTCCATGCGCAAGGCGATCAAGGAAGCGGAGGGCGGCATCTTCTGCATCGGCAATGCACCTACTGCTTTACTGGAGCTGATTCGTCTGGTCAAGGAAGGTGAAGCCAAGCCGGGCCTGATCATCGGTATGCCAGTTGGCTTCGTGTCGGCTGCAGAATCCAAGGAAGAGCTGGCCAAGCTGGATGTTCCGTTCATCACCAATATCGGGCGTAAAGGCGGAAGCCCAGTGACCGTGGCTTCCCTCAACGCGATCTCGCTGATGGCGGAACGGTTGGGATAAGCATGGCGGCTATGGCGGCGAAGGAAAAAAAGGAAGACAAACCGCTCCGTCACGGATATACGACAGGCTCTTGTGCTACGGCAGCGACGAAGGCTGCCCTGATCGCTTTGATTACCCAGGAACGACAAAGCCATGCGACGATCCGATTGCCGATTGGCCAGGACGTGACTTTTGAGATGGACAGCTGCGAATATGACGAGCAGAGCGCTATGGCCGGGACCATCAAGGATGGCGGAGACGATCCGGATGCCACCCATGGAGCCTTGATCCTGAGTCGTGTGGAATGGCTGGATGAACCCGGCATTGTACTGGACGGCGGCGTGGGTGTGGGACGTGTGACGAAGCCCGGTCTGCCTGTTCCCATCGGCGAAGCGGCGATCAATCCGGTTCCGCGCAAGATGATTCGCGAGACTGCGCAAGCCATCCTCGATCAGTATGAGGTAGAACGCGGCATCAAGATCGTCATCTCGGTTCCGGCAGGCGAGGAGATCGCCAAGAAAACATTGAACGGAAGACTCGGCATCCTCGGCGGCATCTCGATTCTTGGCACGCGCGGCATCGTGGTGCCGTTTTCCACCTCCGCCTACAAGGCGAGCGTGGCACAGGCGATCAACGTGGCAAAAGAAGCGGGATGTGACCATATCGTCTTGTCCACCGGAGGGAAGTCGGAGTCCTTCGGGATGGAGATGTATCCCGAGCTGTCGGAGGAGGCTTTCGTCGAGATGGGTGATTTCGTCGGCTTTGCCCTGCAGCAGTGCAAACGCAAGCAGATGAAAAAGGTGACGCTGGTCGGGATGATGGGCAAGTTCTCCAAAGTGGCACAGGGCGTCATGATGGTTCACTCCAAGAGCGCTCCAGTCGATTTTGGCTTTCTCGCGCAGATGGCAGAAGCAGCTGGAGCAGATGCCGAGATGGTCCGGCAGATCAAAGAGGCAAACACCGCCTCGCAGGTGGGGGATCTGATGGCAGATACGCCCGCCTTTTTTGAAAAGATGGGCGAGAACTGCTGCCTGGCCGGACTAAAGGAAGTCAGGGGCAGAATGGAGATCGAGACGATGATCATAACGATGAAAGGGTCCTTGTTGGGAAGGGTGACACGGAATGACACAGACGATGAAAGTGATCGGCATCGGGGATGACGGACAGCAAAGCCTGCTGCCGTTGTACCGGACTTGGATAGACGAGTGCGAGCTGTTGATCGGAGGGGAGAGGCATCTGTCCTTTTTCCCCGAGCATACGGGTGAGAAAAGGGTGCTGAAGGGCGGTCTCAAAACCTTAGTGGAGGAGCTGGCCGCTGAGACGCGCAAGACCGTCATTCTCGCCTCGGGAGATCCGCTTTTCTACGGGATTGGCAGCCTTCTGGCAAAGAAACTGAATGTGGAGATCTACCCCAATCTCAGCTCGATTCAGCTTGCTTTTGCCAAAATGGGCGAGGCTTGGCAGGACGCGACATTTGCCAGCGTGCATGGGCGCAGCATCAAGGGCTTGGCACAGCGCATCGACGGCAAGGAAAAGGTGGCCCTTTTAACCGATCAGGAAAACACGCCTGCCACGATCGCCAAGTATCTGCTCGCTTTTGGTATGACTGAATACGATGCCTTCGTGGGCGAGAATCTGGGCAGTCCGGATGAACGGACAGGCTGGTATTCACTTGAGGAAATGACGGACATGGCCGCATCCGAGCTCAATGTCGTCATTCTGAAAAAAAAGCGTACAAGCCCAATCTGGCCGCTCGGCATCGCGGATGAAGAATTTTCCCAGCGTAAGCCGGACAAGGGTCTGATCACCAAACGGGAAGTGCGTATCCTGAGCATCGCCCAGCTGCAATTGCATCCGAGGAGCATCGTATGGGACATCGGCACCTGCACAGGCTCTGTCGCCATCGAAGCGGCGCGGATTGCCCGTGACGGTGAAGTGTACGGCGTGGAAAAAAATGCAGATGATCTGGAGAATTGCCACCAGAACATGGCAAAGTTTCGCACGGATCTGACTGTGGTTCACGCGCGGGCTCCTCAAGGCTTGGAGGCATTTCCCGACCCGGATGCCGTCTTTATCGGAGGAAGCGGCGGTGAATTACGAGAGCTGCTCCATCTCTGCTGCACCCGGCTACGCGAGGGGGGACGGATAGTCGTCAACGCCGCTACGATTGAGACGTTGTACGAAGCGACACAGGCTTTTGCCGACGAAGGGTTTGAAACCTCTGTCACACTGGCGCAGCTGTCGCGCAGCAAGCCGATTCTGTCGCTGACTCGATTCGAAGCACTCAATCCGATCTACATCATTACCGCATGGGCCAAACAGGCAACGACAGAAGGAGGCAAGACAGATGAGTAAGATCGGAACCCTTTACGGACTGGGAGTAGGTCCTGGCGATCCGGAGCTGATTACGGTCAAGGCATTTCGCCTGCTCCAGCAATCACCAGTCATCGCCTACCCGAAAAAACGGATGGGCAGCAAAAGCTACGCCCACCAGATCGCAGAGCTGTACGTCAAGCCTGCATCGGACAAGGAAATGCTTGGCTTAGTCTTTCCGATGACGCGCGATCAGGAGATTTTGGAGCGTGAGTGGACCAATACGGTGGAAATCGTTTGGGACAGACTTTCCCAAGGCAAGGATGTCGCTTTCGTCACAGAGGGCGATCCGCTCTTTTACAGCACGTTTATCCATATGATGCGCGGCATGCAGACTGCCCATCCTGAGGTGCCGATTGTGACGATTCCAGGCGTGTCCTCCTTCCTCGGCGCTGCGGCCCGCTTTAATCTGCCCTTGGCTGACGGTGACGAGCAGATTGGCATCATCCCGGCTACGGAGGATCGGGAAGCGATGCGTCAGGCGATCACAGGACATGACACTGTCGTCTTCCTCAAAGTCGCCAAGGTCCTGCCGATGATCATCGACTTGTTGAAGGAGATGGGACTAGCAGACAAAGCTGCTGTGGCGACCAAGGTCACATCTTCGGAAGAAATGGTATGGACGGACATGCGTGAGCTGGAACGCGCGGAGCTAGGTTATCTTACGTTGATGGTGGTGAAAAAGGGATGAAGCTGTACATCGTAGGAGCGGGTCCTGGAGACCCCGATCTGATCACGGTCAAAGGCTTGAAGCTGCTGCAAAAGGCAGATGTGATTCTGTATACAGATTCGCTGGTTAACGAAGACCTGGTAGCGATGGGCAATCCGGAAGCAGAGGTGCTGCAAAGCTCTGGCATGGCCCTGGAAGAGATGGTCGAACTGATGCTGACTCATCTTCGTGCAGGAAAAACCGTCGTTCGTCTGCACACGGGTGATCCTTCCGTATATGGGGCGATCATGGAGCAGATCGCTTTACTTAAAGCAGAAGGCGTCGAGGTGGAGATCGTGCCCGGAGTCAGCTCTGTCTTTGCTGCTGCTGCTGCTGTGGGTGCCGAGCTGACAATCCCGGAGCTGACCCAGACGCTGATCCTGACACGTGCAGAGGGGCGCACACCCGTACCGGAACGAGAAAAGCTGCGTGCGCTGGCTGAGCATCACTGCACGCTGGCGTTGTATCTGAGTGCGACTTTGACGAAAAAAGTGGTTCGGGAGCTGATCGAGGCTGGCTGGCGCGAGGACACACCGGTTGCGGTCGTACAGAGGGCGAGCTGGCCGGATCAGCTCATCATCCGCACGACGCTGGAGCATCTGGATGAGGATATGGGCAAGAACGGTATTCGCAAGCACGCGATGATTCTGGCTGGCTGGGCGTTGGACCCCGACATCCATGAAAAAAGCGAGCAATACCGCTCCAAGCTGTACGACAAAACCTTCACGCACGGGTACAGAAAAGGTGTGAAAGAAGGATGATCATCGAACTCAAGGAGGGAGAAATCCCGAAAATCGAGCAGCGTGGTGAATACGCCCTGATCGCAATCACCAAGCACGGTGTAGAGATGGCGCGTGATCTGGCTCTGAAATTCCCCGGTACGGATCTGTACTACATGCGCAAATTTGAGCGTGGCGACGAAGAGGCGCG
Source organism: Brevibacillus sp. AY1 (assembly GCF_029870785.1). Classification (NCBI taxonomy): domain Bacteria; kingdom Bacillati; phylum Bacillota; class Bacilli; order Caryophanales; family Paenibacillaceae; genus Brevibacillus; species Brevibacillus sp. AY1. Next base: position 14,201 of record NZ_JAFLPN010000027.1, read on the forward strand.
AGGCATCCAGCTTTTCTCGGGAAGCGTGCGGCTGCTGTTTCCTGCCGTCTGGCCTGTGTACAAGGGATTGATCATCATTATTTCCTTGGGTGCTGTCGTACGGATGATTGCGCCATTGCTGGAGGATAAAAAGAAAGATCCAGGGATCGTCGTCATCGATGATCGCGGAGAAAATGTGATCAGCGTTCTGTCCGGACATCTCGGCGGAGCGAACGAACTGACCCATGAGGTAGCGGCTGTGATGGGGGCACGTCCGATCATCACGACAGCTTCCGATGTGCAGAAGACGATTCCGGTGGACTTGTTCGGCCGTCGTTTTGGCTGGGAATGGGATTCTGATGAAAAGCTGACCCCGGTAAGCGCCTCGGTGGTGAATGAAGAGCGGGTAGCTGTGGTCAACGAATCCGGGGAGCGAGACTGGTGGATGCACGACACACCGATGCCTCCCTCCATCAAGGAGTACCCGACGATCATGGAAGCTCTGGCTGCTGAGCCGCAAGGTGCCTTGGTCGTCACTCATCGCCTGCTGACGCCTGAGGAACAGCCGATCCTCCAGAACGGCGTGGTTTATCGCCCCAAGGTTATCGTGCTCGGAATGGGCTGCAACAGAGGAACATCAGCCGAAGAGATCGAAGCCGTGATCAAGGAAACCTTGGGCGAGCTGCAATTCTCGATCAAAAGTGTGAAGGCACTGGCGACGATTGCTCTGAAAAAGGATGAGGCCGGACTGATCGCTGTCTGCGAAAAATACGGCTGGCCGTTCGTCTGGTATTCCCCAGAGGAGCTGAATCAGGTGGAAATCAGTGACCCTTCTGACACGGTCTTCAAATTTACCGGAGCTTATGGCGTCAGTGAACCGGCTGCCAAACTGTATGCCGGGATCGACAAGCTGGTCCTGACCAAGAAAAAATCGGGCAATACCACAATTTCGGTAGGGCTTATGCCGTATCACGAGGAGGGGCGCTCATGAGTGCAGGTCGCCGTCTGGTCATCGCAGGTACGGGAAGCGGGGCGGGCAAGACAACCGTAACCATCGGTCTGATGGCTGCTCTGAAGCAAAAGGGCTACGCTGTCCAAGGCTTCAAATGCGGCCCCGACTACATCGATCCGACCTATCATACTGCTGTGACGGGCAGACCTTCGCGCAATCTGGATAGCTACATGCTCACCCATGACGTAGTAAAGGAGATTTTTGTCCGTGGAAGTAAGGACGCGGATATCTCCATCATCGAGGGTGTCATGGGCATGTATGACGGCAAGGAAGCAACCAGCGACAAAGGGAGTACGGCAGAGATCAGCATCCTTACTGAATCGCCGGTGCTGCTCGTGGTCAATTGCCAAAGTATGGCGCGCAGTGCGGCTGCCATCGTCAAAGGCTTTCAGCTGCTCAATCCTGCTGTGCGGATCGTCGGTGTCATTGCCAACAAGGTAGGCAGCGAGGGGCATCACAAGATCGTCAAGGCAGCAATCGAGCAGGAGTGCGGGATTCCGGTAGTGGGTTACCTCAAGCGAGAGGGCGATGTAGAAATACCGGAGCGCCATCTGGGCTTGATTCCTTCCGTAGAACGCGGTGAGCTGGATGCTTTGTTCGGTCGGTTGGCAGAGATGATCACGCAAACCGTGGATCTGGATCTGATCTGGGAGCTGGCAAAGGCAGGATCGCTTGACGCCACGCCAACCCTGTTTGCCCGCAAGTCAGCATCAGAACGCGTCACCATTGCGGTTGCCAAAGACCCGGCATTTCACTTTTACTATCCAGAAAATCTGGAGCTGTTGGAAGCATACGGTGCCAGGCTTCTGTTTTTCTCCCCACTGGCTGGAGAGGGCGTGCCGGAAGAAGCGGAAGGCTTGTACATCGGCGGCGGCTTTCCCGAGGAATTTGCCGCAGAGCTTTCGCAAAATAAAGAAGTGCAGGAATCGTTTCGACAGGCCATTCATGCAGGCGCAGGCATCCCGACTCTAGCAGAATGCGGCGGCTATATGTATTTGACCGAAGCGATTGTGGCGACAGATGGGACGAGCTATCCGATGGTTGGGATCATTCCAGGCAAGGTGACGATGCAAAGGAAGCTGGCAGCGCTCGGCTATCGGGAGGTGCGGGGCACAGCTACCAACTACCTGATCGGAGCCGCGGAACAGGCAAAAGGGCATGAGTTCCATTACTCCACTTATGCTACCGATTCAGATGTGGAGCTGGCACACGCTTATGAAACCAAGGGCTTGCGCGGAACAAAGCAGGAGGGCTTCGCACAGGGAAATCTGGTCGCAGGCTATACGCATTTGCATTTCGGCTCCGATCCGGATCTCGTAGAGCGCTGGATCACGCGCTGCCTGGAGGTGGCCGGACGTGACTAGAGCGCTTCCGCTGATGATTCAGGGAACGAGTTCGGATGCGGGGAAGAGTGCCATCGCGACAGCATTTTGCCGGATTTTTGCTCAGGATGGCTACAAGACAGCCCCGTTCAAGTCGCAAAACATGGCGCTCAATTCCTACGTGACTCTCGATGGCAAAGAGATTGGCCGAGCGCAGGGGGTTCAGGCAGAGGCGGCAGGGATCATCGCGACGACAGACATGAATCCGATCCTGATCAAGCCGACGCGGGATGCCGAGTCGCAGATCGTGGTAAACGGCGAGCCGTACGGCAATATGAAGGCGATGGCCTACCGGACGGATTTTTATGACGAAGGCTTGCGGATCATTCAGGAATCCTTCGATAGACTGGCAACATCCTGCGAGCGGATCGTCATTGAAGGAGCTGGCAGTCCTGCCGAGGTGAATCTGAATGACCGTGAGCTGGTTAACATGCGGGTCGCGCGCCTCGCGAATGCACCGGTCATCCTGGTCGCAGATATCGAGCGAGGTGGGGTCTTTGCCAGTCTCGTCGGTACCCTGCAGCTGCTGGAGCCACAGGATCGGGAGCGGGTCATCGGGGTGATCATCAACCGTTTCCGCGGCGATCTCAGCCTACTTCAGCCGGGGCTGGAATGGTTCGAGTCGTATACAGGGGTTCCGGTACTAGGGGTGGTGCCGTTCATTCCTGATCTGTGGATCGATGCGGAGGATTCGCTGATTCTGCATCGCTATCAGGGACAGCGGGAGACTCCTCGGGATTTGGATATCGCTGTCATTCGCTATCCACGCATCTCCAATTTTACGGACGTGGACCCGTTCTTTGTCGAGCCGGATTGCCGCGTGCGCTTTGTGTCGCGGGAGGAGGAGCTGGGTGAGCCGGATTTGATTGTTCTTCCCGGGAGTAAAAACACAATAGAAGACATGCAATTTATACGTGAGACGGGGCTTGCGGCCAGTATCGAGCGCGTGCATCGCGAGCGGGGCTGTACCCTCATCGGAATCTGTGGCGGCTATCAAATGCTCGGTGAGTGGATCCACGACCCCGCAGGCGTGGAGTCGCCGCTGCAATCGATGAAAGGCTTGGGCCTGATCCCGATGGTGACGACGATGGAACAGCGAAAGACAACCGTCCTATCTAAAGGCATAGCCCGCTTTGCAGGTCAAGAGCTCGAGCTGGAAGGCTATGAAATCCATATGGGTCAATCCGTCTTTGATCAAAACGACGCAGCTTTTATCCAGTTGCGAAACGGCATGGACGGCTACTGCCAGGAGGAGCAAAAGCGGATCGGAACCTATTTTCACGGGCTGTTTCACAATGATGGTTTCCGAACTTTGCTGTTGAACAAGCTTCGAGCGGACAAAGGACTGGCTCCGCTTGACGAACGCCCGTCTTTTGTAGCGCTGCGCGAACAGGGCTACGACTTGCTTGCCGACACGGTCAGACGCCATGTCCGGCTCGATGTGATCGAGGAAAGAATGAAGGAATTCGAGCAAAACGAGGTGCGTAAACGATGATAAAACTACAAGAGCTCTTACATACAATCGAAGCTCGCAACCACGAAGCAGCGGAACAGACAAGACTGCACGTAGATCAACTGACGAAGCCACTCGGCAGTCTGGGACGCTTGGAGGAGCTGGCTGTAGAACTGGCGGCGATCACAGGTGAAAGCTCTCCAGTCGTTACGCCCCCAGGTGTGATCGTGTTTGCCGCTGATCACGGCATAGCCGTCGAGGGTGTATCTGCTTATCCGCAGGAAGTAACGGTGCAGATGGTAGCGAACATGGCGAATGGGGGAGCGGGAATCAACGTATTTGCACGCCAGATCGGCGCTTTGCAGCGTATTGTGGATGTCGGAGTGGCGACGGAAGTGGATGCTCCTGGCGTCATCAATCGCCGCATCAAGGCCGGTACGGGCAATATGCTGCGCGAGCCTGCGATGACCCATGACGAAGCAGAGTGCTCGATCCAGATCGGTATCGATTCCGCGTGGGAAATCTTCGATGCAGGTGCCAAGGTGCTGATCGTCGGTGAGGTCGGGATTGCCAACACGACCGCAAGCAGTGCGATTCTGGCTGCACTGACCGGAGCTGATCCGGATGAGATCGTCGGGCGCGGTACAGGTCTGGACGATGCTGGCTGGGAGCGGAAAAAGGAAGCTGTCCGACAAGCGATTTCCTTGCATCGACCTGAAGCAGCACAGCCGATTGACGTATTGGCCAAGGTAGGCGGCTTGGAGATCGGGGCGATGGCAGGTGCCATCATCGGCGCAGCCGCAAGACGTGTTCCTGTCTTGCTGGATGGCTTCATCGCTACTGTAGCAGCACTATTGGCGGTACGCCTCTGCCCGAATGTGGCTGATTTTCTGATCGCAGGTCATCGTTCACAGGAGCCTGGACATGCTTACGTTCTGAAAGCACTTGGCAAGGAGCCGCTGCTGGATTTGCAGCTGCGACTGGGTGAAGGAACTGGCGCTGCAGTCGCCTATCCTGTTTTGGAGGCAGCGAGCCGGATGGTGAACGAGATGGCCACCTTCGCATCGGCTGGCGTGAGCGATAAATGAGCCAAAAAGGAAAGGTATACCTGGTTGGTGCAGGGCCCGGCGACCCGAAGCTCATCACGGTCAAAGGGATGGAATGCCTGCAGAAGGCAGATGTCGTCGTCTACGACCGTCTGGCGAATCCGGCACTGCTGGAATATGCGCCGCCGCACGCGGAACGGATCTACTGCGGAAAGCTTCCCGACCATCATACGATGAAGCAGGAAGCCATCAATCAACTATTGGCGGAAAAGGCGCTGGAAGGTCATACGGTCGTACGGCTCAAAGGCGGCGATCCCAGTGTATTCGGTCGAGTCGGAGAGGAAGCGGAGCACCTGGTCGACTGCGGGATCGAATATGAGATCGTTCCCGGCGTGACAGCAGGCATCGCTGCTCCTGCCTATGCCGGAATTCCTGTCACACATCGGGATTACGGCTCTTCCTTTGCGGTGGTGACCGGACATCTGCGCGAGGAGAAGCCGGAGCTGGCGGTGGAGAAGTGGCGCGCACTGGCGCAAGGAATCGATACGGTGGCTTTTTACATGGGCATCGGCAATCTGCCGATGATTCGCGCGCAGCTGATCGCGCACGGGAAAGATCGCCATACCCCTGTAGCGGTAATCGCGTGGGGAACACTCCCTGATCAAGCGACAGTAACGGGAACGCTTGCGGACATCGAACAGCGCTTGGCCGAGAATCCGCACATTACCAATCCGGCGATCATTCTGGTTGGCGATGTGGTACGCTTGCGTGAAAAGATCAAATGGTTTGAATCCACACAGGTAAAAGCGTAAATCGTTCTGAATCAGAGCGTATCCAGTACATGCAAGGAGCGAGGAGGGCATCAGGGATGAGCTATTATCCCATGTTCGTCAATCTAGCGGGCAAAGCTTGCCTCGTCGTGGGCGCAGGCAAGGTGGCGGAACGGAAAATCGCCAGCTTGCTTGCCGCAGGGGCCAGGGTCACGGTAGTCGGCCAGACGGCAACAGCGGACATTCAAAAGTGGTGTCAGGAGGAAAAAGTGACCCTCTATCTGCGCGCGTTTCGCCCGGAGGATGTACTGGAAATGACGATCATCATCGCGGCTGCCAGTGATCCTGCGGTCAATTTGGCCGTGTATCACGCGTGTCAGCCGCATCAGTGGGTCAATATTGTCGATCGTCCTGATCTGTGCAGCTTCTTCGTTCCGGCAATGGTAGAGCGCGGTGATCTGCAAGTCGCCATCTCAACGGGCGGGGCCAATCCCGGTCTGGCGAAAAAAATGCGCCGCCAGGTAGAGGAGTGGATCGGACCGGAATACGAGTCTTACACGCATTTTCTCAAGGAGATGAGACAGCGGGTCCTGTCCCTTGGGTTGCCGCATGCAGACAAGCAGGTCATTCTGCGTGAATTGCTGAATGACCGTTTTTTTTCCTGGACGCAGATGGGAGAAATCGAACGAAGGGATCGGGAGGCGTCAGAGCTGGTGCAGCGGTACATTCGTGAACAACCTCTCTGATCAGAAGCTCGGTCATCCAAGATTTCGGATGAGAATCCAGACAGACAGGATCAGGCAGATGCTTGCGGGAATGGCCATGACAATGGGCTGATCAGCGCGAAACAGATGGGCGTGTATGGCGCCGAACATTAAGAAGACAAACAAGAACGCCGATCCTGCAGCCAGATGACGATTCCATAATCCTGCGATCATGGCGATGGCTCCGATCATTTCCAAGGCACCTGTCACAGACATGAACCACAGTGGATAGTCGTATCGCTGTTGCTTGTTCGGGAAGTGCTCCGATCCTCCAGCCAATTCAACAAATCTGCGAGAAAGGCCGAATTTCCTTCCTCGTCAAAAGGGCGATGACGCATGTGTTCATAAGCAATTTGCTGTTTGTCCCTGGAGCCGATTCTAGCAAAGAACTCGCGAAGCTGCTCTGGCGGTGTCACCCTGTCTGCTGTGCCGTACTGTAATAAAAAGGGCACCTGGATGGAAGGCGAGTGCTTTTGGAGCGAGCTCAGGGCTGTGATCATTCCACGCCCCAAGCCAGGAGTGACAATTTGATGACGCAGTGAATCGCCATGATTCCAGCTGTTTCGATCAGACCCCCGTGCACTGCGTGAATGAACAGGCTTTTCCACCGTATAATCCGGCTTTATGCAGCTCATCAAGAGGATGAGCCATTTTTCCATTGGTTTGAACGTGTAGGAAAGTGCGGGTGCGATGGCAGCAAGGCCTGCAATACCTGTGTCCTCATGCAGGCAGTAGTCGAGGCAAATCAATCCGCCAAGGCTGTGCGCCACCAGAAAGAGGGGCAGATCAGCATGCAGCTCTTGAACAATCTGGTGAAAAGAATGCAGATCCCTGCGATAATCCTCCCACCTGCGGACATAGCCGCGCGTCCCTGGACTTTTGCCATGACCACGCAGATCAAAGGAGTAAGTCGCATAATGGTGTTCGCACAAGTATTTGCTGATCGCTTGCATGCCCCCGCTGTGATCCCCCAATCCGTGCAGGATGATGACCGCGGCTTTCGGGGATGTCACAGGCACCAGACTGCGATAAAAAAGCTCCGCACCATGTGCCCCAGCAAAGGTTCCTTCTGAGCTAAGCAAAGCTACGCCTCCTTGCCAGGCAGTTTGCTTTTCTCCAGGATGGCATGAACGCCACGCACACCATTGACGAGCTGCGTAATCCGCAAGTCGACGAGCAGACTGGACAAGGTCATGGCTTCCTTGCGTTCGAATCCGAATAGCTCCTGCATCCAGTCCAGCATGCCTTCCAGGGCAATCATGGCAGCTTCGTGGACATCTTCATGAAAGCCAAAGGCAATCCAGGAGGTAGGGGTCTCTGCTCGTGGAAAAGCTAACTTCTGATCCAGCACGTGAAAGGTCAGGTCAACCAGCTCCATCGGGCATTCCAGGGCAGGACTGGCTACTTCGCCGTCACCTTGGGCTGCGTGACCATCCCCGCAGGAAAAAAGACCGCCCTCGACCGGTATGGGCAGATAAAGGGTGCTTCCCGGAACTAATTCCTTGCAGTCTATGTTTCCTCCACAAAAACGTGGTGGATGGGTGGGGTGGTAGCCTTCTTCGTCTGGCGGCATGCCAAGCAGGCCCAGGAATGGATTCAAGGGGATTTTATGCCCCAGATGGCTGGTTCCGGTAAGAGTCGCGCGATCCAGTGTCCAGACAAGCTCAAACTCTGGCCCTTCGTGAAGTCCCAACCGCTTATTGATTACACTTTCAAATCCGCCTGCGCTGCTCCAGCCCCAAGTACCGATCTGCAAGTCATTGATCTGAATGGCTAAGGTTTTTCCGGGACGAGCCCCTTCGATGAAGATCGGGCCGATCATGGCGTGACCTCGATCGCGGGGAAGCTCTCTTTCGCAAAACTTTTCTCTCGGCATGCCTGGTTGAAAAGGACCTGCGTTCCAACCTGCGTCGAGCGTTTCAAACTGAACGGTATCCCCAGATTGAATCGTGAGGATCGGTGCGAATTCCTTGGAGAACGAACCGTGCAGGGTAGACCGTTCCGGACGTAGCGAGTAACGAGCCATAAATTAACCTCCTAGCAGGATGATCATTTCGTTTAAAAAATCTCTCCAATATAAACAGGAGAGGAAGCAAATGAAGACATACTCGAGATCAGGGTGCGAAGCTCTTGCGGAAACAACGGTTCAGCAGCGAGGTTATCAAGTGAAAGCCACTCGATACCTACCTGTTCCTCGTCCAAATTCAGCTGTGCAGCAGGAGCGGGAACCGAGCTTCCAGTTAAGCTGCATGTAAAAATCATCTCTACGCGGTGAACATCTTTTTTCAGGAAACATTCCCGCAGAAATCGCAATTCGTGAGGGATCACCCGCAAGCCCGTCTCTTCCCAGCATTCTCGCACGACGGTATCGAGAAGCTTTTCACCAGGTTCCTGTCCACCTCCAGGCAGGAGGTAATAGACGCCTTCCTCGTGATTGTAGCACTTGGTGACGAGTAGCTTCCCTTGATGAATCACCAGGGCTTTGGCAGAATTTCTAATATTCAGATACTCACCTCGTCGAGAAAAAATCCTGATTCTTTCACCCGAAAAAGAGGAAGAAGCAAGAGAAAGTATAGCATAAGATGACGGGCGAAACCATCTGATAGAGTCCGTCATGGAATAAACGCAGCGGTAATCTGGGACGTAGGGTGCGTTCCAAACTACCGCTGCGTTTATTGAGGTCAAAATCCCCGCGATTCCGGTCATTCAGGAATTATTGAGAGTGGGTTTCCTGTTCTGGCAAAGGAGCTTTTACTTTGGGCTTTCGCTCTAGTGGAATGACGGCGTTCATCCATTGGAAGATACGCTTCGATTCCTTGGTCAGCAGTGGTCCCAAAATAGCCAGGATCAGGACGTACAGAGCTGAGAAGGGCTGGAGGATATCCATAAGTCCACCGGATTTCCCCAGGTTCGCCATGATAATCGAGAATTCACCGCGAGAGACGATCGTCAAACCGATATTCGTAGAAGCTTTTGCAGACAAGCCCGCTTGACGTCCAGCCAACAAGCCGGCAGCCACGTTACCGATCAGTGTGATGATGACAGCACCCAAAGACAGCCAAATGGCACCGCCGAGGGACATCGGGTCAATCGTCAAACCGAAACTGAAAAAGAACATCGCTCCAAAGAAATCGCGGAACGGCAAGATCATGTGTTCAATCCGCTTCATATGCTCTGTTTCAGCCAGGATCAGCCCTACGAGGAGAGCACCGATCGCTTCAGCTACGTGAATGGTTTCGGAAAAACCAGCAATGATGAACAATCCGGCAAAGACCGTGATCATAAACACTTCATTTGATTTGATATTGAGCGCGCGGTTCAGGAAAGGAACCGCTTTGCGGCCGATGACGATGAGCAAGAGCATGTAGCCAAGCGCTACCAGAGCGGATGTGAGGACATCTCCAAGCGATGTGGCACCGCTGAGAACAAGCCCGGATACGATCGAGATGTACACGGCCAGAAATATATCTTCGAACATGATGATGCCGAGAATCATCTCTGTTTCGCGATTTGCAGTACGTTTGAGATCGACCAGTACCTTGGCCACGATGGCGCTGGAGGAAATTGTGGTGATACCAGCGATGATGAGTGTTTCTTTCAAGGGAAAGCCTGCAACCCATCCAAACATCAGGCCCAGGGTAAAGTTGATGGCGATGTAAATCGTACCGCCGACGGCAATGGATTTCCCAGCTTTAATCAAGCGTCCGACGGAAAATTCCAATCCGAGATAAAAGAGGAGAAACAAGACGCCAACCCTGCCTAAAAATTCAATAAGGGGGGCACTTTCAATAAAGCGGAGGTCAAACAGTCCAAAGTGGGGTGCGTGGGGGCCAACAGCCATACCAATCAAAATGTAGAAGGGGACAATCGAGAATTTTAGTTTTAGTGAAATGAAGCCGGCAACTGCGATGAGGGCAAGAGCCAAACCGACTTCAAAGACGATGTGCTCCAATTTCATTCACCTCCTGTACTTAGCTTGGCTTTGAGCATCTTCACCTGCTTTCGTTCTCCCGCGACTACGAGTGTCGCGCCTGCAGTCAAGACCTGGTCAGGACCGGGATTGATCGTTTGCGTTTGATCCTTTTCAATGATCGCAATAATACTGGTCCCTGTTTGTTGGCGGATGCTCAATTCACCGATCGTCTTGCCGATACATACGAAGCCGGAGTCGATTTTGAACCATTCGATCACCAGTTTGTCCAAGGCCACTTCTACGGTTTCCAATGCAGATGGTTTGTACGTCATACCACCAACGATGGCCGAGATTTGACGAGCCTCGTCATCATCCAACGTTACCATGGAGATCGTCTCTTCCACGTCGTCATGATTAAAGTGATAGAGTTCTCTTCGTCCGTCATCGTGAATGACAACGACAAGTTTGTCGCCACTCTTTGTTTCGATTTGGTATTTTTTACCAATTCCAGGCAAGTCTGATTCCTTGATTGAGAACATGCAACAGCCTCCTTCATAGTGGTTTTCCTTGTACAAACATCAGTGTTTGCACATATTATTATACATGAATTTGTATCGAAAATACGCAACATTTCAAATGAAACTGTAAAAAGAGGGCATTTTTGTACGCTAGGCATCCAAAAGCTAATTCGCCTGTTCTTCATCTTCTCCAATCTTACCTGTAAGCGTATTTTTAATTAATTTCGCATTGTAAGGTTTGGCAGGATGTATTAGAATAATATGGTCAAACTGGTTGTTTTCGTCTTTTTGGTCTTGCGATACAAAATAGAAGATTGTGGATTTGACATCATCTCGACATGTTCTCTATGTAATCTAATAGATGTACATAGAAACACGTATAGGAAAACACATCCGGAGAATGGAGGAGTTTTTATGTTTAAGAAACACTACCTGGCTACGGCAGCTGCTGGTTTGCTTTTGGCAACGGCTGTGATTCCATCTGGCGCGAGCGCGGAAGTAGCAACCAAAAACCTGCAAGCAAAATACAACAACATCAAAGTTTTGTATAACGGCTATCAAGTTTCCACTCCTGTCGAGCCTTTCATTGTGAATGGAACCACGTACATTCCACTGCGCATGATGGCAGGAGTATTCAACAAAGACATCACTTGGGATGGCACCAACTACACCATCAACGTTCTGGACAAACCAGATACAGGTGCCCAAGCGCAGCTTGCTGTTAAAGACGCTGAAATCACTCGTCTGAAAAACCAGATCGCAGCCTTGAATGAAGAGATTCAAGATCTGGAAGATGAGCTGGATGACGACGACGATGACGATTTCGATGATGAATTAGCTGACCTTGAGGAAGAGCTAAACGACGACTGGGGCGATTTTGAAGAGCTTGAGTGGGAAATTACCCTCGACGGTGACGATGAAGACGACATCGAAGTGGAGATTGAGATCGACCTGTCCGATTGGGCTGATGAGTTCGACGATCTGTCTGAGAGCAGAAAAGAAAAATTGGTTCAAAATATCATCGATGACATCTGGGATGTATTCGAAGCAGATATCACCGGTTATATCATCGATAGCGATGAAGATGAAGAACTGTACGAATTCGAAGCAGATTACGATGATGACCTCTATTTCGAGGAGTATTAATAAAGTTTTATAATCGCGACACAAAGCCTTGCATGCTCCCTATCTGGGAAAAGCAAGGCTTTTTTCCTATTTCCAAAATGAAGGAATCCCAATATAAAGAGAAAAGAGGTAGACTGGAAGAAGCGAAAGAAGAAACCATGTCTTTGAATCAGGAGCGGCATTCATGAAACAGATATTACTGGTGGAAGATGAAATCGTCATTTCCCGTGTCTTAAAAGCCTATTTGCAAAAAGAGGAATATCAGGTATGGCAAGCAGATGACGGTGTCGATGCGATTCGTATTTTTGATGAGCAAAAGCCGGATCTTGTTCTGCTGGACGTCATGCTGCCCGAAATGAGTGGCTGGGATGTCCTGCAGTATATCCGGGAGAAAAGCTCCTGTCCGGTGATCATGCTGACGGCACTGGGACAGACCGATCAAAAGCTGAAGGGATTCAACCAGGGAGCAGATGACTATATCACCAAGCCGTTTGTGGCAGAGGAAGTTGTAGCCCGGGTCAACGCGGTTATGCGTCGTTCCGTGATTCTGGACAAGGATCAGGAAACCCGACTGTTTGGTAATCTCAAGATCAATTTCAAATCACATAGCGTCACTTTGCATGGCATCGATCTGCAATTCCATCCAAAGGACTTGTCCTTGCTGCTTTTCCTGGCCCAGAATCCCAACCGTACATATTCGCGCGAGCAGCTGATCGAGCATTTGTGGGGGATGGACTACGAGGGAAGCGACCGGGCAGTAGATCTGGCGATTAAAAGAATTCGGAAAACCTTGCAGAATTGGCCCGCCTCCGAAGGGGAGATCAAAACGCTAAGAGGGGTGGGTTATCAGTTCAGTGTATTTACAAAGCAATAAACCCATCTCTCTGCTTAGGTACTGGACGACCCGCTATCTGTTGACACTGTGCGTGGGGCTGCTGATCATCGGGATTGTCTCGTCCATCTGGATCAAGGACGCAGCAACCGAAAAGCAGCTGGATGTAACCCGCTTGTTCGCGGAAGAGGTAGCGGATCGCGTCGTGGACGATGAAGGAAAGCTCTATGTGGGGGAGACTCTGCATCAAATATTGGAGAGCAGGCGCCGTTTTATGGGAGTAGACCGCAACCTGCTGCTGTTCATCAAGGACGAGCATGACCAGATCATCTATAAAAAGTCGGGATTGCCCTCGTCCTTTGAAGAAGATCTGGATCGTGTGCTGGAGATTGCAGAAAAGGCGGATAAGGTCAAGTCCCGTCACGGAGACACGCTGTTTGTCGTCAAAAAAGACCTGGAGAATGACCTGCAAAAGCTGGGGACCATTATTTTGCTGTTCCCGGAAACAGACATCCGCGTAAACAAGGAGCAGCTGCAATATTTGGTCATCATGCTGGGCAGTCTCGGTGTCCTCGGCTGGGCTGTCATCTACTTTCACTCGAAAAAGCTATCTAGACCGATCGAGGACGTGGTGGAAGCAGCCAAGCAAATCGTAGAAGGCAATTATGATGTGACAATTACGAAAAACATCAAGGAACGAGAGATTCACGAGCTGGTTCACACCTTCAAAGAGATGGCGGATCGACTGCGGCAGCTGGAACGCACGCGCACGGAGCTTTTGGCAGGCGTCACCCATGAGCTGAAAACACCTGTCACCTCGATCAGTGGCTTGATTCAGGCGATCAATGACAAGGTCGTCTCAGGTGACGAGGAAAGAGAATTTCTGGAGATTTGTCTCAATGAAACCAAGCGGCTGGAAAAAATGGTAGAAGATTTGCTCGATTTTAACTCGTTTGCGGTTGGCGAGATCACTGTTCAGCCAGAAGCGCAGAATTTGAACAAGCTGATTCACGAGATTGCCTCCCAGTGGCAGATCGGACAGGATGTCGAGACGATCACTCTAACCACGCGCATGCCGGATCAGGAATGGACGATTCTGGTAGACCCTGGACGCGTGCAGCAAATCTTGATCAATCTGCTGAACAATGCCAGACAAGCAGTTACAGACGATGGCGTTATTGAATTGCATCTCTATGAAAAAGAGTCGGAGCTTCGCATCGATGTTACGGATAACGGCAAGGGGATAAGAGAAGAGGAGCAGTCGCTGGTGTTTGAACGCTTTTTCAGAGGGAGCAACAAAAAAGAAAAGGTCAGGGGTCTCGGACTGGGTCTGTCTTTTTCAAAAATGATGGCACGAGCATTGGGAGGGGATCTCATCCTGACCAAAAGCGATGCCAATGGCTCTACGTTTACGTTGATCCTGCCAAAAATATCGGGATGAAAGAAAAGCTTCACCGAGCCTGGTGAAGCTTTTCGATTTCTTGTATCAATTCCGGGCATTTCCCTTGAAGGAGTGAGCGGATGAATCTGGAATGTATACGAGTAGAGGTAGTAGCAGGGGTGGCAGCCAACGGGGGTGAAGGAATAAAGTCAATGTATCGTAGATCCAATTCAATCTTGAATTGGATCAATTCCGTTCTGAATAGACCATTACGTTTGAATAGTAGCAATTTTTAGATAGTATAATTCGAGGTTGAATAGAAGAGGAGAGGAAGAGGCACTCTTTTAGACTGGCATGCTTATTGCTGATTAAGGTCAATAAGGAGAGAGTGATCTCACATGAAAAAGCGGATTGCTTCATATGGGAGTATCCTGCTCGTAGCAGGAAGCTTGTTATCTGCCTGTAGCGGAGGGGGGAGTGCTCCTGCTACCCAGCCTGCTCCGTCAACTGCCGAAGCACCGGCTTCGGAAGCGACAAAGCAAGGGCCACAGGTCATGCGATTGAACATGGAGGAGCCAGCCACGCTTGATCCGATTTTTGCAGAGGATACCGTCTCAGGATCTGTCATCCGCCAGATTTACGACAGCCTGACTCGCCTCGACGAGAATGGCAATCCGGTCAACTCGCTTGCATCCGACATGAAGCTGTCAGCGGACAAGCTGACCTATACCTTCACTCTGCGCGACGCTTTGTGGTCCAATGGCGATCCGGTCACCGCGCATGATTTCGAGTACACCTGGAAGAGTGCACTCGATCCGAAAACAGGCTCTCCAGCCTCCTACAACTACTACAGCATCAAGAACGGGCAAGCCTTTACGGCTGGACAAGCCAAGATCGAGGACGTAGGCGTGAAGGCGATGGATGACAAGACGCTGCAGGTCACGTTGGAAAATCCTACTCCCTTCTTCCCGACATTGGTCTCATTCCTGCCAGCGGTGAATAAAAAGGTAGCGGAGTCCAATCCCAAATGGGCGAACGATCCGAAGACCATCGTCACCAATGGCCCTTTCAAGCTGGAGGAGTGGCGGCATAAAAACAAGATTGTGCTGGTAAAGAACGAGACGTATTGGGAAGCTGATGTCGTCAAGCTGGACAAGATCGAGTTCTCGATGATCTCGGATGCCAATACGGAGCTGTCCATGTTTGACAACGATGATCTGGACTGGGCTGGGAATCCGATCAGCGGTCTTCCCATCGATGCGATTGCTCCGCTCATGCAGGATGGCAAGCTGCAAACGAAGCCCAAGGCTACGTCGTACTACATTCGCTTCAATGCCGAGCGGGTGCCGTTTACCAACGTCAAGGTACGCAAGGCATTCGCCTACGCGATCAATCGAAAGGAAATCGCCGACAACATCGGGCAGGCTGGACAGACGCCTTTGATGGGGATCACGCCTATTACGGCCAGCTTGAAGCCGGATGGATTCTTTGCTGACAATCAGCCGGAGGAAGCGAAAAAGCTGCTGGAAGAAGGCATGAGGGAGCTGGGCATTACGAAGCTGCCGGAAATTACGTACCTGTACAACACCTCTGACCGCAACAAAGCGATCGCGGAAACGCTGCAAGCCACCTGGAAAAACGTTCTCGGTGTTGATGTAAAGCTTTTGAACAAGGAAACCAAGGTCTATCTGGATGATCAGGAGCAGGGAAAGTTTGAGATTACCCGTTCCAGTTGGACGGCGGACTACAATGATCCTATCAACTTCTTGCAGAAATTCATCGGGAAGTACAGCTCGTCCAATATTACACGCTGGCACAACCCTGCTTATTCCGAGCTGATCCAGAAATCGTACGTGGAGACGGACGAAGAAAAACGGAAGCAAATTCTATTGGAAGCCGAGACCTTGCTGATGGAGGAAATGCCTTTGACCGGGATCTTCAGTGATGTGAATGCCTGGGTACAAAGCGACAAGGTCAAAGGAGTAAGGATTGATCCGCTCAGCAAGATCGACTTAAAATGGGCTTATCTCGAATAAAAAAGAGGAGAAATGAGAGATGAACAAAGGAAGAGCATGGCAAGCAGGGGATACCATTGGCATTGTAGCGCCCTCTAGCCCGGGAGACCTGGAGCTGCTGCCAAAAGCGATTGCGAAAGTCGAGGAACTGGGCTTCAAGGTGAAGGTTGGGGAAACGTGCAGACAAACCTACGGAGGCTATCTGGCAGGAACACCACAGCTTCGTGCGGCTGAGCTGAACGCCATGTTCGCGGACGATCAGGTGGACGGCATCCTTTGTTTGCGGGGCGGTTACGGTGCCCCGCAAATCCTGCCCCTGCTGGATTACGACTGCATCGCACAAAATCCCAAGCTGTTCGTCGGGTATAGCGACATCACGGCACTACATACGGTTTTTGGTCAAGACGCCAACCTGGCAACACTGCACGGTCCGATGGCTTCGTCTTGTCTGGCTCGCGGATTGGATGACTGGTCCATGTCCTATTTGTTGCGTGCGCTGACAGAACCTGAACCGTTGGGCGAAATGATCAACCCGCCGGAGGAAGAGGTCATCTGCATGGTGGATGGCCAGGCGAGCGGTCCTATTGTGGGAGGAAATCTGGCTCTTGTCGCTGCTTTGATGGGAACCCCATATGAGCTGGATACCAGAGGCAAGCTGCTGTTCCTGGAGGATATTGACGAGGAACCGTATCGTATCGACCGGATGCTGACACAGCTGGCATTGGGTGGACTATTTGATGATTGCGCCGGGGTGATTCTCGGTACCTGGACCAACTGTGAACCAAAAAAACGGGAGGGCTTCTCGGTTTGGGACGTGTTCCAGAACATCGTCGTGCCTTATCAAAAGCCGATGATTTGGAACATTCAGATCGGTCATGGAGCGAACAACATGGCTTTGCCTTTCGGCGTCCATGCGACATTGGATGCGACGAGTGGCGTATTAACTATTGAGGAGAGTGTGACAGTATGAGCAGCGTGAAAAAAGAACAGGTTTGGCAGCAGGCACAGGAGATATTGCCTTGGTTGACAGAGGTTCGTCGTGATTTTCACCAGTATCCGGAAATTGGACTCGAAGAATTCCGCACCCAGGAGCAAATCATGCGCTATCTGGATGAAATGGGGATTCCCTACACCAAATCGGCGGGAACTGGGATTGTAGGTCTGATCGAAGGGGCACGCCCTGGTGCGACTGTCGCTCTGCGCGGAGACATGGATGCGTTGCCGATCCTGGAAGCAGAAGACCGCGAATACCGCTCGAAGGTACCGGGGAAAATGCATGCCTGTGGTCACGATGCGCACATGACCTGCCTGCTGGGGGCTGCACGTATCCTCCATTCCTACAAGGCTGAGCTGGCGGGCAATGTAAAGCTGTTTTTCCAGCCAGCTGAGGAGACGGTAGGCGGCGCATTGCCGATGATTCAGGAAGGCGTGCTGGAAAATCCCAAGGTGGATGCGGTATTTGGTCTGCATGTCTCCAGCGATATTCCAGCTGGACAGATCGGAGTCAAATACGGTCAAATGAACGCTTCCTCCGATGACTTGAGCATTATCGTGCGCGGTGAAAACGGACACGGCGCCTATCCGCACATGGGACGAGATGCCATTGTCATTGCTGCTCATGTCATTACGGCATTGCAGACGATTGTCAGCCGCAACGTAGATCCGCGCCGATCGGCAGTTATTACGATCGGCATCATCTCCGGGGGGACAGCCAACAACATCCTGGCTCAGGAGGTCAAATTGACCGGAACGATCCGTACGCTGGAAAGAAGTGTACGCGAGCAGGTCAAGGAGAGAATTCGCGAGGTGGCCGAATGGACGGCTCGCAGTCTGGGTGGAGAGGCTGAAGTGGAGTATGAGGAAGGCTACACCTCGCTCATCAACAATGATGAGCTGGTCGATCTGGTGAAACGCAACGGGGAAGAGATGCTGGGAGAACAAAAAGTGCGTGTCAATGAGCTGCCCAACATGGGGGTAGAAGACTTCGCGTATTTCGCAGAGCATGTTCCAGGTGCCTTTTTCCATTTAGGCGTGCGCAATGAAGAGATGGGGTGCGTCTATCCTGTTCACCATCCGCGATTTGATTTGGATGAGAGCAGCTTGGCAGTGGGTGCTGCCATGCAGGCATTGAATACACTGGTTTATTTGCAGGAGAAGGAGCAGCGCTAGCAGGCGTATAGGATACGGCTTGAGGCGGGAACACTACAGACGCCAATAAGATTTTCCATGAAAGGAAGAGAGCCGTATCATGAGCATTACGATGAGCCGTCCTGTCACTGAAGTGCTGAACAAGCAGGTTGCCAACTGGTCTGTGCTCTTTATAAAGCTGCATCATTTTCACTGGTATGTGACTGGACCCCATTTTTTTACGCTGCATAGCAAATTTGAAGAGCTGTACAACGAGGCTGCATCTTATGTAGATGAGCTGGCAGAACGATTGCTTGCGAAAAACGGCAAGCCTGTCTCTACGATGAAAGCCTGTATGCAGCAAGCTTCCATCCAGGAGGCTTCCGGTGGAGAAACCGCAGAACAAATGGTGCAGTCCGTTGTCAACGACTTTAATACCCTGATCAACGAGTTGAAGGAAGGAATTGCAGCAGCCGAGGCTGCGGATGACGATGCGACTGCTGACATGTTCGTGGGTATGAGCAACAGCCTCGAAAAGCATGTTTGGATGCTGCAAGCCTATTTGGGGAAATAAGAAAAAGGAAAGAGCTGAAGCCAGTGGTCTGGTTCCAGCTCTTTTTTCTAGTTTGTAATCGTCTGATAAACCGATGTCCAAAAATCGTGAAAGTGCAGAGGAGGCGGTAATTGACCGAGCTTTTCCAACCACAGGTCAGGGGAGAGGGTGGGTGGATCAGCAGATGGGGTGAGGTGGACCCGTTAGCTGGTACCCATAAAAGTTGGTACTTTTCGTTTTTCGAAGAACCCCCTTTAATAGGTGTAGAAAAAATGGGGGTATTTCTCTTGAGCAGAAATTGGATTGTATTACTATTGCACCTGGTTCCCTTTACATATATAGGAATGGCTTGGGATGCCTATGGTCAGCGTTTGTACGGCTATTTTATCGCTTTTATCCTGTTTTGCATGCTTGCTTATCTTCAAAAATCCATCCTGCTTCTGTTCGTGCGCAATCTTCTCTCGACGGGCTTCAGTTATGTACTGGCAGCAGTTTGGCCCGTTTTCGTCAGGAATAACGAACAAAAGGCTGTCCCTATTGTCTGATTGACAGGGGGACAGCCTTTTTGAATCCGCAAGAGGTTAGGGCAGGATGGCAAAAGAACGCACAGGGAATCCGGATGCTTTTTCCGGTTTCGGGACAATATTGACAATGACAGCTCCCTTTGCGGGGACCTTGTCCAGGTTGGTCAACAGCTCGATTTGATACGTATCTTGTTCAAGCACATAATACTCGCCAAGCAGAGCACCGTTTTTCTGGTAGTCTATGCTTGCATCTGTATCAAAGGTTTCGTGGCCAACTGCTTTAATCTTTCTTTCTTCAAATAAAAATTTCAGCGCTGCGAGAGACCATCCAGGTGCATGGTTATGGCCATCTGCATCTTTGTTGTTAAAGGCGTCCCAATCCGGCCAACGCTTGCTCCAGTCCGTGCGCAGGGCAACGAACGACCCTTCCTCGATCTGTCCATGCTCTGCTTCAAACTGCACAATATCCTCAACACTCAGGGAATAATCGTTATTTTCGGAAGCTTCTTTGGATTTATCGATGACAACGAGCGGCAAGACAAGCTCCTTCAGCTCGATTTGATCCAGAAATCTCGTGTTTCGCACAAAATGAATCGGTGCGTCAATGTGAGTTCCGTACTGACCAGGGAAAGTAAATCTTTGTGCAAAAAAACCGTCGTCATGTGTAAATAAAGTAGTAAAATCAGCTGGTTCGAAAGCTGAAAAATGAGGAGACTCTGGACCAAATGTATGCGTCAGGTCCACCCATTCTTTCTCTTTCAGCCATTTTAATGCTTGAATCAAATCGTTTGCCATCCGCTCACCTCATTCATCCGTATTTAATCTTATTAATTACGGAATACTTTAAACTGTTCAATTCCGAGTGTCAATATAGAGTTAGTAAGGTTATTGGTTTATATTGGATTTTCCTATTCTTCGTGTAGCCGTTCATCATTCAAAAAAACCCTGTGTTATTCCCAAGAGAGTGCGAACTGGTGTAAACTAGCTGTGTAATAAATGAAGTAAGCACTTTCATGATGGAAAGGATGTACATGATGGCATCACCATACGTAACCTTTAATCGCGAGCAGTGGAAGCAGTTGCGAGCTTCTACGCGGTTGACCATATCGGATGAAGAGCTTGCCTGTTTGCAGGGTGTCAATGAAAATATCTCGATCGACGAAGTATCGGATGTGTATTTGCCACTCTCGAGGCTGTTGAATTTGCATGTAGGAGCAACACAAGAGCTACACCAGGCTTCGCATACGTTTTTGGGGATTGAGGATGCCAAGGTTCCTTTCATCATTGGAATTGCGGGCAGTGTCGCCGTAGGGAAAAGCACGACAGCCAGGATTTTGCAAACGCTCTTGTCTCGCTGGCCCAATCACCCCAAGGTAGAGCTGGTTACGACTGACGGGTTTCTGTATCCCAACCGTGTGCTGGAAGAGCGGGGGATCATGAAGCGCAAAGGATTTCCGGAAAGCTACGATCTGCGTCGCTTCATCCGGTTTTTGACAGAGATCAAATCAGGGGTGACCGAAGTATCGGCACCTGTGTACTCCCACCTGGTGTATGACATTGTTTCCGATCAGTGGCAAACGGTTCGCCAGCCAGACATTTTGATCGTAGAAGGACTGAACGTCCTGCAGCCGCCAAAAGACGAGAGCATCTCCGAGCTGATTGTATCAGATTTCTTCGATTTCTCGATCTATGTGGATGCCAAGGAGCAGGATATTTTGCAATGGTACGTAGATCGTTTCAAAGTTTTGCGGCAGACTGCCTTCTCCAACCCTGCTTCGTATTTCCGGCGTTACGCCAGTCTGTCCGACGACGAAGCTGTTGAAGTCGCGACAGGAATCTGGTCGGAGATCAATGGACTGAATTTGCGTGAAAATATATTGCCGACCCGCGTGAGGGCACGTCTGATTTTGGAAAAGGGACAAAATCATATGGTGCAGCGCGTGAAGCTGCGCAGACTATAGAGGCAAGTGCTTGACAAAGAGTATCCGGTTTTGCCCGGGACCCGCGTAATCGGTTGCCAGAGACGAGTTAAAGCCCATTTGTGTATGGAACCTCACAGAGCCTTCGTTAACGGGTGAGGTAATGCAGCGAACGGTATCACACCCTTTTTCGCGGATATTCTGGAAGAATCGATTATACAGTTCCCGTGCAAACCCATGCTTCCGATAATCGGGATGAACCCCGATGAAATGAATGTAGGCTTCATTGGCGTGTGTTTGAGACTGAAAGCCGATCAAAAAGGCAACCAGCATCTCGTCTTTCTCTATGACGAAGCTCGTTGTGTTGACGGCAGCCTTGTTCCAGCGTAACGGCATTGCGGTACAGTCAGAAAAAGACCTGTAAATCAGATGCAAACTGCCCCCCTGTTTTTGTGCAAAATTGCCCCTAGCCAAAAGGTCTGCACATGCTAGGATGAGAAGAAACGAGAGGGGGCTTTTTCATGTATATTCCACCCTATTTTGCCGTTACGGATCAGGATGAGTTGGTCACTTTCATGCAGCGCCATCCGTTTGCCCTGTTGATCACGACAGAGGATGGGATTCCCACTGTGACGCATCTCCCTCTTGAAGTGGAAGTAAGGGGAGAAGAGCTGTATCTGACCGGTCATCTCGCTCGAAGCAATCCGCAGGGAGAAGCGCTGGAAAAGGAGCCGGATTCGGTGCTTGCAGTCTTTCAGGGACCTCACGCTTACATCTCATCCTCCTGGTACGCGAAGCCGAGTGTGCCGACCTGGAATTATATGGCCGTACATGCTTATGGAAAGGCAAAGCTCATCTCTTCGCCTGAGGAGATCGAATACAGGATGCGCGATCTGCTTGCTAAATACGAGCAGTCCCAGGAGCAGCCTGTCACCTGGGAGGCTGTGCCTGCACAGATGATGAGTGGCCTTCTTGCAGGCATCCTCTGCTTTGAAATCAAGCTGGAGCGGGTGGAAGGCAAGTACAAGCTGAGCCAGAATCGGAGCAGCGAGGATCGGGCAGCTATCATCGCCAAGCTTGAAGCTGGAGGAGAACAGGAGCAGTCTGTGGCTGCTGCCATGCGAATCCTGGAGGAATCCAGAGCCAATCAGGTGTTTACGAAAACATCTCGATAAACCGTTTGGCTGCCTTGGACAGATGGCGTCCAGACTGCCAGACCACAGCAGCAGCCGAGTGAATCGTTGTTCCTTCGATCTGGACCCCCTGGATGTGCTCGCTGCGATGTGTCTCCCAGGCGGAGAGGGGGACAATGGAGGCACCGACTTGAGCGCCTACCATGTTAGCGATGAGGGATATATCCGGACATTCGCAGATCACGTGAGGGGAGACACCCAGTCTGGCGAATTCCTTGACGATCAAGTCGTAGATGCCCAGACCGGGAATACTCGGCATAATCAGCGGGAGGTCTGCGATTTCACGCATGTGAATTTGTTTTTTGGTCGCAAAGGCTGAACTGGAGGGGACGATCAGGACGAAGGGCTCCTCCTCCAAAGGGATCGTCATACAATTATGCAAGGAATGAGGGAGCCGGACGATAGCCACTTCAATGGAACGGCGCTCCAGCCACTGGTTCAGCAGCTGGGTGTCTCCCTTCCATACTTTGTAGGTGATCAGCGGATATTTTTGCTGAAACAGCCGAATTTGCTCAGGCAGGCGATAGGCGGACAAGGCACTTACTCCGATAGAGAGGGTGCCGCGGAAGCCATCGCCTGTTTCTTTGACCTCCGCGATGGCTTCCTCCATCTGATGTACAATGTTGACGGCTTGCTTGTACAAGGAATGACCCGCTTCCGTCAGCTCGATCCGCTTTCCGAAGCGCTCGACGAGACTGGTTCCCAGTTCATCCTCCATTTGCTTTAACTGCTGACTGAGCGGGGGCTGGGCCATGTTCAGCCTTTTTGCTGCTGCAGTGATCTGGCCTTCCTCTGCGATGGCGATAAAGTAACGCAATTGGCGAATATCCAAGATCTGAATGCCCCTTTCTGCAGTCTTCCATATGAAAAAGATATGAAAAGTAGATTTACTCGATATTTTTCATATCGATAGGGCTATGATAGCATATGTTTCGTAGCTTTCTTAAGGAAAAGACAGAAAGAAGGGAAAATCTGTGCGTACGTGTCTAGAAAAGAAATTTCACATGCGCGCTTGCGACACGACGATTCGACGGGAACTGATGGCCGGGTTAATCGGCTTTATCACCATAGTCTATATTGTAGCCGTAAACGCATCGATTTTGGAGGACGCCGGAATTCCGCTTGCGGCAGGTATCCTCGCGACCGTCTTGACATCTTTCATTGGCGCGATTTTGATGGCCTTCTGGGCAAACGCACCCATTATTCTGGTGCCAGGCATGGGGATTAATGCGCTGTTTACCTATACGCTTTGTCAATCGATGGGACTGAGCTGGCAAGAAGCGCTGGCAGCCGTATTTGTCTCCGGCTTGATTTTTACCGTGATCGCTTTTACCCGAGTAGCGCAGCATATTTCCAATGCGATTCCAGCTTCGCTCAAGGAAGCGATTACGGTCGGCATCGGCTTGTTCCTGACCTTTATCGGACTGCAGAAAGGCGGCTTGATCGTGACCAACCCGGCTACCTTTGTGGCCTTGGGGGATTTGTCCAGTCCTCCTGTCATCGTCACGATAGTTAGCCTGATCATCACGCTGATCCTGTTTGTCCGCAACGTACCAGGCAACTTTTTGATCGGAATGGCAGTTGGTACAGGGCTGGGGCTATGGCTTGGGGTCGTGGAGCCGGGAGAGGGAGGCTCCTTTTCCCTGGCTGAGTATGGTCAAGTATTCGCCGGGCTCTCTTTTAGCGGAATGTGGGAGCTGCCGTTTTGGATCGCGACCTTTTCGCTGGCGATGGTCATCGTTTTTGAAAATATCGGCTTGATTCACGGGCATACCGCGATGATCGGGCAGCCGCAGAAATTCCGTCGTGCACTCCAAGCCAATGCTTTGTCCACAGCGATATCGGGTGTGATGGGTACCAGTCCGACGGTCGCAACGGTGGAGACTGCTGCGGGGATTGCGGCTGGGGGGAGAACCGGCTTGACCGCATTAGTGACAGGAACACTTTTCCTGATCTCACTCGGACTTTTGCCCCTCGTCAAAATGATTCCGGATGGGGCGATAGCGCCTGTCTTGATCATCATCGGTGCCTTGATGCTGCAAAATGTTCAGAATATCAACCTGAAGGATTTCACCGAGGGCTTTCCGGCATTTTTGATCATTGCTATCATCCCGCTGTCTTACAGTATCGTAGACGGAATCGCCTTTGGTTTTGTGGCTTATCCGCTGCTGAAGCTGGCTTTGGGCAAAAGACGTGAAGTGCCTGCCCTGTTGTACGTGATTTCCGGACTGTTTTTGCTGAATCTGGTGTTGCCGATGTTGACGTAAAGAAAGCCCCTGACTTTGGTCGGGGGCTTTACTAGTAGGAAAAGCACAGATGCTTGGGGAATCTAGGATAGATACACGAATCGAAAAAGGGTTCTCAGGGAGGCAAGCGATGATCTACGAAATGACGGTTCAGATACGAGTGTCTGATTTTGAAAAGGGACGCAGCTGGTACCAGACGTTGTTGAAACGGGAACCAGACTTTGTGCCGCATGAGGGGTTTGCAGAGTGGGAGCTGATACCCGGCTGCTGGCTACAGGTGGCTGAGGGAGAGCCTGCGGCAAAAAGTGGCCCGTTGAGACTGGGCGTCACGAATCTCGATCGGGAGCGGGAGCGGATGATCAAGGAGCTCGGCGTTGAGCCATTTGAAATCTACGAGAGAGAAGAAGTGCCGGTCAGGTGGGGTACAATTGCTGATCCTTGGGGGAATCAGATCGGACTTTTCCAATACAAGGACCCGCATGAAATGGGCGAGCGAATCAACGCGATACTAGGAATAGAAGCGCAATAAAAAGTACCGCCTGTACAGAAGGCGATCATTCTCGACTTCTTGCACAGGTTGGTATCTGTCTGTTGTTGGGCACCAACCTATTGCGGATTGGTGATTTTTGATGGAGGAATAGGCTTTTTCCACCTCGCTTCGAATGGCCACATCTGCAGTGGCGTAGACGGCTTTCACAGGATAATCGTTCGAGATGGATCCTGCCAGTTGTTCCAAATCCGCAGCTGAGCGGGCGACCAAGCCGACATGCACACCTTCCTTTGCCAAGGCAAGCGCAATGGACCGGCCGATTCCTTTGCCAGCTCCAGTGATGAGCGCTTTCTTCTCCTTTAATTCCAACATTCTTCCCCCGTTCATAGCTAGACTACAATCATAGTGCTGTTCGCTAGATAGGTTATCCAGAATTCCATCTGCCATTCCTCGAAAGCAGGATGGTTCTACCATGTGAAAAGGCGAATTAAACAATATTTGTGCTTGGGAAAAGCTCTTTTCGTGAACGGGGCGAATACCCTGATTGGGAAAAAGCTGGGAGGAGCGAGCAAAATGATGGGAATGAATGGATACTGGTATCCGCCATACGCCTACGCAACTTACGACCCGTATACGTTTCCAGGTGAAGAAATGCTGCTGCCTGTCGCAACCCCTCGGTACGACAATCAGACGCAAATTGCCTTGAGGCTGATCCAGGAGGCAATCGGTGACGAGCGCCACGACGAGCTGTTTTACGACTATCTGATCAGCGTGGCACCGACGGAGCAGGAAAAACAGGTGATTGCGGGCATCCGAGATGACGAGCGAAAGCATCGCCGCTGGTTTCGTCAGATCTACACCGAGCTGACTGGTCAACAGCCCCCTGCGATGGAGGAGCGAGAGACATTTCAAAAGCCGGAGAGCTATTTGGACGGGATCGAAAAGGCATTGATGGGAGAATTGAAGGCCTTTGAAAAGTATCGCGTGATCTACCAGAACATCCCCTCCCGATATCGCGATGCGATTTTTGAGATCATGACGGATGAAATGAAGCATGCCAGCTACTACAATTGGCTGTATGCGAAAAATAAGTAGCGGATGGACAGAGAAGAATACAACCCGTTTTCAAGTGGTGGAACGGGTTCTTTTGCATGGTTGCTGGCAATGTGGCTCATGGTGCGAAGAGATGGGAAGATTATTGCCAAAGCGGGTGAAAAAACGTAGAATGACAGAATGTCCATCACAGGGCCGCGGTTCGGAAAACTCCCGCGTTACCAAAACTAGGAGGCACTTATCATGTTTAATTTTTCCTTGGGAGTGGGGTTTGCTCTCGTAAACTTCTGTCTCTTTCTGCTCTGTTACCGCCTGTTTGGCAGAATGGGTCTCTACGCATGGGTGGGAGTGGCTACCGTGCTCGCAAATATCCAGGTTCTGAAAACGATTGAGATGTTTGGAATCGTCATGACACTGGGAAACACCATTTATGCATCCATCTATTTGACGAGCGACCTGTTGAATGAAAAATACGGCGAGAGGGCAGCCAAAAAAGCGGTTTGGTTCGGCTTCTTCAGCCTGATTGCCACCACCATCATCATGCAGCTGGTCCTTCTCTTTGAGCCGACCGAGACGGACTTTGCCCAGCCTCATCTGCAAGCGTTGTTCGAATTGATGCCGCAGCTGGTGGTCGGCAGCCTGTCCGCGTATTTCATCAGTCAGTTCGTGGACGTGAAAATCTATAGCTGGCTAAAAGTAAAATGTCCGCGTCCCAATCAGCTATGGATTCGCAACAACGGAAGCTCTTTGATCAGCCAACTGCTCGATTCCCTGACGTTTTGCACCATCGCTTTTTGGGGATTGTATCCCTTTGACGTCTGGCTGCAAATTCTGCTTACCACCTACCTGATCAAATTCGTCGTATCAGCAGCATCGACGCCAGTACTCTATATTGCACGCAATATGAAGGTTCCGGAGGATTAAGAAAGAGGGTGTACCCCAGTAGTATCAGACTACTTGTGGTACATCCTCTTGTTTGATGAAGTGTATGGTTATAGACTGATAAAACAAACGAGTAGCTTTTATTTAAAATAGTTCATACTCATTGCCTCACGTATCTCTTGCATGGTTTCTTTTGCTACAAGGCGTGCTTTTTCTGTACCCAACATAAGAATTTCATCGACCTTTTTGGGAGCGTTTTGATACACGATTCTCCGTTCCCTCATAGGTTCTAGTAAATCGTTAATACTTTGCGTCATTTTTCGTTTGCATTCCATACATCCAATTTGCCCCTTTTTACAACTCTCATAAATCTCAGCGGAGCCCTCTTTACGAAATACTTGATGATAAGCATAGACTGGACAAATTTCAGGATGGCCGCTATCCGTTTTGTGGATGCGTGCAGGATCAGTCGTCGCTTTTTTTATCTTCTCACTAACCTCTTCTGGGGTAGAGTCCAAATCGATGGCATTTCCAAGACTTTTGCTCATTTTATTATTTCCGTCTAATCCGACAAGACGTGGAACATCACCAACGAGTGGTTTTGGTTCCACGAACACAGGTTTATACAGTTGGTTGAAGCGACGGACAATTTTCCTTGTTTGCTCGATATGAGGAACCTGGTCTTCTCCTACGGGAACCAACGTCGCCTTGCAAAAAGTAATATCAGCCGCCTGACTTACGGGGTATCCAAGGAACCCGTAATACATATCTTGAAACCCACGTTCCGCGGCTTCCGCTTTTATTGTAGGATTGTGCCGTAGAGAATTGACCGTAACAAACATGGAAAAATAAGTAGTTAACTCAGCAATCTCGGGGATCAAAGACTGAATAAATATGGTTGCATGATCAGGGTTAATACCTGCTGATAAATAATCCAACGCCACATTACGTAAGTTTTGTTTAATCAACTCTGGTTTTTCAAAATGAGTAGTTAGAGCTTGGACGTCAGCCAAGATTAAGTAAGTATCGTATTGGGTTTGCAACTTACCTTTTTTAATCGCAAAAAGCGATTCACTCGAAAGTACGGTAAGATGTGGAACATCATCATTACGATACTCCTCTCTTGATAACGGGGAGAGAATTCCGGCAGCGCCTACTTTTGTTCAGCGGAGCGATTCAGAAGCCCATTCGGCATCAGGTGAGGATCGGTTCACAGCAACCACCGACTCTCTGAACCTCATTATCTGATACGTACTTGCTCTTCATCAACATCGTTAATCATGTAAAGGCAGTGGTAGTCTAGGACTTCATTTTCACGTTGAAACGTACCTCTACCTTTTTGTATTTTGATCAGTCTAGAACGATCCAGTGGGTTACACTCGCGCCATTCCCATGACCTGTTCTACTTTATGCAGCATCCGATTCGCCGCCTCGTTCGCTTTTCTAGCGCCATCCGAAAGAATGTCATCCAGCTCCGAAGAATGGAAAAGCTGCTCGTAGCGCTCTTGAATCGGGCGAAGCGTCTCGACCACGACTTCAGCCAGCTCCGATTTGAAAGCGCCATAACCTTTGCCTTCATACATCGCTTCAATCTCTTCCAGTGTTTTGCCTGCGCACAGCGAGTAAATGGTCATCAGGTTGGATACTGCTGGTTTTGCCTCTTTATCGAAGCGTACGCTGCTGTCGGAGTCGGTTTGTGCACGCTTGATTTTTTTCGTAATCGTGTCAGCGTCGTCCAGCATGGAGATAAATCCGCCCTGGTTGGAATCCGATTTGCTCATTTTCTTCGTGCCTTCCTGCAGCGACATGATACGCGCACCTGTTTCCGGCAAGCGAATTTCTGGAATCTTGAAGACTTCGCCATAGCGGCTGTTGAAGCGGTTGGCCAGATCGCGGGTCAATTCCAAATGCTGCTTCTGATCCTCACCGACAGGTACGAAGTCTGTATCATACAACAGAATGTCGGCTGCCATCAGCGGCGGGTACGCGAGCAGTCCGCCAGGGATGGATTCGCCACGACCGTCCGATTTGTCCTTGAACTGGGTCATGCGCTCAAGCTCACCGAGGTAAGACGTGCAAAGCATGATCCAGCCCAGCTTGGAATGAGCGGGCACCTCGGATTGGATAAACAGGGTCACTTTGTTCGGATCCAGCCCGACAGCCAGATAGAGTGCCGCCAGACGACGGATGTTCTGTTTCAGGACGGCAGGCTCTTGAGGAACGGTAATCGCATGCTGATCGACGATGCAGTAGTAACAGTTGAATTCCTCTTGCAGGGGGACAAAATGCTTCATGGCACCCAGGTAGTTGCCCAGTGTCAGGATGCCGCTTGGTTGAATGCCGGAGAAAATGGTTTTCATGGTGAAAAGCTCCTTTCATTTTTCAAATTCATATCGCGAATTGAACGCAAAAAAGGTCCATCCGCCCTAGACAGGGACGAATGAACCGTGGTGCCACCCTTGTTATCTCGCACATGACGAACAGCCGCGCGCAAAATCACTTTGCTCCGTACCCAAAATCGATACGGTGTCCATGATAACGTACGGACGTCACGCCAAAGCCTACGCACCGCAAATATGCGGGTTCGGTCTGGAGCTCGGAAGCCCATTCAACATTCACTCGACGCTGATTCTCACCAACCATCAGCTCTCTGAAGTCTCATCAAATGCCTACTCTTCTTCCTCATCGCTGTGCAATCTTCCTTTGAGGCATTATTCTACCGAGTCAACAGAAAAAAAGCAAGAGCCTCTTGCGGAAAAAGTCCAAAAGCTGGTAAACTAACTTTGTAGTTATATAACTGATTAGTTAGTTTTGAGGTGGGACAATGAACAGAACGAGGACTGAAAAAGGGGAAATGAGCCGCAATCGCCTGTTGGAAGCAGCAGCCGAGGAGTTTGCAGGAAAAGGCTACCACCTTACCCGGGTGGGCGATATTGTCAAACGGGCCGGTTTGACTCAAGCTGCGTTTTACCTGTATTTCCCGAGCAAGGAAGCCATGTATCAGGAGCTGCGTGACGAATTTTTCCATAAGCTCTGGGAGCTGGCGGATGCAGGAAGAAAGGTGACGCCTCTGTCAAAGGAATGGACGGTTCCGAAATTAAAAGAAAATCTGTTGGAGCTGTTCCAGTTTTTTGCGAGTGTGCCAAAGCTGACACAGGTATTTCTGCAAGCAACCGATGAAGGAGAAAATCTGCATCGTCAGTTGGCACAGATGGTGGAATCCAACCTGCGGCGCAATCAGGAGGCTGGACATCTACGGGGGGAATTCAGCCCCGAGGTCGCAGCAGAAGCCATGGTGGCGATTTTGTATCGGCTCACGGAGCGGTATTTGCTAAACGGAGAAAAGACGGCGGAGGAGCTGGCTGATCAGGCGGTAACGCTGATTGCGCACGGCATCGTCCGACCTCATCCATGAAAAGGCGGGGATAAGCATGGAATTGGTGAATGTAAT
Organism: Brevibacillus sp. AY1; assembly: GCF_029870785.1. Lineage (NCBI taxonomy): Bacteria > Bacillati > Bacillota > Bacilli > Caryophanales > Paenibacillaceae > Brevibacillus > Brevibacillus sp. AY1. The sequence continues at coordinate 44,829 of NZ_JAFLPN010000027.1, forward strand.
CTGGCTGTTTTTGGTCGTCTTTATGCTGCATGATCTGGAGGAGATTATTGTCGTGGAAAACTGGCTGACTCGCCACCGCAAGCAGCTGATTCGCAAATTGCCTGTCGCATTGGAAAAGCATTTCAAACCGCTGCTTTTCATGACGACTGCGCAATTTGCAGTAGCCGTGACGGGGATATTTATCATCCTGTCGGCAGCCGTTCTACTTACCGCTGCGACATGGTCAAAAGGAACCTATCTTCCTTTTTTTCTCGTCTGCTTGCACGTCATGTTCCTCCATGTTTTTACACATATCGGACAGACGATTCTGCTGCGCGCCTATACACCAGGTGTCGTAACAGCCGTCGCACTGATCCTCCCCTATGGGCTTTACACGTACGCACGGCTTTTGGAGGAAGGAGTGATCACCTGGTCTTTGATGGTGAGCACGCTCCCTTTCGTGCTGCTGATCGTTCCAGTCTTGCATCTTGTACTCTCGCTTGGACAGAAGGCGAGTAAACCGATAAAATTGTAATGACATGATGTGTGGCGATTATCGATCTTTTCGAAATTGACAGATTATTCTACAATGGAAAGGATGAGACAAGCACCATGAAGCAAAATGAAAATGCAGATACAAGAGGTGGCTCAACCGTGATCAATGCGAATCGTCTGTGGGAACGCTTGATGCAGCTAGGTGCCATTGGAAGGCAGGAAGCGGGTGGTGTGACACGACTTTCCTTTACACCCGAAGAACGCGCGGCGAAGGATTTGGTAAAGGGCTTTATGCTGGAGGCAGGCTTGGCGGTACGGGAAGACGAGGCGGGCAACCTGATTGGACGCAAGGACGGTACGAACTCGCAGGCACCTGTCGTACTGGTCGGCTCGCATATCGATTCTGTCCCTAATGGAGGTGATTTCGACGGACCTCTGGGCGTTTTGGCAGGTGTAGAAATCCTGCAGGCCATGAACGACAGAGGTGTGGAAACGGAGCACCCCATCGAAGTGATCGCTTTTACGGACGAGGAGGGGACGCGTTTTGGCTACGGCATGATCGGCAGTCGCTCTCTCGGTGGACGATTGCAGGTAGAGGAGCTGTCTGCGCGTGACAAGGACGGCGTCTCGATTGCGGAAGCCATGCGCCAAAGCGGTCTTGAGCCAGAACGGATCGTATCCGCAAAGCGCGAGCCGGGAAGTGTCAAGGCGTACGTGGAGCTGCATATCGAGCAAGGCAAGGTACTCGAAAGCAAAGGCTTGGCAGTGGGTGTCGTCAGTGGAATTGCCGGTCCGATCTGGGTCAAATTCGTCCTGGAAGGGGAGGCTGGGCACGCAGGAACGACACCGATGACGTTGCGCAGAGACCCGCTGGCTGCTGCTTCCGAAATTATGCTGTCGATCGAGCGTGAAGCAGCGAAGACAGGCAGTTCAGTAGGAACGGTCGGCAAGCTGGAGGCTTTTCCGGGAGGAGTCAATGTCATCCCCGGTCGCGTCGAATTTACGCTCGACCTGCGCGATGTGGATGAAGCGATTCGCGACCAGGTGGAAGAAAAGATCCTGCAGGATGCCAACGAGATTTGCGGACGGCGTGGTGTCACTCTGCAGGTGGAAAACATGCAGCGCGTAGCCCCAGTCATTTGCTCTAGGGAAGTACAGGCAGCGGCCCTGGCAGCTTGCGAAGCAGAAGGCCTGGAGACGATGCTGTTGCCGAGCGGTGCAGGTCACGATGGCATGCAGCTGGTAGACCTGTGCCCTGTAGGAATGATTTTTGCCCGTTCCCGTGATGGCATAAGCCACAATCCTGCGGAATATACGACAAAAGAGGATTGTGCACACAGTACGGCGGTTTTGTATCGCACGGTTTACTCACTGGCTCAACCGAATCATGAATAGATGAGGCCGAAATCAATTCCTTTCACCAATCCAGAGGAGGAGAACGTCTATGACAACAGCAGTTGCAACGTTAAACCAGGCAGTAGAGGAGATTCGGGAGCAGGTAATCGCATGGAGGAGGCACCTGCATCAGCATCCAGAGCTATCTTTTCACGAAGAAAACACGGCGCAGTTTGTCTATGATACCTTGCAATCCTTTGGAAACCTGGAGATCACCCGTCCGACCAAAACCAGTGTCATGGCTCGCCTGATCGGACCAGCCCCGGGAACTGTTCTCGCCATGCGTGCGGATATGGATGCCCTGCCGATCACGGAAGAGAACACCTTCGAGTTCGCTTCGCAAAATCCGGGCGTGATGCACGCTTGTGGCCACGATGGACATACAGCGATGCTTTTGGGTGCAGCCAAGCTGTTATCGGGCATGCAAGAACAAATAAAGGGCGAAATCCGCTTTTTGTTTCAGCATGCGGAAGAGCTGTTTCCTGGTGGAGCCGAGGAGATGGTACAAGCAGGCGTCATGGACGGCGTAGATATGGTGATCGGGACGCATCTGTGGTCCTCAATGGAATTCGGGAGTGTCGGCATTTGCACTGGACCGATGATGGCTGCACCGGACACTTTCTGGATTACGGTGAACGGTAAGGGAGGGCATGCCGCCCTGCCGCACCAGACGATTGACAGCATTGCCGTTGCGGCTCAGGTCGTGACCAATCTGCAGCATATTGTGTCGCGCAATACCGATCCGTTGGATAATTTGGTCGTCTCCGTGACGCAATTTATTGGCGGAACTACGCATAATGTCATTCCTGGCACGGTGGAAATTTGCGGTACCGTGCGCAGCTTCGATCCGAATCTGCGTGCAAGCGTCCCGGGACTGATGGAGCGCGTCATCAAAGGAATTACGGAAGCGCACGGGGCAACCTATCAGTTTAAATACGAGAACGGCTACCGCCCTGTGATCAATGACGCAATGGTAACCAGTCTGATGGAAGAAGTCGTGGTAGAGTCGCTTGGCGAAGAATGGGTAGCCCGTCCTCGTCCGACGATGGGCGGAGAAGACTTTTCTGCCTTCCAGCAAAAAGCACCTGGCTGCTTCTTTTACATCGCGGCTGGCAATCAGTCAAAAGGCATTACCTACCCGCATCACCATGCTCGCTTTACCATTGACGAGGATGCGCTGGAAATCGGCGTGAAGATGTTTGTCAATGCGGCAAGAAAAATCCTCATGGAACGCGCAGAGTAAAGTTCATTCAAACGAATCATCCATTGAAAAACCTCCTCATCAGCAGGAGGTTTTTTTGTACTATCGGAAAGTTTAAGTGCGCTAAAGCGCTAAAAAGATTAGCGGAAGATAGTATAAGTGCA
>NZ_JAFLPN010000028.1:0-47700 GCF_029870785.1 Brevibacillus sp. AY1
CTCCAACAATGGATCATGGGTTTACCCAGCTATATCAAGGGTTACCTACCTAATTTGAGCTGCGAAAGTTGAGTAAATAACAAAAAAAATGGATAGAGTTCAGACATGCTCTGAAACCTCTATCCATTTTTATTTCGTCAATAAAATGTCTAACATTGTATTCAATCACTTATTTTTATTGGCTGTTTTGAACTTTCTCTAACTTTTAATAAAATCAAACGAGACAAGAGGTCTTTCCCTTCTTGCACAGCTGCTGAAAAATCCGGGGAATCGCTTACACCCAGCCTCGTGCTTCCATCGCTTGCGTAATGCGCAATAGAGCAATCATATAAGCTCCCGTGCGCAGATCAACTCCATATTGCTCAGACAGATTGCGAACAGCCTTATATGCATCTACCATCGTTGTCTGCAGTTTGTCGTTTACTTCTGCTTCGGACCAATAGTGATTCATCAGGTTCTGTACCCACTCGAAATACGAGACAGTCACGCCGCCTGCATTGGCCAAAATATCCGGAATGACGACGATGCCTTTCTCTCGCAGGATCGCGTCAGCATCAGGCGTAGTTGGGCCATTGGCAGCCTCTGCAATGACACGTGCGCGAATACGATCAGCATTCGCTCCGGTAATGACGTTTTCCAAGGCAGCAGGAATCAGGATATCGACATCCAGCTCCAAAAGCTCTTCATTGGAGATCTGCTTGCCTGCCGCGTACTCCAAAATCGAAGAAGTATCCTTCAATTGTCCTACCTGATCGACGTCCAGACCTGCTGGATTGTAAATTCCGCCGCGTGAATCGCTCACCGCGACAATGACAAAACCCAGCTCTGCCAGCAATTTGGCAGAAATTCGTCCAGCGTTTCCAAAGCCTTGGATCGCTACAGTCGTTTCCTCTGGCTTGCGTCCTGCTTCTTTCATGGCTTCCAGAATCGTGAATACACATCCGCGTGCCGTCGCTTCGCTACGACCTTTGGACCCGCCGATAATCAGTGGTTTTCCGGTAATCACGCCTGGAGAATAAGAACCCTTCAAACGACTGAATGTATCCATCATCCAGCCCATAATTTGTGGAGTGGTGTAGACATCTGGCGCCGGAATGTCCTTCTCAGGTCCTACAATATCCGCGATCGCCTCCATGAATCCACGGCTTACGCGCTCCAGCTCGCCTTTGCTAAAGTCATGGGGATCACAGATGACTCCGCCTTTTCCACCGCCGTACGGCAATCCAACAACCCCACATTTAAAAGACATCCACATGGAGAGTGCTTTGACTTCATCGAGAGTAACATCCGGGTGAAAACGAATTCCACCCTTGGTAGGGCCAATCGCATCGTTGTGCTGGGAGCGATAGCCTTCAAAAACACGCACACTTCCGTCATCCATTTTGACGGGGAAGCTGACACACAGCACCCGCTTGGGATGCTTCATAATTTCTACCGCGTGGCTGGGCAAGCCCAACAGGGAAGCGGCAGCATCAATTTGTTTTTGGACGATTTGAAATGGATTCAGGTCTTCTTTTCCTACGATTTCTCTCTCTGTAGCATGCATGCTTTCACTCTCCACCCTTCTTTGACTCTCTCTTTTTTTGCCTTGTAAAATATTCCATATTACCTCTGTAAAGAAATAAAGAAAAAGATAGAAACGTCAATAATTATAAACGAAGTTTGAGCATCAAACAATTAATTATTCAATATTTCTAAAAATTAATTTATTTCCAAATTGCATCTGATTGATGATCAGCCACGTTTCTTCGAAAAAAACCGAGTTGAGTGTAACGTTATTTTTGTATGTTTATGCATTTGCATGCAAAAATAATCACTTTCTCGACCACGTTTTTTGACTGTGATCGGAAAGTGATTATCCTTTACTTCTGCAAATATTCCTTCATCAGCTTGGTCTTGGTCGTCCACACCAGCTCGCTGATGTGCATGCGGTAATGCTCGGGATTCAGCATACGCAGGTATTCGGGCCAGAACAATGACAGCTGCTCCCGGTGGTAGGCGCGAATTTCTTCCAGGGTAGGCATGTTGTAGACGAGCTCGCCATCTACAAAAACAGGCACCAGCAGCGGCTCAGCCTGATAATTGGTGATCTTCTTGTTCAGATACGGATGGCTAGGATTGATCAGCTCGATCGGCTCCCCTTTTGCCACCTGCTGCTCTTCTGGATAGCACAAATAGTCAGCGATGGCTTTGCCCGTACCCGGATCGATCAGCCGATACATTTCCTTGATCCCCGGTGTCGTCACTTTTTCCGGATTACCCGAGATTTTGATCGTCGGCAAGTAGCTGCCGTCCTCTCCTTCTCTGGCTACCAGCTTGTAGACGCCTCCAAGAGTAGGCTGATCGGCCGCTGTAATCAGCTGTGTACCTACCCCCCAGCTATCAATACGGGCGCCCTGTACCTTGAGGTTCAATATCGTGTGCTCATCCAGATCGTTGGAGGCGACGATTTTCACATCCTCCAGCCCGGCTTTATCCAGCATCTCGCGTGTCTTGATCGACAAATAGGCGAGGTCGCCGCTGTCCAGCCTTACAGCAGCCAGCTTTTTCCCTTGCTGCTGCAATCGCTTGCCCAGCTCGATCGCATGGGGCACGCCGCTGTTCAACGTATCATAGGTGTCCACCAAGAGAGTCACCTGTCCTGGCAGCGCATCCGCGAAGCGTTGGAACGCTTCCTCCTCACTCTCATGGCTCTGCACCCAGGAGTGGGCATGTGTCCCTTTTGCCGGTATTCCAAACATTTTTCCAGCCAGCATATTGGAGGTCGCATCAAAGCCAGCCAAGTAAGCGGCACGGGTTCCCCACAGCGCAGCATCCGCTTCTTGTGCCCGACGTGTTCCAAATTCCATCAGAACGTCGTTGCCGGCAATCTGCTTGATCCGTGAAGCCTTCGTGGCGATCAGGGTCTGATAGTTCATGTAATTGAGCAAAGCCGTCTCAACCAGCTGGGCCTCCAGCATCCTGCCCTCGACACGAATCAACGGCTCGTTGGGAAACACCAGCGCCCCTTCCTTGACGGAGTAAAGGGAACCGCTAAAACGAAAATTTCGCAGCTCATCCAGGAACGCGGGGTCGTAATTCTCCTCCTGCTCGCTCAGATAAGCCAGGTCGCTGTCCTCAAAGCGCAGATTTTTGATATAGGCGACGATGCGCTCCAGTCCAGCATATACGGCATAGCCATTTCCAAAGGGGAGCTTGCGAAAAAAAGCTTCAAAGACGGCCTTTTTGTTGTGCGTGCCATTGATCCAATGCGCGTACATCATATTGATCTGATATTTATCCGTGTGCAAGACCACGCCAGATGATTGCATGTCGATTTAAGCCTCCTAAATCTTCCTTTCCATTATCATACCAGAACCACTCGCAAGTGTCTTATTCACAACTTCTCTCCTGTGTTATAGTAAGGAAATCAACGTTTCAGAAGAACTGTAGGACGAGGATGATGGTGATGACAAATCAAAAGCTGGTTTATCTGAGTAAAGGAATACCTCAGGACAAAATCTATAACGGAAGCGAATTCCGTTCTGGCATCTGGAAAACACAAGCTGATGAGTTAATCGTCCATTCCGGACAAATCGAAGAGGATCAGGTGGCAAACCCTCAGTACCACGGTGGACCGGACCGCGTGGTGTGTCTGTATCCCTTTGAACATTATGCCCAGTGGGAGAAAGAATTTGGACAGCCTTTGTCAAATTCTGCTTTTGGAGAAAATTTGACCGTAACGGGCATGCGGGAAGACCAGGTGTGCATCGGAGACATCTACCAGATCGGAGAGGCCGTACTCCAAATTTCGCAAGGGCGGTATCCTTGCGCGACTATCAACAAGCGAAATGGAAATAACTTACTATTAAAAAGGATCGTGGAGACAGGCTACACCGGATATTTTTTTCGCGTCCTGCAGCCAGGTAGAATCACGGCAACATCCGCGATCACGCAGCTATCTGCCCACCCCGCACACATTACGATGGCTTCTATTCACCACCTGTACTTCCATGACAAGCATCCTTCACAGGAAACGATGCAGCGCATGATTGAAGTAGCTGAGCTTGCCGAGCCTTGGCGTAAAAAGCTGCTCGAAAAGCTGCAATCGCAAGGAAAGGAATCAGTTGATGCGAATTAACAAGTTTATCAGCGAGACCGGCATTTGCTCAAGGCGCGAAGCCGACAAGTGGATTGAGAGCAAACGAGTGACCATCAACGGTGTAGTGGCCGAATTGGGAAGTGCCGTCGTCGTTGGCGATGATGTGCGTGTGGATGGCAAGCCCATTGGCTCCAAAAAAGAAGCGGTCTACATCGCTTTGAACAAGCCTGTTGGCATCACCTGTACGACAGAGCTGCATGTCAAAGGGAACATCGTTGAGTTTGTGAACCATCCTGAACGCATCTTTCCGATTGGTCGCCTGGACAAGGACTCTCAGGGCCTGATCCTCTTGACCAATGATGGCGATATCGTCAATAAAATCCTGCGGGCCGAAAACAATCACGAGAAAGAATACATCGTAACGGTCGACAAACCGATCACTCCTCAATTCCTGCAAGGAATGGCCGGAGGTGTCCGCATCCTGGGTACCATGACCAACCCTTGCACCGTAAGAAAAATAAGTGATCGCGTCTTTCAGATCGTCCTGACCCAGGGACTGAACCGCCAGATCAGACGGATGTGCTCTACCTTCGGCTATCAGGTTCGCAAGCTGGAACGCATTCGGATCATGAACATTACGCTGGGAAGCCTGAAAATCGGCCATTGGCGCAATCTCACCGCAAAAGAGCTGAGTGAGTTGAACAAAAATCTGTAAAAGAATACCATTTCCCGACTGCCGGAACGGTATGTAAAAGCCTTGTAAAATTTACCCTTTCCGGTACAGGTTGATGAAGAAATCCAGTAAGATAAAAGACAGGATGAAGCCATGTCGCCTCGATCCTGTCTTTTTTCTCTGTCATTCCCTTGCCTGACTGTCTATTTGTCAGATCATGTGCAACCTTTTCCCGGGAAATCGACACGAGCATTCGTATGGTTTTAGCATTTGTCTAAAAATGTTTACCGTTAATGTAGTAGCTTTCCTTTTGGTAGGCGAAAAACGCGACCTCCACTTCCGGAACACCCAAGGAGAGGACATGCTTGGTTACGGCTTGTGCAAATTGATCCCGCGTCTCTTGACCACGTTCAAACCAAGCTACTTCAACAAAGGGATAGGAATCGACGATCTTGCCGTCAAAGACGCCAGTCGTTTGCAAGCATTCAATGGTAAAATTATCGGTCCCGCACTGGCAAATCGCTGCCAATTCTTCCGTTAAGGGCTGGCTGATTGCCGCCATTTGTTCTGCCTTGACTCCTCGAACCAACAGGTGTGGCATCTTCATTTCTCCTTTTGTCATCATCTTCATCTGCTTTTCATCATCTTACCTTTCCCGGACACGTTTGGGTAGAACGTCTTGGCAGGAAAGGGTACCTATTTCGCTTCATTTGTATTAAAGTGGATGGGGACAACTTTAGGTTAAATCAATCTAGCTTATCATCAGAAAGGTGAGTATCCATGGATCTTTGGGAAATCTTCGTGGCATTCGTGTTGGGCCTTGTAGAGGGACTTACCGAATTTGCCCCTGTTTCGTCTACGGGACATATGATTATTGTCGATGATACACTTCTTCATTCCAAGGAATTATTTTCGCAGCCTGTTGCGAATACGTTCAAGGTCGTCATCCAGCTCGGATCCATCATTGCAGCTGTGATCATATTCAAGGATCGCTTTTTGAATATGTTCGGTCTGAAAAAGCTTCCTTCTGACAGCGGCCGTACTGGACAAAAATTGCGTTTGTCCCAAGTCATTGTCGGTCTTCTTCCAGCAGGGGTATTGGGTGTACTATTTAACGACTATATTGATGAATATCTCTTTTCCGTCCATACCGTAGTAATAGGGCTGGTCGTCGGTGCGTTGCTGATGATCGCGGCTGACCTGTTCCGCCCCGCCAAGCCTAAAGCTGTATCGGTAGACCAGATCACACACAAGCAAGCCCTGATCATTGGTTTGTTTCAATGTATTGCCCTCTGGCCAGGCTTTTCCCGCTCGGGCTCCACGATCTCTGGCGGTGTTTTGCTGGGATTAAATCACCGTGCTGCATCTGACTTTACCTTTATCATGGCAGTTCCCATCATGGCGGGTGCCAGCTTTTTGTCACTCTTGAAAAATTGGCAGTATATTACGATGGATGCCCTTCCGTTTTTTATCGTCGGTTTTATCAGCGCGTTTCTATTCGCTTGGCTGGCTATTCGCTTTTTCTTGCATCTGATCAACCGCATCAAGCTGATCCCGTTCGCCCTGTATCGCATTGCGCTGGCTGCACTGATTTACTTTGTCGTTTTGTAGGACGGTGGACGCCCCTTCATGAAAGGCTTTGCTTGATGACTTCTTTTTCGATATGATTACCGTTATGAGTAATGTGTTGTTCGGGGGGCTTGTCCTTGTTATCGTCATCCTACCAAAAACGTCGTTTGACGTCTGTCCAGATCATCGTGTTTTTCTACGTCGGATTGATTCTTCTTTCCACCATTCTTCTATACACACCCATATTCCATAATCCCGGTGTGTCGATCTCGTTTATCGATGCGATGTTTACATCGACCAGCGCAATCAGCGTTACAGGACTTACAGTCGTTGCCGTGCACGAGATTTTCAACCAATGGGGCCTTCTCTATCTGACCTTGCTGTTTCAAGTAGGCGGGATCGGCATTATGACCTTGGGTACTTTCTTCTGGCTGTTAATGGGGCAAAAAATTGGCCTGGAGCAGCGCATCTGGATTGCGACTGACCACAATCGTTCTACGTTGGCCGGATTGGTCAGCCTGATGCGAAACATCCTGGTGCTGGCTCTCTTGATTGAACTGGTAGGGACGATTCTCTTGGGGACCCACTTTTTACTGAGCGGCTATCATCATGATTGGTATACAGCCTATTTTCATGGTTTTTTTGCCTCCATCAGCGCCTTCACCAACGCCGGCTTTGACCTGTACGGCAATTCCATGCAGAGCTTTGCCCACGACTACATCTATCAGGCAATTATCATGCTTCTGATCGTGTGTGGCGCGATCGGCTTTCCCGTATTGGTGGAAATCCGTACGTATCTGGCCTATCGTCGAGCGAAAATGCGCTTCACCTTCTCGCTGTTCACCAAGGTGACGACGCTCACGTTCTTTTCGCTGGTTGTCTTGGGAGCTGTGCTCATTTTCCTGTTTGAGCGAAATGGAATTCTGCAAGGGATGAAATGGCATGAAACGCTGTTCTACTCCCTATTTCACTCGATTTCGTCCAGAAGCGGTGGGCTCTCAACAATCGATATCAGCCTGTTCACGACTCCTACACTGCTCATGCTGGCCAGCCTGATGTTTATTGGCGCCTCCCCCAGCAGCGTAGGCGGAGGGATCCGGACGACGACCTTTTTTGTACTCGTCGCAACTGTCATTACGCACATGCGCGGCTTCAAAGACGTGAAGGTCTTTGGCCGGGAGCTCGTGGAAGACGACATCATACGCTCGTTTATCGTCTTTTTTGTCGCGATCTTCCTGGTATTCTCGGCAGTCATCCTGCTCGTCTGGCTGGAGGATCTCCCCTTCCAGCACGTCTTGTTTGAGGTATGCTCCGCTTTCGGTACGACAGGCTTGTCTTCTGGCATCACATCCGCGATGGGCGTACCTGGCAAGCTGATCCTGATCCTGATGATGGTCATCGGGCGGATCGGGATTATCAACCTGCTGCTCTTCCTCAAGCGCAACGACCGAATTGTTCGTTACCACCATCCTAAAGAGCGTCTCATTATCGGGCAGTAAGCTTGTTCTCGAGTGATGGCGTGAATGAACAAAAAGAGGCTTCCCATTGGGATAGCCTCTTTTCTTTCGTTCTGCCTTATACTTGGATTTCCTTCGTTTGATTCAGGACAGCATGCCCCTCCGCAGCTTTCTGTCCCTTCCCCTTTCCAGAACGCAGTGGAATTTCCTTCAGGAACAGCGCTAGAACCACAGCGAAAGCTGCGACGATTGCGCCTGTCAAAAAGGTCGTGGTGATGCCGTAGCTCATCGCCTCACGAATCACATCCAGCATGTGTGTAAACAAGGCTTGTGACTCTGGCGGTAGGCTCTGGAGTGCTGCCTCGATTTTCGGTTGATCCAGCAGGTTTTGCGGGTTTGAAAAAAGAGCCAGCTTTTCAGCCAGGGCAGGGTCGGCTGAGGCTGATGCTGTACCTTGCCCCATCGTCCCGGACAATTGAGTCATTTTCGTTGTCATGCTCGCACTCATCACGCTTCCCATCACGGCAATACCGATCGTTCCCCCGAGATTGCGGAAAAGCTGCGAGGTAGCGGTTGCCACCCCTAGTTGCTGAGGAGCAACGGCATTTTGAACCGTCAGAGAGAAGACTGGCATCGCAATCCCCATACCCAAGCCCAGTAGGATCATGTACAGAACGAGCTCATAGATAGGTGTGGACGGTTCCATGAAGTACATCAGGACCATGCCGACCGTCATCACCAGCAAGCCACCGACTGCCATCTTTTTATACTTTCCTGTCTTGGTAATGATTTGTCCGGACAATGCGGAAGTGACCAGCATTGCGATGGACATCGGCATCGCCACATACCCTGCCATCGTCGGAGAAATCCCTTTTACCCCTTGCACAAAGAACGGCACGTAAATGATCGCGCCCATCATTCCCGCATTGAGAAAAAAGCCGACCAGGTTGGATACGGTAAAGATACTGTTCTTAAACAAGTTCAACGGCAAGACTGGCGTTTTTACCTTCGTCTCTACCCAGAGGAAGAGCAGCAGGGAGAGGACGCTGACGGCAAGCAAGCCAATGATTTGCCAGGAATCCCAAGCGTATTTGTTTGCCCCTTCTCCCGCCCATGAAAAAGCGAGGAGCATGGGCACGATGGTCGTCGTCAACAAGGCCGAACCCCAATAATCGACCGATTCCCCTTCGCGCTTTTCCACCTGCGGGAAATGAATCAGGATCAACAAAAAGGCAAGCACACCAATCGGCAGGAAGATCCAGAACACCCAGTGCCAATCCAGATGATCAACGATATATCCGCCCAGCAGAGGACCAGCCACACTGGAAACCCCGAAGACGGCGCTCATGACCCCAGTCCATTTAGCGCGTTCGCGAGGCTCGTAGAGATCCCCCATGGCGGTGAAGGCTGTCGACATAATAATCCCGGCACCCGCACCTTGAATCGCCCGATACGCGATCAACTGAAAAATATCCGCAGAAAAGCCGGATAGCAGGGCACCTAGACTAAATAATCCAATACCTGTCAGGATAAACGGTTTCCTCCCGTAAATATCGGAAAGCTTTCCGACTAAGATCGAAGCAACAGTCGACGTCAGCAAGTAGATCGTAATGGCCCACGAATAGTAATCCATTCCACCTAGCTTCGCAATGATACGTGGCATCGCAACCCCGATGATGGTCTGATTGATTGCAGAAAAAAACATCGAGGTTATGATCGCGATCATAATCGTGATTTTCCGTTTTTCCGTAAGATTTGTCATTCCTTCTCCCCTCTTCGTTGCTCAATATTCTTTAGCAATTGGGTATAAATCCGAGTCAGATGCTGAAGATCCTCATCAGACAATCCAACAAAAAATTCTTCGACAGTTCGCTTGAGCTCCGCTCTGTATTTCAGCAAAATCTCGTGCCCTTGATCGGTAATTTCCAAATAGACCACTCTGCGATCTGCAGTATCTCGCTTTCTGTCTGCATACCCACAAGCAATCAGCTTGTCAGCGAGACTGGTGACCGCTCCTGGGGTGATATCCAAACGCTCCGCAATGGCGGATACCTTTTGAGGTCCATGCGCGTGAAGGATTCGCAAGATCAAGGCTTGAGATCCCGAAATGAGTGTGTCCAAGCGTTTGTGCCACTCGGCCGATACTCTCCTTTGTATCTGAATGTATAGATCTTCAAGCTCAGTAAGCTTGCCTGGATTAGACATCGTGAATCCTCCTATTTTAGAAACCAAATAATATACCCAATAAATATTTTACCTACTAAAGTAATATCGAGTATAAACAAATTCTTTTGCTAAGTCAAATCTTATTTCCAATCTCGGTTCGTCCTGATTTTGACACAATATTCTCTTATCAACCTACAATTTTCGCTAAATAGCATATTTTCGTTTGACATTACTAAACATAAAGAAATATTCTTACATGTAAGAAAGAGATCAATAGGGGGAAATCATCATGAAAAAAGCACTTGCCTGTGCCACGGGTCTCGCCTTGCTGTTCGGGATCTTGACCGGGTGCTCCACCTCTCAGGGCACTGCACAACCTAATGAAAATTCTCAATCAGGAGCAGCGGCCGAAGCCAAGCCAATGGTCTTGCATTGGAGTATCAATAGCGAACCACCGTCTCTCGATCCGGGGATTGCTGTCGATGCCGATTCTTTCGATATGATCTATGCCGCTTTTGAAGGCTTGACCAGCTATGACCTCAATGGAGAGCTGACGAATGCCACCGCCGAAAGCTTTACCGCCTCTCCTGATTTCACGAAGTATACGTTTAAAATCCGCCCAGATGCCAAATGGAGCAATGGCGATCCGGTTACCGCCCACGATTTCGTGTACGCGATCAAACGCAATCTGGATCCCAAAACAGCCTCCGAGTACGCCTATCAGCTTTATTACATTAAAGGAGGAGAGGAGTACAACACTGGAAAAGGCAGCGCGGATGATGTCGGTGTCAAAGCCTTGGATGACCATACCGTAGAGTTTACGCTGAAATCACCTACGCCGTTTTTCCGTGAATTGACCTTCTTCCCGACCCTGTTTCCTCTGCACCAAAAAACCGTTGAGTCCAATCCTCAATGGGCTGCTGAAGCAGCTACAATTGTAGGTAATGGACCCTTCATCATGGAAGAGTGGGAACATAAGGTCAAAATTGCCTTCGTTAAAAACGACAACTATTGGGACAAGGAGAACGTCAAGCTGGATCGCCTGGAAATCTCCATGATCGATGACAACAATACCGCGTTCTCCATGTTTGAAAACGGCGACTTTGACTGGGGCGGCTATCCTGCTTCGACACTGCCTCCTGATGTCATTCCTTCTTTGAAGGATGCGGGAACCCTGATGGTAGCCAGCAATCCAGGAACTCAATCTGTCGTCTTCAATACGACGAAGCCTCCTTTTAACAACAAAAAAATCAGACAAGCTTTTTCCTACTCTATCGATCGCCAGGCGATTATTGACAACATCCTGCAGACAGGAGTTCCCGCCGCATACGGCTGGGTACCGTCGTCGATGGGCCTGAAACCGGAGGGCTTTTTCAAGGAAGATCCGCAGAAAGCCAAGCAGTTGCTCGAAGAAGGGATGAAAGAGCTGGGGCTGACCACATTCCCAAGTGTTACGTATACCTTTGACACCACGGACATGAACAAAAAACTGGCGGAAGCCCTGCAAGACCAATGGAAGCAAACTCTGGGTGTAGACGTGAAGCTGTACACAGCGGAACTGAAGGTATACCGGGATATGCGCTCTCAGGCCAACTTTGACATGATTCGCTTCCAGTGGGGAGCCGACTTCAATGATCCGATCAACTTCCTGGAGATGTTCCGCGACAAAACGGGTGGTAACAACCATCCAGACTGGGAAAATCCGAAATTCAAGGAATTGATCGACCAAAGCTACTCCGAGCCGGATCTGGAAAAACGCAAGCAAATCCTGCTCGAAGCTGAGACAATCCTCATGGAAGAAATGCCGCTTGCGCCGATCAATTTCCGTGGAAACCCTTATGTAAAAAATGACAAGGTGAAAGATTTCGTGATCTTCCCGCTTGGCGGCGCGTACTTCAAGTATGCATCCGTAGCTGAATAGGTATGCCAAAACAACAGGCTGCACAGCTGAAGACGAACCGTCTTCCGTGCAGCCTGTTTTCTATCCTATTCTTATTGTCTCAACTGTTTGCCCAGCATGTTCCACAGCCACATGAGGACAATAGCCCCTATCGCCCCTGCGAAGACATTGAAGCCAGCCAGCATCCACAGCCAGTCGCCAAGAATCAGATCGCCCAGCCAGCTCCCTAAAAGCGCTACAATCAGCGAAGCCAGCCAGCCATTCCCTCCTGCCTTTCCAGTCATGAGCATGTTCATTCCCCACCAAACGAGCAGACCGACCAAACCACCAATAATCCAATACATGAGGACATTCCACCTTTCCAATGATGGCAACGCTTACAGAACTGCGATTTTCTTGAATTCTGTTTTGTTAGCATCATATTGAAAGGAGAGAAAAATGGTCACGGACATCTGCCCGCTTGGGTCCAAAAAAAGCGACAGCTCCTCCCTGTATGGAAGACTCTGTCGCTCTCCTTTTATAGCCTTTTTCCTACTTAATTCGTATATAGCTCTGGACGTCTGTTCGCTACGCTCGGTAGTTTGCCGCGCACGCGCTGGATGCGGTCCAGATCCAGCTCGGCTACCAGCAAGGTCTCTTCTTCACCTGCGCTCGCTACGATTACGCCCATCGGGTCCACAATCATGCTGCGCCCTGCAAAAATATTCCCCACTTGATCCGCTGCACAGACAAACATCGTATTTTCGATAGCTCTCGTCCGAACCAACGTCTCCCAATGATCTTCCTTCATCGGTCCAGCTACCCAGCCAGCCGGTACGAACAGCAGATCCGCTCCTTGCAAGGCAAACTGTCTAGCGATTTCCGGAAAGCGAACCTCGTAGCACACGATGAGTCCGATCTTGCCGAATTCGGTCTCGATGATTTCATAGGGAGTGTTCCCAGCGGCGATGTAGTCCGATTCCATATAGGAAAACGCATCATAGAGGTGGGTTTTGCGATAAGCCTTGATGAGCTCTCCAGAACGATTGAAAAACACAGTCGTATTATAGGCTCGATCCTGATCCCCTTCAATGCTTTCGTACACCCCGCAGACGACATAGATGCCTTGCTCACGTGCAGCTTGAGCCAATCCGCTTACAAATGGGCCATCCAGCGGTTCTGCTACTTCGGAAGGGCGCACACCAGACTTTGGCGTAGCCGCCGCGCTGTACATCTCGGGAAAAATGACAAAATCCGCCCCGGCTGCTTTTGCTTTTCCTACGTATTCAACCGCTTTTTGCAGGTTTTGTGTCTTATCTAAAGTGGAAGTAAGTTGTGCAATCGCTACTTTCATCTTTTCTCCGCCTTTCTTGGCTGTTTCATAAAAAGGGTCGTATGAATGTAGGTATTATTATACCTGATTTTTGATCTGAATGATGGGATTTGCATAGAGAATTATCGGCACAATTACAAAAATCGCCACAATATAGTCGCGCACGATTTAAGGGAATATTTTACTATGTAGGTGTCAGTTTTCCTTTTTAATTACCTAATAATCGACAGCAGAAAAAAGATCAAGAGTACATCACCTATATGGCCTATCACGATGAAGCCTGGCATGAACAGGGATCGGCGTTTCCGTAACTTGTCGACGCGTCAATTTTTCCAGCAAAATCTGGTCGATACCATCAAGAAGATTCTCGATGAGACTGCATTATCGGCGGAATATCTGGAGCTGGAAATCACGGAAAGCATGACGATCAATGAAAGTCACGCCATTGAAATCCTACAAAGCATCAAACAGCTGGGGGTCAAAATCGCGGTCGATGACTCCGGTACGGGATACTCTTCCCTGTAGCCATTATCTCGGTTTCGATTGCCCAACAGCTGCAAATTGAAGACATACAGGAACGGACGATTTCCTACAGCAATACGCTTCATATTGTCAGTTCGTATTCGTAACATCCTCACAAACCAAAAAAAGAGTCAAGATGTTCACCGCAGCGAACACTTGACACTTTTTATTTGAACCAGCCTTTTTCTTTAATGCGCATGATCGCTTCAATCCGGTTGCTCACATCCAGCTTGTCGAGAATGACGGAAATGTAGTTGCGCACCGTTCCCGTCGTGAGATACAGCTCGCTGGCGATCTCTTTGGTGTTCTTGCCATCTGCCATCAGCAGCAGCACTTCCTTCTCCCGCTCAGTCAATGGATTTTCCTGCCCGTAAGCCTCATCCACCAGCTCCGGAGCGTAGATGCGCCTTCCAGCGATGATGCTGCGAATCGAGCTGGCCAGCTCCTCACTGGGACTGTCTTTGAGCAGATAACCATGCGCCCCCGCCTTCAAAGCACGCTCGAAATACCCCGGACGTGCAAAGGTAGTCAAGATCATGACCTTGCACCCAGAGCCCTTGAGCTCTTCCGCTGCATCCAAGCCGCTTTTCACAGGCATCTCAATATCCATGATGCAGATGTCTGGCTTATGGAGCATCACCAGCTTCACGGCATCTTCCCCGTTGCTCGCTTTCCCGACAACCTGCATATCATCCTCCAGATCGAGCAGGGATGCCAGAGCCCCCAGCAGCATCCGCTGATCCTCCGCAATGACGATCCGTATCATCTCCCTGCCTCCTTCTCTGGTCTTTTGAGGACGTTTGGTACCCTGATCACGATGGTCGTCCCTTCATCGGTGAAAATTTCCATGCTCCCGTTCACGAATTCCAGACGTTCCTGCATCCCTCGCAAGCCGTTTCCTTTCACGTAAGCGGACTCGGTAGCCAAGCCTATGCCATTGTCTTTCACACAGACGACCAGCTCTGTACGTGATGGCTGAATCCGGATCTGGCAGCTGGTCGCATTGCTGTGCTTTACGATGTTGGTCACTGCTTCCTTCAGACACATGCTTACGACGTTCTCCGTGATCAACGAGATGTTCGTCAGGTTAGGCTCACCTTCCAGCGTGAGTTCAATCTGCGCTGCGTTAAAGATCTGCTTGATCCGAAAGAACTCATCCTCCAGCCTCGTCCCCCTCATTTCTGTGACCATTTCCCGTACCTCTTTTAGCGCGATCCTAGCCGTTTGACGTATTTCCTTTAACTCGGTTTGGGCCTGCGCCGGATTCTTGCTGATCAGCTTGGTTGCCAGGTCGCTTTTGAGTCCGATCAAGGATAGCTTTTGCCCCAGTGTATCGTGCAAATCACGGGCAATCCTCTGCCTTTCCTCCAGCTTGACAAGCTCCGATATCTTCTTGTTCGCGTCCTGCAGCTGTCCTTCCAGCTGTTCATGCTTGTTGCGGTTATAGGTGGTGACAGGTAGCAAGATCACAGCGATCAAACTGACGAGAACGAACGGCAATTGTGTAATGATATCCGGGTTTCTCAAGATAAAGCCCAGGTTGATCGTCACGATGGTACCGACCAGATGAATCGTATACAGTGTGATGAAGCCTGCTTTATTTTGAATATTCCCGATAAAAAAAGCGAGAAACAACGAGAAGTACACGTAGCCGAAATACACGGTCATCGTAATCGAGATGACAATTTGAAGACTGGTCCACACGTAGACCTGCCAGCCTTTTGTCAGCAAAGAAAACACATAGCAGACAAAGAAACCAAGAATCATGGAGATTCCAAATGCCACCTCGTACGTGGAAGACGACCGAAAGATAAAGTAGAAAGGCAATATAAAGAATACAACCCACACATAGGGATTCAGCCCGGTACCTTTGTGAAAAATTTGAAACCACTTCTGCATCCGCTTCCACCTTTTCCGATAAAACCTCTCGGGCATTGAAAGTCCCAATAACGTAAGTGTATACGAATCAGTCCGGTTGTGCAGGCTTATTTTCCTTCCAATCAAGAGCTTTTTCGTGTCTGCGGCTTTTCCGCTAGCGCCACTTGACTGGCTCTGGGCTTCCAATCGCGAAAACTGACAAACGTTTTGTTCTGTTCATCCCATAGTCGAAATTGAAGAGACTTCAAACTGGATTTCAACGTAATGGTAGTAGCTTGCTGCAATGGCGGAGTCGAATGATGCGCTTTCTCCAGATTGTAGTTCGGAACTTTTGGACTCAGATGGTGTACATGATGAAAACCGATGTTCCCGGTGATCCATTGCAAAGGCTTCGGCAATTGATAGTAGGAGCTTCCTTCCACTGCAGCCTTGACGTAGCTCCACTCTTCTTCATTCTCAAAGTAGGAATCCTCGAACTGATGCTGTACATAAAACAACCATATTCCAAACAGTCCGGACAAATAGAAGATTGGTCCCTGAATCAGGAGGAATGTTTCCCAGCCCACAGCCCAGCACATGACAAGGTAATAGGCAATCAACAGAACATTGGTCAAATACGTATTGAGACGCTCTCTGTTTTTAGCTCCCTTGCGATTGAAACGGTACTGAAACAAAAAGACATAGATCGGTCCCAGTCCAAACATCACAATAGGGTGGCGGTAAATGCGATAGGCTATTTGAAGCCAAAATGGAGCTGATTCATATTCGTTTACAGTCATAATCCAGATATCGCCCACTCCGCGTTTATCCAGATTGCTGCTGGTGGCATGATGGATCGCATGGGCGTTTTTCCATTGCTCATACGGAACGTGGGTCAGGACACCTGTAATCGTGCCCAGTATATCGTTGGCCAATCGGTTGTTGAAGAACGATTGATGGCAGCAGTCGTGAAAAAGAATAAATGTCCGGATCATAAAACCACTTGCGACGATGAGGATCGGCAGCGTAAGCCAGTAAGATACGGATAGGCTATGATACGCTGCGTACCAGAGCAGCACGTAGGGAACCAGTGTATTGAATATCTGTCTGATGCTTGCTTTGGTATCTGTTCGCTCAAAAGGAGCAATCTTTTTTTTCAATTGCGCAATGTTGGATTGATGCATGACATATCTCCTCTTCGCTTAGACGTCTTAAGAAGTCAACTAACGCCAGCCACAGTCTCTTTACCTTTATTGTAAAAAGGAATGCCCGTCTGATGTAGTCATAAACGTCAAGAGAAGGATATGACAAATGTCATATAGACAGAAAATATTTTCAATACAAAATGATGGCCGTTCCTCATTTTATATCGCGGTATACCCTTCAAATGCGTCACCATGCCGATCAAGGACGAGAACGATGTGATCGTTGGCTCCTTCGGCATCGCCTGGTCTTTGGATCAACAAGAAAAAATCTCTTCCTCGGCTGAGCATTTGGCTGCCTCGCTGCAACAGATTTCTGCTTCGATTGCCGATATTGCTGAGAAAGCGCAAGCGATTTCATCCACGCAGGAATTCATCGTCAACCTGATCGTTAAAAATATTGAGCAAAGTCTGAAGGATATCAATACTGCCATTAATGACGTGTCTACGAAGATGAATGAAAGCGCCCAGATGGTTCATTCTCAAGCAGCAGCTACAGAAGAAATTACAGCCAGTGTGGAGGAGCTGAGCTCCTTGTCCCAAAGCCTGCTGGATTTGGCGAAGTAAAAGGTTTGCCATAGCAAAAAATGAAGTGCACCTCTTATACAGGCGGGATCGATTCGCTCGACCCTCCGGTCAGGTGCACTTCATTTTGTTTAGGTTGGTATGTCTCCTAGCCATGTACCAAGAGCTCTTTGAGCAGCTTGATTTGCTTTCTTTCTCCCGCCATCACCAGTGTCATTTCTGCTTGGAGCAGATCGTCCGGTCCGGGATTAATCTTTTGCTTATTCTTTTCTACGATGGCCAAAATCGTCGCACCTGTGCGCTGACGCACTTGCAGGTCTGCAATCGATTTATTGATACATTTAAAATGCGACTCAACCTTGTACCACTCGATGATGAGCTCATCCAGGGAAACCTCAATCGTTTCCAGCGCTTTCGGCTTGTACGTCATGCCACCAATAATGGCGGCTATCTGTCTCGCCTCATCATCGTCCAAGGTGACCATCGAAATGCTTTCATCCGGATCGTCTTGATCAAAATGATACATTTCCCGTCTGCCATCATCATGAATGACAATGACCATTTTATCTCCTGATCTGGATTCCACTTGAAACTTTTTCCCAATGCCAGGCAAATCTGATTCGCGAATAATATCCATCTTTGCGCATCCTCCGTTCCGTTAGGCTTGATTTTTCACTTTTTCCTGTGGCTTGCTCCATTTGAATATCTTATTTAAGCCATTATAGATATGCTTCGACTCTTTCGCAGACAATGGCCCTAATATGGCTAATATCAACACATAGAGAGCGGATAAAGGCTTCAAGATGGGCATGAGACCTGCCGCAATCCCCAGGTTTGCCACGATAATCGTAAATTCTCCGCGCGCCATGATGGTAAGACCGATATTTAATGATGCCTTGTGGGAAAGTCCAGCATTTCGTCCCGCTATCATACCAGAAATGACATTACCTAGGATAGTCAAAAATGCTGCTATCAAAGCTAACCAAATCGCATCTCCCAGAGTCAAGGGATCAATGCTCAATCCAAAGCTAAAGAAGAAGACGGCACCAAAGAAATCACGGAAAGGCACGACCAGTTTTTCAATGCGTTTGCTATGGTCGGTCTCCGAAAGTGCCAGACCAAATAACAAGGCGCCAATTGCTTCCGCTACATGTAGCGTTTCCGAAAAACCGGCAACGAAAAACAATGCGGAGAAAACAACAATGATAAAAATTTCATTGGAAGAGATGTTCAGGATTTTGTTCAGGAATTTGGTACCCTTGCGAGCGATCACGAAGAACAGCAGCATATAACCGATCGAGATGCCGACGGAGAGCAGCATGCCTCCGATGGAAGTCGCACCGCCAAGCAGCAGTCCAGACATGACGGACAAGAATACAGCCAGGAATATGTCATCAAACAAAATCATTCCTAGAATCAATTCCGTCTCCGAATTCCCTGTCCGCTTTAAGTCAACCAATACTTTGGCTACGATCGCAGTGGAAGAGACGGACACCATTCCAGCAATGATTAATGTTTCATAGATTGGAAAATTAGCGAAGTACCCATATGCCAAACCCAATGAAAAGTTCAGGAGGACATAAATGGTGCCCCCGTAGACGATATTTCTTCCTGACTTGATTAATTTGGGGACGGAGAATTCAAGACCCAGATAGAACAACAGGAATAATACACCAATTCTCCCCATAAATTCAATGATTTCTTGACTTTCAATGAAAGTAAAATCAAGAATCCCAATGGTTGGTGCGTGTGGCCCAACGAGCATCCCCAAAACAATCAAAAAAGGAATGATGGAAAATTTCAACTTGCTTGCGACTAGTGACGCGATAGCAACTAATATCAGAGCCGTTCCTACTTCGAAGATCATATGATCCATAGAATGCCCCCCATTCACTCTTTATCTTGATGTATATTGTACAAGCGCTTACAACCACATACTCCGGAAACGTGTACATGCTAATATCCCGTGCGCATGCATGCAAAACACGAGTACAAGCAACAATTCCCTTTATTTACAAAATATTTACGACCAGACATTAGTTTTAGTTTATATGAAGAGGCTTGGTGTTTCAAGCCACTTCTAGTATCGACAGGTGAATAGTGCTTTAATTGCCATATATTAAAGAAATTATAGGGGTATATCACTATGGGAGGAATCATCCTCGCAGTCCGGGCATACAAAACCAGAAGCCCAGGCATCTAATCTAACAGCCCGGGCTTTCCCTACCACATCGATTTATGACAAACCTACTCCTCCAACCGGTCGGTACCTCGTCTGCTCGCCAAACCCGGCGATGAGTGGCCGACCTTGCTGGATCAAGCTCCGGATCTCACTCTGCTGCAACGAGGCTTGATGCGCTGCTTCGTCACGCCAAAGCTCTGTTACCCAGATGGCATCCGGCTCTTCATCTGAGACGTTCACCACATACCATTCACAGCCATCGAAGTTCTTCAGAATCGATGCGGCCTCCAGCAGCACTTGTACGAGTTCATCGCGCTTGCCCTCATGAGCAAGCATTTTGCCAAGCAGACCGAATTTTCCCATCTTATTCATCCTCTTTCCTGCGGGATATCTGATCCCCTATCGCTTCCAGATCGCTATTGGCAGCGAGCATTTCCTGGTAGTACGAAGCCATTCCTGTCGTGACCTCGACCATCCTGCTAATCAAAAACTGCGGCTCTGCAATCTGAATGGCCTTGCCGTAGGGAAGTAAGAAATAGGGTACATAGGTCAATAGCGATTCGATGTTGAGTTCAAATTCTGCAACACTGGCCGTTCTTTTCATGAGCGTGTGCCCAAATAACCAATGCTTGCACAGCTCATCCAGCGCTTGTTTTTCCCCGTGTATGCAGACCTTCAGCAGAGATGAGGCCTGATCAGAACCAGGCAAGAGCTGACCTAACAAAAAGTCCTTGGCTGAAAAATGAGCCGGGCGTTCAAACCGGTGATGGGAGGGCTCCGCATCCATAATCCGATCTACACGAAAGCTGCGAATCTCCTGCCGCAAATGACAGAAGCCCACTGTATACCAGTTTCCCTTCCAAAAAACAATGCCGTAAGGGTCCAGTCTGCGGGAAACAGGCGTTGTCTCCCTTTCTTTCAGATACCTCATTTCAACTGCTTTTCCAAGTGTCGTGGCTTCCTCCAAAAGCTGCAAAAAGACTTTCTGTCTCTCGTCTGCAGGAGGATGAATGACGGCAAGACCTTCTTCGTATCTTTCCAAGCTCGCCAGCTGTTCTTTGTTTGTATATCGCTTGAGCTTATCGATTGCCCGACTCAAGGCTTCCGTGAAGGGGTACCCGGTGTCTTGGGCAAAAATCGAAGCATGAATCAGCGCCTTTTGTTCATCCGTACGAAAGAGTAAGGGGGCTTTCGAAAAGTGATCCATGATCCGATACCCGCCGTTGTGACCAGCCTCGGCAATGATGGGAACGCCGCTCGCACACAGCGAATCGATGCAGCGGTAAACCGTGCGAACATGAATTTCCAGCTCATCGGCCAGCTGCTGCGCAGTCATCTGTTTGCCCGCCTTTAACAACCACAGGATCGACAGCATGTTATCTGCTCTGGACATGTCTCTCCCCCCTTTCCCCATCAAACACCTATTTTGGAAATTCTACCACAAAATAAGTCGTTGAAGGATTCGAGCTTAACCAAACATAAGGGGGACTTCTGCGTAACCGGCTTGTCTCATCAAAACTGTCATCTGCCCACGGTGGTGGACTTGATGCATGATGGTGAAAAGCAGAACCTCTCCTTTCCTCCAATTCTGTCCCCACAGCTCAATGGTTTCATGCAGGCTCTCGTCATTCCACTGTGTCGTCACAGCCTGGAGCAGCTCGCGACTGATCGTACGATACTCCTGCGCCATTTTTTTCGCCGATGTTGAAGCTTCATCGTTAGGTGCCGAAAAGCTCAGCCCCAATTGTGTCATGTAATGAAGTGACTGTACGAGATGCCAAGCGATTTCTCCCAGTGTCCGGTGCCCTTCTGCTACTCTTTGCTGCAAGGATTCGTCCTTACATGCATCCAGCAGTAGAGCCGTTTGCTCCGATTCCCGTGTCCATTCCGTTGCAAAATCCTGCATCGTTCTAAACATGCGATGCCCTCCTACTATTTTTCTCGATTCGCTTTCAGTATAAAAAAACTTCACTGACAATTACGGTCAGTGAATGCGAGCGTAGTCATTCGTTTTTCTCCGCATTGACAGACAAACGGGAAAGAGCTACCATAGCATTAATTCAAATAAAACATATCTATTTAATCGGAATTAAAACCTAAACAGAAAGGGACATTCTATGATCAATCAAAAGCTCATCGAACAGGAATTTTCACACCTAAACGAGATTGTTTTTCTCGATGTCAGCTCCGTTGTCATACCTCCCAAAAGCGTGCAGGAAGCTTACTTCGGCTACACGCGGGACTATATTGCCAACTTCGGAGAGGATGTGGTATCCACCTCTTGGGCGCTGGTCCATCAAACCCGCGCAGATGTGGCATCGCTGATCGGAGCAGATGCCTCAGAAATCGGCTTCGTCAAGAATACCGCTGAAGGGATTGGAATCATTGCCAATGGCTACCCGTTCCAGGCAGGCGATAACGTCATTATTCCTGATCTGGAGCATTCCTCCAATCTCTTCGCATGGATCCGCTTGCAGGAGAAGGGGGTGGATCTGCGTGTCGTCCCCAGCCAGCACGGCGGGGTGGATCTGACCCAAATCACACCATTCATCGACCGCCGCACAAAAGCAATTGTCCTATCTGCCGTGCAGTTTACTACTGGCTTTTATTCGGATCTTTATGAGCTCGGAGCCTTTTGCAGCCAGCAAGGCATCCTGCTGATCGTCGATGGCATTCAGGCCATTGGTCGGCTTCATCTCGATGTAAAAGCAATGAATATCAGCTATTTGGCGTGCGGAGGCAACAAAGGACTCTTGGCTACACTTGGGGCAGGCTTTGTCTATTGCCAAAGCGACATCACAGAACAAATCACCCCACCGTATGCTTCGTACCAAAGTGTCCGAAATCATGTGAAGCCGCCTGCTATCACGACAAATTTCCGCTATTTGGACTGGCATATCGATGCCAGAAAACTGGAGTCTGGCAACCTGAATTACGCAGGAATTGCAGCGATCGGCGCAGGTGTACGCTTGATAAACCAGCTCGGCATTCAGAACATCGAACAGCATGTGCTTTCCCTGGATCGGCGATTGCGATCTGCTTTGGCAACTACCTCCCTTCGCATCCAGACACCTGTTGATCCCAAGCATCACTCTGGAATCATCTGCATTGATTATCCGCAAGCACAAGAGGAACACGTAATCGAGATTCTCAAAGGAAAACGCATTTATGCTACAATGCGCGGCGGTTACATCCGCTTTGGACTTCATGCGTATAACACCGAGACTCATATCCAGACGGTTGTCAGCGCTCTGGAAGAAATCAACGCACTTAACTCAGATTCACATACAACCCCATAGATAGGAGAGTCATCTCAAATGATACATGCATATCAAAGAATTCCATTGCTCTACAAAATTTTTGCCGGTATGCTGCTGGGGGCACTGATCGGTATATTATTAGGTCCTGAGTCAGCCATCCTGCAGCCGATCGGCACTGTTTTTCTCAATCTTTTGAAAATGGCTGCCCTTCCTTTGATTATCTTCAATTTGATCGCGGGAATTGCATCCCTCTCGGATGGGAAGGTATTCGGTCGTGTGGGCATCAAAATCATGTTTTATTACGTTTTGACTACCCTTTTCGCCATGATCATTGGCCTTCTGGCTGGCTCCTGGTTCAAGCCTGGGGTGGGATTTGTCCTCGATGGCAAATACGAAGGCACGGTAGAAAAAATTCCTTCGTTCAGTGAGACGCTGATCAATCTGATACCCTCCAACATCTTCAAGACTTTGACCGAGGGAAGATTCGACCAAATTATTATTTTCAGTCTACTCGTCGGGATCAGCATCCTGTTTCTCAACAAGGAAGACAAGGACTATCTGAGCAACTTGTTTGATAAGCTGACCAAGCTGTTCAGCAAGCTTGTGGGAATTGTCATGGGCATTGCCCCTCTCGGTGTGCTTGCCTTGATGGCTGTCACTGTCGGCAAATACGGTCCTATGCTGGCTGGCTTTCTGGCAAAGTACCTGGCAGCTACCTATCTTTCCATTCTCTTGCAAATTGTCTTGTACACCGTTCTGCTCGTCTTGTTCAGCCGCACCAAAATATCTTTCTTCTACAAAAACGCACTACCTCTGATTGCGACTTCCCTAAGCACCAGCAGCAGTCTTGCTTCTGTGCCTGTCAGCTTGAATTGTGCCGACAATCTGGGGATTCCGAGAAGTATCTCCTCCTTTACCATTCCACTCGGATCACAAGTGAACAAAGATGGCAATGGAATCATGCTCGCGCTCACCTTCCTTTTTGCTTCCCAAGCTGTGGGAGCTGATCTTTCCTTGGCCATTCTTTTTAAAATGATTCTGCTGGGTCTCGTCTTGACCACTGGTGCAGGCGGCGTGCCAGGTGGAGGGATCGTGACCATCGCTATTTTAGTAGACGCCTTTGGACTCCCCCTAGAAATCGTAGCCATTGTCGCAGGTGTGTTCGCCTTGATCGATATGGGGCTGACCATGCTTAATTGCCTAGGTGATCTGGTAGGTTCGAAAATCGTAGCCAAGCAAGAAGAAAAGCGTCTTCCTGCTCACCACGCACAAACCTGACAAGCCGATCCATTTTTGACATGCAAAAAGGTGCAGCTCTCGTTTAGCTGCACCTTTCTTTTCTATCGCTTACTGTTGCGTGATGCTGACTGTTCCCTTCAGCGCTTTTTGCATATGCACCAGCTCTTGAGCCAGATTGCTGATTCTGTTCAGCACGTCTTCATCCACGATCTCGTTTTGCTTGTTGAAATGATCCGCATGCGCATACACAAAGCCTGGTGCCACATATGCACGGAAATAGCCAGCGATGGGCTTCAACTGATTATCAATCACGAGGTAGTGCTGATAGGTTCCGCCATTTGCTACAAAACCCATCACCTTGTTGCGCAGGTCCTGTGGCGGGATATGGTCGAACAGATTTTTCAATGCCCCGGTCAGCGAACCCTGGAAAATCGGCGTTCCAATGAGATAGAAGTCAGCCGATGAAACGAGGTCGATCACTTTTTTCGTATCATCCGGGTATGTCGCAGGATCCCTTCCGTCACACAAGGACATCTTGTAATCCCGCAGGTCCAGCATTTCCACTTCAATCTCTGGGGCCAGCTGCTTCACTTCATCCAATACCTTTTGCACGAGGATGCTCGTCTTGGCTCCGATGATTGTTCCTGATATGCCTAACAGCTTCACTTCGACAACCTCCTTTTCCTTGCCATCTGTATTCGTATTTTGCTGATCGTATTCAGACTACGTCGTCAGCCCCAGCAATCGCGGCACCAGCAGAACAGCGTCTGACCAGTAGGTGATGATGAAAAGAATGACAATCGCCACAATCAAGAATGGCATAGTGGCTTTGACCAATCGCTCGAACCTCACTTCCGCGATGGAGGAGACGATAAAGAGTCCCGTTCCGACTGGAGGTGTCAGAAGTCCAATGGTCAGGTTGATACAAATGATTACCCCGAAATGGATCGGATCGATCTGGAAGGCTGTCACCAGCGGCATCAGGACCGGAACCAGAATAATCAAGGCTGCAATTCCGTCCAGAATCATCCCGATCAGCAATAGGAAGATATTGACCAGCAGCAAGAAGACAAACGGGCTGTCCGAGATCGAGAGCATCGAATTGGCGATCAATTGCGGAATTTGTTCAAAAGCAATCATCCAGCCAAAAATGTTAGCCATTGCGATCAGGAAGGTGACTGTAGCCGTGCTGATTACGGTATTGATGAAAATTTGCGGAAGCTTTTTCAAGTCAAGCTCCCGATACAGGAACGCCCCTACGATAAAGGCAATCAAACAGGCAATCCCTGCGGACTCCGTCGCTGTAAAAGCACCGCTTAAAATCCCGAAAATAATGATAATAGGAACCAAGAGCGCAGGCAATACACTGACTGTACTCTTCACCATTTCTTTTGCAGTAGCGCGCTCACTTTTGGGGTAGTTGTTTTTATAGCCCATGTACGCGATGAGTGAGATGAAACCGATTCCATAAATGATTCCGGGAATAATCCCGGCCATGAACAAACCGCCAATGGAAGAGCCGGACAAGGTTCCATAGATAATAAAAATCATGCTGGGCGGAATAATTGGAGCAATGATCGATGAAGCAAGGGTCAAGGCAGAGGAAAACTCCTTGTTATACCCTTCCTTCTCCATCTCCGGCACCATGACTTTGCTCATCATCGCTGCCTGCGCATTGGCCGATCCCAGGATGGAAGCGAGGAACATGTTTGCAACAACCGTAACATAGGCCAGCCCCCCGCGTACGTGACCGATAAACACGCGTGCGAATTGAACCAGACGAGTGGTAATCCCTCCTCCATTCATCAATTCACCAGCCAGCATGAACAATGGAACCGCCAACAAGCCGAAATTCTCCAATCCGGAAAACAGGCGCATCGGCGTAGAGGTAAGGAGCGTCGTATTCCCCACCAGAAAGAAATAGCAGATGGTGATCATACCCAAAACCAGAGAGATCGGAATGCCCATCAACAGGAATAGAAGGAAGAGTAGAATCACTAAAACTGTCAACGGACTTCCTCCTCTCGGAATAGATCGATGAGATTAGACAGAATATGGACGGTAGCAAAAGTAAGCCCGATCGGCACCGCACTAAAAGGAATCCACATCGGCATCAAAAGTGCGCTTGATTTTTGAAAGGCAACTCCTGGTGAAAACACCCACTGGTAGCTGTAGTAAAGCAGCAGGGCAAAAAACAGCAGGACCAAGATGTTTCCTGCAATCAACAGCATCTTCTGTGCCTGCTTGGGCAAGTAATCGAGCAGGATGGTCACAGCGGCCTGGGACTTGTACTTCAGTCCCAGGCTGCCGCCGATAAAGCTGACCCAAATCAACAGATATACCGACACTTCTCCCGCCCATGAAAAGGGCGCATTAAGCAAATAGCGAAATACGACTGCTAGTATGACGACGACGGCCATTGCGAACATGAGCACAATGCCCAAGAGCTTTTCGATTCTGGATATGCCATCGCTCAATGCTTTCATCTTTGTTTCCCCCTCATGAACTATTTGCGGAATGTATCGATAAACTCTTGAATGAGAGGATCTTTTGGACCGTATTTTTCATCAAATTGTTTTGCGTATGGAGCAAACAGGGCTGGATCGATTTCATACATTTTCATGCCGTTGTCACTGAGCGTCTTTTTGAATTCCTCTTCTTGCCCTGCTCTCGTCGTAGCAGAGAAGTTAGCCGCAGCATCGATGGCATCACGGATGATTTGCTTGTCCTCATCTGGCATCTTGTCGAAGTTCGCTTTACTCGCCATTGCTACCGCCGGCCAAACCATGTGATTAGTTACAGCGCCATATTTGACGACTTCATAGTACTTATTGGTGATCGCAGCATCCAGGTCCATGTCCATACCGTCGATTACCCCGGTCTGTACAGCAGAGTACACCTCAGGCAATGGAAGTCCCTCGGTCGCAGCACCTGCAGACGTGTAGAAGTCAGTCAATGGCGGGCTTGGCGTTACACGAAGCTTCAGTCCAGCCATATCCTCAGGCTTCAGTACTTCTTTGTCTTTAAACAGCATGACGCGCTGTCCGGCGAAGAAGTAGTCGAGTCCGACCAATCCCTGCTCTTCCAGCGTACCCAGAATCTTTTTGGATACTTCTTCTTTGCGCGCTTTGTTGGCTTCATCGAGATCCTTGAACGCATATGGAGCCAGCCATGCAGCGTAGGAAGGAGCACGAGAGCTCAGATAGGCAGCAGTAATAAATCCAAAATCAACAGAACCAGAAGCGATCTGTTGCACCATGTCTGCTTCCGTGCCCAGCTGGCTGGACGGATAAATTTCCAGCTTCATGCGTCCGCCGGAGCGTTGATCCAGCTCTTCCTTGAATTTTTCAGCGGCCAAATGCCACATGTGTGTAGGCGGTGTGATATGTGCCAGTTTGAAGTTGTAGGTTGGCTTGTTTGCTGCATCCCCAGTAGTAGAACCCGTTGCTGGCGCTGGTGCTGGCGTAGCTGTCGATGAAGCCCCGCCGCCACAGGCAGTTGTCAACAACATGGTCATGGAAACAGCCAACAGTGATGCTCCCCATTTCTTGAATCTTTTCATTGTCTACCCCCGAATGATTGAATTTTGTGGTATGAATGGCCAAACCAAGCATTCTTTCAGTATTTACTTATTATTTAAACTCTTCTGATTGTACTGAAACCAATGGAATACCTATGTAAATTGCTTAACATTTAATGAATTTTTTTGGACAAAATCTACTAGGATTCGGCACTGGCTGTAAATTGATTAACGTATTTCCTGTTTTTTTACACCTCCATCTTCTTTCCTAATTGAAAATTTCTAAATATTGAATTTATAATGTTATTATAGATGATTCTCAATATTTTTTCTCTTATTTGGCTCATTTTCTTAAATACGATGATTTTAAAGGAGTCTGAGCGTAATGAGCCTGCTCGATCAAGTCGTTCGAGTCTCTCCCCTCATGCATAGGATGGTCATGTGCTTTGAGGAGGACTTTACTTTGGGAGTAACCAATCGAGAAAAATTTTTGTCGTATATCGCCGGGAATTCTTTGCGTTTTGGCTTATCAGTCAACGATCCCATTCGGGAAGGAAGTCTCGCCAGAAGTATTTTGAGAGAAGAGAAGCCGATCAGTAAAGTGATGGATTCCTCCGTCTATGGAGTCGCCTACATCGCTGGTGCTCTCCCGATCGTAGAAGATGGTGCTGTCACTGGTTCCCTGGTTTTTGGCGTCAGTCTGGATCGACAAAATAAACTGGCCCAAATCGCCGAGCATTTGTCTGAGATTGTAGAAGAGGTTTTTGCACAGTCCAGAGTGATGCAGGATGGAGCAGAAGTCCTGTCCGCTCATAGCGAAGAGCTCTATCAGGTCATGGCAAATATGCAAGAACAGTTGAATAACACCTTTTCAGTCCTGAAATCAATATCGCAGATTGCCAAACAATCCGAGGTTTTGGGCCTCAATGCATCTATCGAAGCTGCGAGAGCCGGAGAACACGGAAAAGGCTTTACGATCGTTGCAGGTGAAATGCGTCGGCTTGCCATTCGATCAAGTGATCTGGCCAAAGACATCTCTGAAAAGCTCTCTTCCCTCCAGAAGGAAATGTCCTCTATCTCTGATATGGTGCTGGATTCCAAGACGCTTTCCCAGCAACAAACCAAAGGAATCATGGATTTGACTGCCTCGATCAACGAAGTTACCGAAGAAGCTCTGCTCCTGCAAAATATATCACAAATTCAATCTAACTAAACTTTTTAAAGAAAGGTATTTTCGTTTTTCGCCATCATCAAAACCAAGTGGAAGGAGTGTTCTCTTTTGGTTACCCCTTTTGAAACAGACGTGAAGTGGGAGTCATTCCTGAAATACGGCACTAGACAATTTTGGAAACGAAAATCGGTTATCTATAAACAGGGAACGTTGGGAGAAGGGTTCTACTACCTTCACAAGGGATTGGTCAAGATTGTTTCCACCACTGTAAAAGGTAATGACCGTCTGCTGAACATCGTGGTCCCCGGCCAAATCATGGGCATCCAATCGATGGATCAGCAAACCCATTTCACTTCGGCAATCGCCGCTAAAAACTCGGTCGTGTATCACTTTTCCTGTGAGCAGTTTCAGGAGATGCTCACCGTTCAACCCGAGCTATTGTCTCTTTTAACCCAGACGATCCATCAGAAAATGCGCACACTTCTGTTTGCGATCAACATGAAGGCACTGACCTCCGAGGAGCATATTGCCACCCTCTTGCTCAATATTTGCGATGAATACAAAAACTACGAAGTCCCTCTGACCCAGCAGGATTTGGCTGATTGCGCCGGCCTCACGCGAATCACCGTCTACAAGATTTTAAAGCAATGGAAAGAGAGCGGCATCGTGGAATTCAGAAACCGCACGTTTACGATCATCGATCCCGATCTCCTGCGCACCACGGTCTTTCCCGACGCGGAAGATACTTTTTCTTCGACCTGTGCACGGTAATGAAGAGAAAATATGGAGGGATGACATGAACAATATTCGCTATCAATGGACTCCGTTCCTCATGTACGGGCAAAAAATGGAAGTCAAGAAAAACACCGTCATCTACCGACAGGGCGAGCAGGGAAAAGGGTTTTATTACCTCGACCGAGGCGGCATCAAAATTATACTTTTATCTGACAATGGGCATGAACGGACAATCGATTACGTATCTATCGGCACCTTGTCCGGTGAGCATGGTGCATACAATGGTCCTTATTTGACGACAGCCATTACGACCAGTCCGTCCGTCCTGTACTACTTTTCCGACGAAGCGCTATCCAATGTTTGTCGCGATCATCCCCATGCTGCCTTGATCTTTACCAATTCCCAGATCTACAAGTTTCGGCTACTGGCTGAAATTATCGCTTTTCAAGATAGTCCCGTCGAACAGCAGATGGCCCATTACCTGATTCGTCTTCATTCTGTGCATCAAAATGAAAACGTTCCCATTGATCAAACCTCCTTTGCCCGCTACATCGATGCCTCTCGCATCACGGTGAACAAGGTCCTGCACAAATGGAAGCTGCACGGACTCATCGAGCTCTCCAATCGTGGTGCGATACGCATTCTCGAATTCGACAAGGTAAGAGAGATTGCCCATCGTGAGGAAGAGAGCGAAGGCATCCTGCTTTGGAAATAGTCGCTGCACCTGAAGCGCTTCATAATCAAAAACGAAAAAGATCCATCAGCTGGTCTGATTGGATCTTTTTTCATGCTTCTTCCGACATTCCAAAACTGGATTTTTTTCAAAGGATTTAGTATTCTTGTTTGCAGCTACCAAAATGCTACTTTAAAAGCCAACACATTCCAAACGTATGTGCAATCAATTCCTCTGTACCATGCGAAGGATGACATTGAGGTGAATCGGAGAATGCCAACCAGACAAGAATTAAGAGCCGAAGAAACCAAGAGAAACATTCTTTTAGCAGCAGGAGAGCTTTTCATGAGTCGGGGATACGATGCTGTCACCATGCGTGAAATTGCGAAAGAAGCTGGGTGCTCACATACTACCATTTACATTTATTTCAAAGATAAAGAGGCGCTACTGCATCAGCTGTCCATGCCCCCGCTACTCGCCTTGATGAAACAAATAGACGAGATACTGGAACAGGATACTTCTCCCGATGACAAGCTTATCGGAATCAGCCTGTCGTTTATTCGCTTTTGCTTGACGCATCGCAATATGTACACGATCTTCTTCAATGTTAAGTCTGTCAGAGTGGATGAACAAAAGCCGGAGCTGGAGATTAACCAGATCAGGAATCAACTCTTCGCCAAGCTGATGAGCGCTTTGCAAAAAAGTCTTGGATTGGAAGATCATGACAGACGACTGCTGACGAATTCCCGGATCTATGTGTATACCTTGCATGGGATCGTCGCGACCTACACGTTCTCTGAGGAGACCGTCGATATGCTGATGGATCGCCTTTCACAGGTTTTTCAGGAGACATTTGAAGTCCTTCTCCTTGGTTTTAAAGGAAAAAATGAATAAAAAAAGCAAATGGAGGCCATCCCTAGGGATCAGGCCTCCATTCTTTTGATCATCGGCTGACTAGTCGTCGATGATCATCCTCATGCTTCTATTTCTTTTCGGTTTGCAAACGATATATTTCTTTGCCTTCAACCAGGGTAAGGATCACATTGGTATCCTTGATTTCGGTAGCCGGAATTGCGAACAGGTTTTTATCCAATACCACCAGATCCGCTTTCTTGCCTACCTCGATCGAACCTGTAATCGCATCTACGTGATTGGCGTAAGCACCATCAATCGTAAAGCTGGCGATCATGTCGGCCAGTGTAGCACGTTCATCCGGATTCGCAATTTTCCCTGGATCTGTCTCGCCCTCTTCGATCCGTGTAATGCCTTGTTGAATGCCATGAAGCGGGTTGAACTCAGGTGTCACGATGTAATCGCTGGAAGATGCCATATGAACTCCTTGATTGATAAAGCTCTTCATCGGATACTCCTGCTGGGCACGCTCTTCCCCAAGATATGGAACCTCGATCTCGTCGTAGTACCCCGCTTCCTGCATAAACCAGAACGGCTGCACGATGCCTACAGCTCCCAGCTTTTTGAAGCGCTCGATATCTTCCTTGTTCACCAGCTGCAAATGGACGAGCGAGTGACGGGCATCATGTGCGCCGTTTTGCTTTTCCGCGTGCTCAAAGCCGTCCAGAACGATACGTGTAGAAGCATCGCCGATGGAATGAACATGCAGCTGGAAGCCTGCTTTGTCTGCCGCAGCAACAGTCTTGTTGTAAACGTCTGTTTTCCAGATGAGCTCTCCATTGGTGTGCTTATGCTCATAAGGCTTTTCGAGATATGCCGTAGCTCCCTCTACAACCCCGTCCATGAAGATTTTGACCGCGTTCACCTGGAACAGCGGATACTGATTGCGCTCTCTAATTTTTTCAAACTCTGCTACCTGCTCTGGCCCCTTGTCAGGATTGGCTGTGACAGCGTTGCGGTAACGAATCGTCAGTTTGTTTTCCTTGGCCAGCTCTTCATAGGCTTCCAGTACATTCGGGTAACGCAGCATATCCGGGTCACGAACTGTGGTCACACCGCGTTCTGCCGCCTTGTGCTGATACTCCTCGATACCGGCTTTGTACTGATCTACGGTGTATCCGCCGATTTTGTGCAAGACCAGATCCATTGCACTTTCACGCAAGGTTCCGGACGGTTCGCCTGTTTTTGGATCACGCTCGATGATTCCGCCTTCAGGGTTCGGTGTATCCTTGGTGATTCCTGCCAGCTCCAACGCCGCAGAGTTTACCCACAGGGAATGTCCGTCATCAGAAGTGAGGGCAAGCGGCACGTCAGGAACGATCTCGTCCAACGCTTCCTTGAGCGGCCCGATGCCAGGTGCCACAGGATTGCTCCAGCCCCGTCCTTGCAAGGTTTTCTCATCTGGATGCTCTGCCACAAACGCTTGAATAATCTCTACATACTCTTTGATAGAACCACCGTCGTACAAATCGATAGAAAAGATAAGTCCGGTTGTTTTGCTCGCATGCGTATGACTGTCAATAAAGCCTGGCAAGACCATTTTACCTTGAAGATCGGTTACCTTGGTTTGGCTTCCAACGTATTTTTTGACTCCCTCGTTGCTGCCTACGTAGACGATTTTATCTCCACGAATCGCCACTGCCTCGGCAAAGTTACGGTTGCGGTCCACGGTGTACACGACGCCGTTGGACAATACCGTATCAGCAGGCATGACTTGAGCTGCCCCTGCTACCGGGCCTGACTTGGCAGCTTGTCCAGGTGCTTGTTGAGTTGTCCCTTGCGCAAAGGCCGATACCGGGCTCATCAAGGCCGTAACGAGCAGTGCGCTGGTCCATTTTTTCAATGACATAAGATCCCCCACCCATCCAATTACAATAAAATCATGCTTTGTTCTTTCTTTTCCCAGTTAACCCAGAGGAAAAACAAGACAAATCTGATTGTAGCACTGCAACTCTGAAAATTCCATCACAAAACTTTTTTTCCATGAGAGGAAAAGCTTCATCCATGGCCAACCCACACATGGATGAAAAGGCAGAAAAAAAGAAGGAGTTTCCCCCTTCTCAATAGACTACACTTTAAATTGTACAACCAAGCTTTGCAGACGCTGGGAAATTTCCGCCATGGAAGAAATCGACTCTGCCATTTGCTCCATGACCTCACGAGAATTTTCGGCAGCCACTTGTGCTTGGTGCGTCTGATTGGAAGCATCCTCAGCCACTTGCACCACCGTGCCAACAGAGGTGAGAACCTCTTCTGTACCCGCTGACATTTGAACAGTGGCAACTGATACCTCGGTCATTTGTCTTGTGACGGTCTCGATGGATGCATGTATCTGTTGGAAGGCTTGTCTTGCTTCTTCGGCTGCTTCCAGACCGGCTTGTACGTTTTTCGTTTCCGCGATCATGAATGCAGAGACTTTGTTCGTCTCTTCCTGAATCTGCTTGATCATGACGGCAATCTGCTCCGCTGCCTGGTGTGACTCTTCAGCAAGCTTGCGGATCTCGCTCGCCACGACCGCAAAGCCCCGGCCATGCTCAGAAGCTCTAGCCGCTTCAATCCCTGCGTTCAGGGAGAGCAAATTCGTCTGAGCTGCGATGCCGCTAATGACATTGATCACGGTTCCGATTGCCTGAGAGCTTTCATTCAAGTGCTTGATCATATTGGAGGCTTGCAGAACATTGGTCGTGACGGACTCCATTTTCTGGATCGATTCATCAATGGTCTTTCTTCCGTTCTCCGCTACCTCTCTAGCGAGGTTTGCCGAAGAAGTTACTTCTTGCGTACTGGCAGAAATCTGCTGAATGCCGGATGACATTTGTGTCATCGAAGCCGATGTTTCGGAGATGCTTTCCACCTGTGTCTCGGCACCAGATGCGATTTGCTGAACAGCGAGGACGATCTCCTCACTGGAGCGACTTGTTTGTTGGGCTTTTTCGGCCAGCTCATGAGAAGTTTCGGCTACAAGTCTGGAGTCCTTCAACACTTCTTTAATGATTCCTTGAATGCTCGCAAGCATGGAGTTAAACTCATGCGACAGCTGCCCTACCTCGTCACGTGATTTCACCTGCAAACGCTGCGTCAGATCACCGCCTGCATTGGCCATTTCCACCAGGTGCTTTTTCACTTCATTGATCGGATTGGCAATCATTCTGGTCAAAAGAATACCAAAGATTAAAGAAAGCAAAATCCCTGCACCGATCAGAATCATCGTCAAGTTCCTTGATTGGGTGAAGCGCTCAAGTGACTGGAAGTAAAGCTCCTGTGCTTGCTTGTCCTGCAACTCCACAAGCATGGTGATTCTCTCTTCGATAGCTGTTTTTTGCGTCGCAGTTCCGTTCAATTTCATCATAAGTCCCATGCTGTCATTGTTTTTCAACAGCTTGAGCGCTTCAGTGATGCTGTTTTGATAGGCAAACGACAAAGTCGTTAAAGTCCCTAGCACATCGTGCTCCTCTTGGGAAAGCGGCAGCTCAGCGTAAGTGGTCAAACCCGTGTTGATCTTGGCGATATTTTCATTCACGGCTTGCTCCAGCTTGTCGTAGTCCTGGTTTAATGAGGCTGCGTTCATGAGCAGCACCGTATTTTCAGAGATGGCTTTATTTAGGGTGCTCAGTTGAATCACAGGCAATAAACGATCTTGATACATGCCCTTCATATCTTCGTTGATCCTGTTAAGCGAGATATAGCCTAGGAAGCCAATTCCCCCCATGAATAAACACACTGCAGTAAAGACAAGAATCAGTTTTTTGGAGATGGAGATGTGATAAAACCATTTCATGGATGCGCACCTTCTATCATAAAGAATGGATGAAAGAAACTTACTTTTGCTTTTCGATACTGAAAAAACACCTATTCCGTTTGGCAGATAACGAACCACCCAAACAGAAAGGTGTGTAACTCTTGTAGTACACCAAGACTCCCTGTACGAAATTGCGGTCAGTGGCTTAAAGCACAGTTGAAATTTTGATACTATACCGAAAAGACTGAAAAAGAGTTGGTAACGTTTACCTTCTATTTCCCGCAAAAGTATCTCATTAAACCTACCTCTATAAACATTTATCGGCAATTTTACTCCTTTTTTTAAGTCATTCCATGACAAACCATGTAATCCAGCAGTCGATAGAAATGTGTATAAAAATAAGAAGACCAGAACGGATTGCTTCTGATCTTTTTTACCCACTTGATGTGATGTCAGTCCGTAATGCTCAAGCGGATTATCTGGGTTTTTACATGAAAGCGAAACTTGGCTTGCTTGTACATCTCGCGCCATTTCTCCTTTTCAAAGTGAGCTGACCGGTTTTGTGACCGATAGTGCTCCCCAAACCCCATCGGGTCCACCCCCTTTTTCTGAAGCAAGGCAACGAGCTCCCTCATCTCTTTTTCCATCTTCCTGTCCACCTCGCGCTCAATCTTTTTTACTATTTCTGTATTTTCCAGATCCGGTTTATTGCCCATTTCGTCCAGGCGCGCCTTAATCTCTACGGAAACGTCAAAGGTGGGGGGGTGTTGGGATACAAGCTTGATATTTTTTTTACTATTGATGGTTTCAAGGGCAATGGGACTCGTCTCCTGCTTATTGCTCTTGCGTTGATCCTGGATACCCAGCCCTGCTGTCGGGATGGATAATTGGAAAAAACCTGCCCGAAACTGGTCGCGGACCAGCTTAATATAGAAAGCCTGCTCCGGCTTTACCCAATCCACATACTGATCTCCCTTGAACAACGCGACCCCTTTGATATTGATATCATTCCCCTTTCGTTCGATGAAGGGCAAGTATGGATCGTTGCCTTCGCTGTAATAGTCTCGCATGAATTCATGTAACGTAGATGAAGGAAGCTGTTCTCCTCTTACGTTCTTGTATATCGTGTAGTAGAGATACAAACCGATGTTACCCTGAGTCGGATAATCGGCTTGTACCAGATCATAGCTTTTTCCGTCAACAATTCCGAGATAGGGTCGTAAGCCCACTTCAACTCGGTCCATAACCCCTACGAATTCAATCATCCCTTTTTTCGCCATTTCCTTGCTGTAAAGGGCTATACGTAATTGCCCCAGCTTTGGTCGGCGGTCCAGCTGCAGATCCAATTTATTCATTATTCCATTCAATGTCGTATCTGTGGCTGAAACCACTTGCTCCTTTTGACTAACCAAGGAGCTTACAACGGGTGCTGAGGCTGTCGCGCGAATCCGATTATCCTCCAACACATCAAATCCCATTACGGTAATCAAAGTCGTCTCGTCAAGGATCTGCGTAGGCTCACAGCCACTAATCAGCAGTGGACCGATCATAGCCAAAAGCATCCATTGCCACCCCTTCCTCATCCTGTGTTCCCCCTCTCGCGATGTTTGCGCCATGCACCCTTTATAACAACTCCTATGTACAGGAGAATGGGATAAATAAATGCCGCATAATAACCAACTTGCGAGGCGAAGTTGTTCAAGGAATTGATCTGTGATCGGGTCAAAAACACCAGAACTCCGGCAAAGATGACAAGTACCACGACAAAAATGGTCCTCCTGTACTGCCATTGATACATCCTCTTCAAGCCTCGCGAAACACTCCAGGTGTACAGCATAACATTCGGCATGATCACAATGAGCCAGATAGATAAGATGATAAACTCGAAGCGTTCGAGAAAAGGTAAATGCACCATCTGCTGGAGGTTCAATGTTGCCCAGGTTGTCTTCATCAACTGATTTTTACTAAAAAAAGTGATCGCCAGGACCATGAGAAATAGATAGATCAGATTCGTGAGCAAGGCACCCGACTGTGAAAAGGCACCGACTTTTTCTTTGTTACTCACAAATGGGTACACCATATAGAGAATTTCAAAGCCGACGATCGTAAAAGACATCTGGACCGCGCCACTGAGAATTTCCGGTACATTTGCCTCCAGTACGGGATAAAGATAGGACCATCTGGCATATTGGGAAGGAAAGTACAAAAAAAAGATCAGCCACAAAGTCGTGACGACGCTAATAAACGTGTAGCCTGTGATAATCCGTATTCCTCCCAGTAATGTATAAAGCGCAAGCCCTAATACGGTTGCAGAAACGAACCAGGTTGGTATCTCGGGAAACATCCACGTCTGGATAACTTCCGTATAGGTTCGAAGGATCACGATCGCAATCAATGTAAAATACAGCATGTACAGGATATTGATCAGACTGCCGAACAGCTGACCAAATACATCGCAATTAATCCCGTACAAATCCGAGGACGGGTATCTTTTTAGCGTATTGATGATCGCCCACATGACGAGGTGAACAGCTATGCCAGCAATCACTACTGCGATCCAGGCATCATGCCCCGCTTCTATTGCAATCACTCGCTGAAAGCCCAGCACTCCGACTCCGACCTGATTCGAATAGATCAAAAAGAACAAGAGATAAGCAGGGATTTGATTGGATATCTTGGGATAGACGTTGATCTGCATGAACTCCTCACCTACTCATCAATATCTTCCATCTGCCTTGCCTTGGCAGGATCGAAACGAAAATCATCTGTTGGGCGAAATAATTGTGGACGCAATCCAAAGAAAGTAATGGGAGCACGGATAATGCTGTCTTTTAAATCTGTAATTCGTAATGGATATACTGGCTGAAGATAAGGTCGACCCAGGCTGGTTATCCGCAGTAGATGTGTAACCAAGAAGCTCACACCGATAGCAATACCAAGTCCCCCCCAAAGTCCTGCCATTAGAATGATGGGGAAACGAAGTACTCGAATGGCGGCACCGAGGGAGTAATTCGGGGAGCTGAATGACGAAAGTGCGCCAAGTGCAACAATAATAATCAAGATGTTGCTGGTGAATCCGGCCTGCACGATGGCTTGACCGATAACGATACCTCCCACGATAATCTCAGAAAAGGAGGCCTGATTGATATTCCCCAGATTGATAACTCCTTCACCATCCAGACAGCATGGCACCACAGTCCCATCTACGAGAATTGCCGCTTGGCTGCGAAGCGCGTAGCAAAAGCCTTTTCCCTCATCTGCAGGCGCTGTCAAGCTCGGCCACTGGAATTCATGATCCTGGTTCAAGTAGACACGATCGTCGATTTTCACCCCTCCGCCCGGCTCTACCTTTTCTTCGATCTTGTAGTTCAGTCCGAATTCTTGTTCAACGATCTCCAATGTCTTGCGGTTCCTACTCTTTTGAATGTTTGTTTCGTTGTCCTGCGTCAAATTCCACAGACGGAACGAAAAAATGACATGGTGCTTTTGTGCTTCACGGACGAATGAGAGAATTTCCCGCAAATATCCTTCGCGGTCGGTGGAACCCAGGTGTCCGTCAAAGCTGTGGAGCGAGAAGTTCATCTGCCGGAGTGCAGGCTTTCCAAGCAGCTTGTGCCGATTTTTCGCAATCAGCGTTCCGTTTGTCGTGATGTTGACCTTGAAGCCTTTCTCGTGGCTGATATCCAGCAGCTCATCGATCTTGGGATGGAGCAGCGGCTCCCCTTTGACATGCAGATAGATGTATTTGGTGTACGATTTGATTTCGTCCAGCCTTTTGGCGAAGTCTTCCACAGAAATAAAATGGGCCTTGCGCTCTGTTGGCGGGCAAAACGTACAGGCCAGGTTGCAGATGCTGGTGATTTCTATATACACTTTTTTGAAGGTTTTCACGATTCTCCCCGTCCTTTCCATTAGAAAACTTGGCTACGCCAAGCTTTTGGCGGAGCCATAGTTGCACTTATACTATCTTCCGCTAATCTTTTTAGCGCTT
Source organism: Brevibacillus sp. AY1 (assembly GCF_029870785.1). Taxonomy (NCBI): domain Bacteria; kingdom Bacillati; phylum Bacillota; class Bacilli; order Caryophanales; family Paenibacillaceae; genus Brevibacillus; species Brevibacillus sp. AY1. Next base: position 38,687 of record NZ_JAFLPN010000028.1, read on the forward strand.
TAGCGCACTTAAACTTTCCGATAGTACAAAAAAAGAAATAGACCGCGTACCCGATGGATACGGTCTATTTCACGTAACGGACATCTCCGCGTCTACCGCCGGTAAAAGCTGCTTGTTAACGGGAAATCCTAGTTGCATCCTGATCTCACTATATCATAGGAACGGGAGGAAATTAAGCTCTTGCCATGCGACTATTTCTTTACTCCCTTGGCAATCGCGAGAAGTTCCTCTTTTGTGAGTTTACTGTTCGATGGCACAGATAGTTTATAGAGTGTTCGCATAGGGTCAGACTCCTCTCCCTTTACCCACTCCACTCTCATTCCATGGTAATCCCGGATGAACAATGCATCCACAGAGCCTGCTTGCACCAACTCTACTTCTGCTTCCTGCGACACGAAGGTTCTCTTTCTTCCTGTCAGCGCAGCACTATAATGAAAAGTATCCTCTCCGTTGGCATAAGTGATGGATACACCCTTTGGATTCTTCTCGAGCGGGACTTCTTTCACGATTGCCTTTTCTCCGGATTTTTTCGTCCCTGCCTTTAGCTCAGCTTCGATCGCTTCTTCATTGCCATAGGTCGCAACCTCGCTGCTGACAAAACCTTCCTTGAAACTATAGCCTGCTGGGAGTTCTGCCGGATATTCGAAAGCCGGAGCATTCCTGTGGGTAACTTCCTGTTGGAAGGCATCCCATGCGGAGAACGGAATCTGCTGGGATACATAGAAAACCGTCCCTTGAGGATTCAAGCTCTCATCGGGAATATAGATAGCGGCCCCCTGTCCTGGCGGCACATGTCTTGCTACTTCATTGACAACATCCAGATAAGCCTGTTCCTGTTTGCTTGGCTGCGCCGTTACGCCAAATCTCGTTACTGCATAGGAATTGGGTTGAAGGGATTCCGCCGTATACAAGGTGTCTCCTTTTTCATTTTTGATGCTCCAGATACCTGCAGCGTATGCAACAATACTGCCCACAAAAAGGATTGTTACAGCTGACAGAACGACAGAGACAGGCTTGCGAATCGCGAAGAAGAATCTGGAGCGTTTATTTTCATTCAACCGGTGCATAACCTTCGAGGCGATGTCTAGGTGATCCGTTTCGATCGGCAAAGCATGCTGCTGAATTACCTGTTCTTCATGGGAGAGAGTATGTTTCCGCATAAAGATCCTCCTCACTTTCGGTGATCATGTTTCTTACTTTTTTCCGAAGACGCTCATAACGCTTTTTCACAGTTTCTTGCCTTTTGCCGATAATCTCCCCCATCTCCTCGAAGGTTTTTTCATCAAAAATTCTCATTACAAGCAAATTGCGTTCTTCCAGTGTGAGCTTTTCGAGTATCTTTGCGATGGGTTCGCTAAACACTTTGTCTTGGACAATCTCTTCAGCAGATACTGCTGCGACCTCTGTCCGGGAAAAGAATATATCCTTCACTTTTTGCATGAGCTGTTTTCTTCTCAACTCATTCAGGCAATGATGGTAGGCGATCTTGTACAGCCAGGCAGAAAAAGAAGCGGTCGGTTTATACTCCCCCAGCCTTTGGTACACCTTCATAAAGATTTCCTGTACGGCATCTTCGGCTTCCTGCCTGTTCCAGAACAATCGATAGCAATACGTGTATATCTTGCCTTGATGAATCTGTACCAGCCACCGAAAAGCCTCCTGATCTTTTTCTTGCACCGCACGCCGTATCAGGTCCTCTATATTCTCCTGCACATCCTCACCTCCATTGTCTTTTCTCTGTTCACTATGTATAACACTTGCCGAATGCGTAAAGGGACAGTTGAACACGCAATTAAAAAGAAAAAACCCCCCATATGGCATAAAACCATAAAGAAGGCCGCAATGGGAGGTTTTGTTATCCTTAGCGAAGTAACTTAATGAACTCACGCATGAAGCCAGGCAGATCTGGCCAAGCATGCCCCGAGACGAGGTTGCGGTCGACATGAAGGGTCTCAGTCTGATAGATGGCCCCGCATGCTTCTACATCCGGTCTGCACGCCTGGTAAGCCGTCATTTCTCTGCCCTCCAGATATTCTCGGACAATCGTCAACACCTGTGAACCGTGACAAATGGCCGCCACTGGCTTGTTGGCCTCAAAGAAATGGGCGACGATCGGCTTTAGATGCTCATTCAGCCGGATATGCTCTGGCGCACGTCCCCCTGGGATAATCAAGGCATCGAAAGCCTCAGGATTAATCTCTGCAAAAGAAGCATGGGCTGGAAGCTGGTAGGCTGGTTTTTCGGTATACGTTTCACTGTGAGCTTCAAAATCGTGACATACGGTATGCAGCGTTTTGACCGTAGGAGCAGCGATAACCGCTTCAAACCCCTCTTCCAGGCAACGATAGTACGGGTAAAAAACCTCCAAAGCCTCTACAGCATCCCCGGTTACAATCAACACTTTTTTACTCATCCGACAGCCTCCTCATGACTTTTTTTTGGAAAGCACGCCTCCCGTTTTTCCAATTCTTTGAGAAGATGTTTGATTCCTGCTTGGTAGACACCAAATTCATCAAGCTGTCGGATTCGCGTCACTCATCATGCAGCATGGTATGGATCGATTCCATGTGCGGTGGAAGAACGCCCGCGGTTTTCCGATTCGCGGGATTTGATTTAAAGGAAAAGAGCCATCGTAGAACAACAGAATGTGCTGTTTGGTGGACCTCCAATAAGAGGTCCGTTTCCTATACCTTTTTGCGTCGCTTATAAAACAAAATGAAGCTGCTCAACAACACCACCAGTCCAATATGCAAATACCATCCCTCGCAAGCCAACATCATCATGAGTTCCCAAATGTTCGCTGGACCAGCCCCTGTCCCCACTTGGCAACCCGATTTGATCTCCACGTTTTACTATGAAGCTGCGAACCATACAACCAAAATATGCACGGTACCCTGCACCACCAAAAGCACCCGCCGCACCCATAGCGCCGCACTCTTTTGCTGCTGCTCATCGATCGGAAGCAGGGATGACCGACTTTGGTGCCGGACTTGGCTCCCGATTCCCTTCAGCTGAATGGCAGACAAAAAAAGAATCAGTAGAGCGACTGCCGCTTTGGCAAGCACACCAGGCAAGATCAACATCAATAACGAGCTGATGACAAGGATCCGGATATACATCCCGGCCAGATCACCTGAGCGCAGGAATGATTTCAGGAACAGGATCCGTCCCGCGTTTGCTTTGCGATACGGGATCAGTCTGGCTGTCCAAATGAGCCATTTACGAGACTTCACTCGCTGCTGCAAGGACGGGACATCCCGAAATTGGTTGGCGATCTGATAAAAACGCAGACGCAGCCGGTTCTCTACCTCAAGCAATCGGTACCATTGGTAGGCATGTCCTTTTGAAATGCGCTGCAGCCGAATATGGAACCAGATCAACAGCCCCATCCAGATAAATACCCCATAGGGCAAAAGCTGTCCCTCGCTCAGCATCCAAGCGAGCAGGTAAAACGTAATGCCAAATCTGACCAGCGTGTACAAGGCATATTGGTTCTTGTCAGGCAGGCGCATGGTGATCCAGCCGCTGTACACATTCCAGCCCTTCAAGATAAAGGGCACTCCCCAATACAACCACAGCTGAGCCCCAGCTGGCCCCATCGTCGCTTTGTACAAGGGCATCAGCAGTAAAAGGACGAGGAATAGCCCGATGCTTTGAACGACGAAATTGTAGATCTGCGTCTTGCGAAAATAACGATCCATCTTGGCTTCAGCGGGTGTCAGGAACAGCAGGTCCGCTTCCAGCAAAAAGGTTCGATGAGGACTTCTGGTGACAATAAGAGCGATTACGATAGAAAGTGCGACTGGTACCGGAAACCACACGGGAATCGCCTGGACGAGGCTCGGATAGTAATAAGCGAGCAGTCCCGTCAGAAAAACGGCAACCATTAGTACGCCTCCGTTTGCCATGTACTGTCCGTAGAGGACGACCTCCTTGGAAAACCTCCGCAGCCGCTCGCGAAATAAGAGATCTACATTCATCATCATTCTCCCTCGACCAGATGCAAGTAGATGTCGTCCAGTGAGTGGTTCGGCATGCCCGTGATGCGGCGCAGCTCGTCCAGCGTCCCCTGTGCCTTGATCCGCCCTTTGTGCAGGATGATAAACCGATCGCAATACTTCTCCGCCGTCGCCAATATATGTGTCGACATCAAAATGCCCGCGCCTTGTTCTTTGCAGCTCTCAAGCCAGGTCAACAAGGTGCGGATTCCCAGTGGGTCCAGCCCTAGAATAGGCTCGTCCACGATGTACAAAGACGGTTGTACCATCAAAGCCATCATGATCATGAGCTTTTGTCTCATTCCTTTTGAAAACTGCCGAGGGAAGCGATCTCGAGCTTCCTCCATGCGAAATTCCTTGAGCAGCGGCTGCACACGCTCGGCAAACACCTTTTTATCCAGGCCGTAGCTCATCGCCGCAAGCTCCAGATGCTCCCACAAGGTCAATTCATCGTAGTAAATCGGAGATTCCGGAATGTAGCCAAAGGTGTGCCGATAGGTTTCCGGACTGCCTGAAAACGTCTTTCCGGCTATGCGGATCTCGCCTTCCCTTGGCTCCAGCAGACCCAGGATGTGTTTGATAATCGTACTCTTTCCTGCGCCATTCAGGCCGATGAGCGCCACGATCTCTCTTTCCTGTATGTGAAAGGAGATATCTTCGATGACGGCACGACTCGATACATACCCGCCTGTAACTCCCTCTACTTCCAGCAATGCAGCCATGATATTCCCCTTTTCTTGTTACTTGCAATCGTCTTGATTGCATTATATCGAAATCGACAGGCTTCAGGAAATCTCTTCATCTCGTTTCGCCTGAGGGAATGCATGTAAAGCCAAACAGGGCCCTTTATTTAAAGAGGCCGTGTCTGGCTTTGAAGGATTACTTTATCTCCAGCTGGATCGTCCATTCCTGTGCATCCCAACTGACCGAATACCCCAGTTTTTCCGCTACCTTTTTCACGGGTAAAAACGGCTCCCCGTTGATTTGCACGGCGTCGTTCCTGAATGCCTCTGCCCCTCCGTTCAGCCCGAGCAGCAATTTATCCGCCTGAATATAAGCTGTCCCATTTCGCAAAACCTTTTGCTCTGCCGTGTACGGATACGTGTTGCCGTTCACTTTCAGTGTAAATACACCTTTATCCGCCTGTGGTGCAGGCGTAGGTTTGGATGTGTGGTAGGAGCCACCGTCAACACTGAGTACCGTCCCTTCCCGCGTGTTGTCCACCCCTCCGTACATCTTGCCCGTTTCAAAATCGTAGACGACGGCTTGCACATTCCCGATGTTACCCGGCTTCTCCGCAAACACATGTCCTTTTGCCATCAGAGCCAGTATCACATCCTGATCGATGCCTGCCTCCCAGGTGACATTCGGATAGTTGCTGGAGAAGATGCGCGGCGACAGGATCGCCTCCTGAATAGGCATGTCGTGTTCAATCACATTCAAAATCGTTTGGGACACGGACGCAATGATCGTGGAACCGCCCGGCGAGCCTACCGCCATAAACGGTTTGTCGTCCTTCATCACAATCGTGGGCGTCATGCTGCTGCGCGGACGTTTTCCTGGCTCTACCTGATTGGCACCGCCTGGCACGGCGTCAAAGTCAGTCAGCTCGTTATTCAGCATGAGGCCGTACCCCGGAACCATGATCCCCGACCCAAAAACATCCTCAATCGTCGTCGTGTAGGAGACCAAATTTCCCCACTTGTCCATCACGGAGAAATGGGTGGTGTATATGTGCTCGCTTGCCTCGCTTAATGGGAGTGGAGCAGCAGCTGTTTTCTCTTCATAAGCCCACGGATCACCTGCCGCCACTTCGGCATTTGCCCTGTCCGGAAGAATCAGCTTTCTGCGCTCGTTGATGTAGTCGTCATGGATCAGTCCTTTTTTCGGCACAGGGTAAAAGTCTTCATCCGCCATGTATTTGGCTCGGTCGGCATAGGCCAGGTGATTGGCTTCGATCAGGTTGTGCAGGTATTCCACCGAGTTGGCCCCAGCCTTTTGGTTATCAAAGCCCTCCATCAGCTTGAGGATTTGGATGACAGTCAATCCGCCCGAGCTTGGCGGTGGCATTGAGACAATCTCGTAGCCGCGGAAGTCTCCTCTCACCGGCTCCCGCTCCTTGACGACATAATGCTGCAGGTCCTCCATCGTCATCGATCCGCCGGTACGCTGCACTTCCTTTACCAGCGCCTCCCCGATTTCTCCTTTGTAGAAGGCGTCCGTTCCCTTTTGCTTGATCAGCTTCAGCGCTTTCGCCAGATCAGGCTGTACCAGGAGATCTCCTTCTTTCAAAGGTTTCCCGCCCGGCACGAATACGTTCCCGGCCGTGTCATGCTTTTCCAGCTTCCATACTGCGCTGTTGATGTACTCGCTTGTAATCCAGTTTACCGGAACACCCTTTTCCGCCAGCTCGATGGACGGATCGATGATATCGGGCAGCTTCATCGTCCCGTACTTGTTCAGTGCCGTATCCACCCCTAGCAGCGTGCCCGGTACGCCCACCGCCTTGCCGTTGGTGTGCCGCTCGTCGAACGGAATCGGCTTGCCGTCCTCGTCCAGGAACATGTCTGGAGCTGCATGCTTCGGCGCCATCTCCCTGCTGTCAATCACCGTGAACTTGTTCTGATCCTTCAGGTAGATCATCATAAAACCGCCGCCACCGATCCCCGACATCATCGGCTCTACGACGTTCAGCGCCAATTGGATGCCTGCTGCGGCATCTACCGCATTGCCGCCTCGTTCCAGAATCTCCAGTCCGACCTTTGCTGCTGCCGGATGCGAGACCGCCACTATCCCCTGTGTTGCTCCTTCACCCGATGCAGGTACCCCTGGCACTGCCGCCTGCACTGGCGCAGCGAGAGCACATAGAGCCGCAGCCATTACAGCCAACGACCTCCACTTTTTCATAGATTCCCTCCTCAGTATGCTTGTTTCATTGCCATTGCAATGTTATTCCAATTTTCTGATATTTATTCTGGTCAACGAGACTCAAAACGACAAAAGCTGTCCTCATTTGAAAAGGACAGCCTCTGCTGCATACGCTTCACCATCTCTGCGAATCACCGCCATATCTGATAGACCTCTCCATTCAATTGCCCTCTGACCCTGTAGACATCCCCTACGGCAATCTCAAGCTCACCTAGCCCCTTCACCAAAATCTCCTGACCCAGCTCTTCTACAAACAGCGGAAAACACGTTTCACCTGTATCATGGACGATTCCAGACAATCCTTCGCATGCGACAAGGACAGAGGGAATTGCCTGTCTTGCCTCGCACCGTCGCCGATATGGAGCAGGAAATCTCTGTAGTCTTGCGGCAATTCAATATTGGCGGTTGCTTCAAAATGCTCTATCTTCTCCAAGGTCAATCATCTGCCTTATCGGCAATCTCGTCGATTATTTATAAAACCTTATTTAACCGACATCGTTGTATTGGAGGTCAGATAAAAAAATCCCGGCTACGCCTTCCACGAATGGAGATAGCAGCCGGGTTCATTATTAAACCGTCACAGATTGTGCTTTCGTATCATTATACACCTGAGTATCCAGCTCTTTCGTCACTTTGCTCGTCAGCACACCAGTCGTCATGCTTCCGCTCACATTCAGTGCAGTACGTCCCATATCGATCAACGGCTCTACGGAGATCAGCAAGCCCACGATCGCGATCGGCAGGTTCATCGTAGACAGGACCAGCAGCGCTGCAAAGGTCGCTCCGCCGCCCACACCTGCTACCCCGAAGGAGCTGAGGGCAACGACGACGATCAGCGTGAAAATAAAGGATGGTGTCAGTGGATCAATCCCTGCGAGCGGCGCCACCATTACGGCGAGCATGGCCGGATAAGTTCCCGCGCAGCCATTTTGCCCGATGGAAAGACCGAATGACCCGGCGAAGTTGGCAATGCCCTCAGGAACTCCCAACTCCTGTGTCTGGGTTTTGACATTCAGCGGCAAGGCTCCTGCGCTCGTACGCGAGGTAAAGGCGAAGGTCAGCACAGGAAATGCCTTTTTGATATACGTGATCGGGTTCAATCCAGCGAAAGCCAGCAGCAGCAAATGAACGGCAAACATGAGCGCCAGAGCCACATACGAAGCCACAACGAATTTTCCCAGCTGCCAAATCGCATTGTAATCACTGGTCGCTGTCACTCTCGTCATAATCGCCAGCACGCCGTATGGAGTCAGGCGCAAAATCAGCGTAACGACGCGCATGATCACCGCATGGAACGTATCCACGATTTTGGCGAATAGCTCGGCTTGCTCAGCATTTTTCTTCCTTACTCCCAGGTACGCAATTCCGATGAAAGCGGCAAAGATGACAACAGCGATGGTAGACGTCGGACGATCACCGGTCAAATCCAGGAAAGGATTGGCTGGCAAGAGTTCCAATACCTTTTGCGGCAGTGTCATGTTCTGGATCTCACCCAGACGCTGTTCGACCTGACCGATTCGCGCGGTTTCAGCATCCCCTTGCTGGAACTGGGCTCCATCCAGATTGAACGCCAAGGTGGACGCAATCCCGATCGCAGCGGCCACAGCCGTCGTCCCGACCAGCAGGCCGATGATGAGCGTGCTGATTTTTCCGATGTTCTGGGTTAATTTCATTTTGGTAAAAGCAGAGACAATCGAGATGAACACCAGAGGCATCACAATCATTTGCAGCAGTTTCACATAACCTCTTCCGACGATGTTATACCAGTCCAAGGTCGACTGCAGGATGTCGGATTTCGCTCCATAAATAAATTGCAGGACGAGTCCGAACAAAATACCTACACCTAAACCGACAAACACCCGTTTGGAAAACGAAATGTGTTTCTTTTGCATGGTGTACAATCCAATAATGATGGCAAGTAAAACAACGATGTTCACAATCGTCCACAATGTTGACATTTCATTTCCCTCCATTCCACTTGGAATTTACGTTTATTAAAAAGAATATGCTTACTCACTAGCGTTGCATAAAAAATGTGTTTGTGATTTGTCGAAGTATTCTGAATGAAATCTTCAGCTTCCCAACCAA
>NZ_JAFLPN010000029.1:0-47280 GCF_029870785.1 Brevibacillus sp. AY1
GAACCCACGAGACGAGTTGACCCCGCCTACACGATTTCCAATCGTGCTCCTTCGGCCGCTCGGACATCCATCCATTATGCGAGTTATGGGCCAATGCCCAATCACTACCCTGCAGAATCAAAATTCTATCACGATTCACCATAAAGCGCAATAGCTTTTTTAGTAAAGATGAAAAAGTTTAATTCTAAAACACAAAGTTCATCAGGCACAATAGCCATTCTAGCGCCCTGATTGGATAATGTCAAGATCAAGAATGAAATTATCTCGAAACAAATTACGCAATTATCAATTCCCAACGAAAGAAAATTAACCACTCTGCTAAACTAGGGCTCTTTCATGCTTTTCAACAGTAGCAAAACGAAAAGTTGTTTCTGTAAAAGGGATCAGACAAAAAGAATGCAGGCACCACACCGCGAATGGTATACTTTTCCTTAAGGCAAGATTGGCGGTGGTCGGCCACGGCGTAGCTCCTGAAAAAGGGGGTGACGCTGATGGTCACGCTCGGCACGCTCTACTTTTTCCTGAAAGTACTGGCAACTTTGCTCAGTCTTTGGTTTAGCAGCAGAAAGCTATACCGCTTATGGAAAAGAAGGCGTAACAAGCGAAAACCCACCGCCTAAGGTTGACCGCCCGACGGTGGATTCGCTGGTTTTCTAATCAAGCGCGCCGTGGGTGTTCCACAGCTATCTTGTCTCGGGGAGCCTGCCGCTGCAACGGCGGCTCCTTTATTTGTATGTCGAAATCAGCAATTGTTATACACCCATCTTATCACGCTGGTTTGTTTCATACAAGAAAGAAGGTCTTTCGTTCCCAGTACTCCCTAAGGAACACTGCGACTCCCCATTCCAATCATTGATTGCGCTCATAAATCAAGCGAAGCCCTTTCAGAGTCAGGTCGGGGTCAACGACGTGGATACATTCAGTCTCATTGGCTACCAACGAAGCTAATCCACCCGTCGCCACTACCTGTGGCTCCGCACCACTTTCCGCCATAATCCGGCGCACAATCCCCTCGACCTGACCCACAAAACCGTAGTAAATGCCCGACTGCATGGCGGCAACCGTATTACGCCCCACGACACTGGCTGGCTTGGCCATCTCGATGCGTGGCAATTTGGCAGTACGGCTCACCAAAGCTTCTGTGGAAATGCGAATACCAGGGGCAATCGCTCCCCCCCAGTACTGCCCCCGCTCATCAATATAGCAAAACGTCGTCGCCGTCCCAAAATCCACTACGATCAGCGGCGTGCCGTAATCGCGAATGGCTGCAACCGCATTGACGATCCGATCCGACCCTACCTCGCGCGGGTATTCATACTTGATATTGAGGCCTGTTTTAATTCCGGGCCCCACGATGAGCGCTTTACGAAGCAAATACTTTTCGCACATGCGTTCAATGGTAAAGTTCATCGGCGGGACGACCGAGGAAAAAATGACCCCACGCACTTGATGCAGAGCAAGCCCAACGCTGTCAAACAAACTCTTTACCAACATCCCGTATTCGTCTTCTGTCTTGTTGCGATCGGTGGAAAAACGCCAGTGATAGCGCAGATTTTCCCCTTCATACACACCCATGACGATATTGGAATTTCCGATGTTCATGACCACGATCATACATAGCCGCTCCTTATCGTTTACGCGTGTTCAAATCAAGGCTGATGTCAAACGCTTTGACCGAATGGGTCAAGGCCCCTACGGAAATGACATCCACACCTGTCATCGCAATAGAACGAATCGTCTCCAGATTGACACCACCCGAAGCTTCTACGATGGCCCTTCCCTGAATAAGCGCAACAGCTTGGGTCATATCCGCATTCGACATGTTGTCCAGCATGATGATGTCTGCACCGGCATCCAGCGCCTCCTGCACTTGCTCCAGAGTCTCTGCCTCCACTTCAATCGTCATGGTATGCGGAATTTGAGCCCGTGCAGCCGCTACTGCCTGAGCGATCCCGCCTGCTCCTTTAATGTGGTTGTCCTTGATCATCACCGCATCGTACAGGGCAAAACGGTGGTTGTGCCCGCCACCCACACGAACCGCGTATTTTTCCAAAAAGCGCAGGCCTGGTGTGGTTTTGCGTGTATCCACAACACGAGCCTTGGTACTGGATACAGCTTGTACATATGCGTTCGTCTGTGTAGCAATACCCGACAGCCGCTGCATCAGATTCAATGCCAGCCGCTCGCCGCTCAGGATCGACCGGACCGAGCCGCTCACTTCTGCCAGCTGATCCCCTTTTTTCACATGAGCCCCTTCTTCTACACTTGCGGTAAAGACCAAGGCGGGGTCCACCGTCTCAAAAACCTGCTGCGCGATGGACAAACCTGCGATCACACCACTTTCCTTGGCGTAAAGAATCCCGACTCCGTGCTCATCTGCTGGGATGGTACTCATCGTCGTTACGTCACCCGAGCCTACATCCTCTTGCAGCCATTCTTCTATTTTTCTTTGCAGTTCATGTCTATTCCACATTGGTCCCAGCCACGCTCCCCATCGACTGCTGTTTGAATCTTCGAATGCTCATTAATTGGCGTGACTGACACATTCCTTGCACATGCCATACACCTCGAATTTATGACCAGTCACTTGAAAATCCTCAGGCACGGACGCCATGACATTCATGGGACAGCCCGGCAATGAAGATGTTTTCCCACACTCGGTACAGATCACGTGATGATGGTGATGTCCGTCAGCCGAGCATGCGAGTCGAAATTTTCCTTCGCCGTCCAGCTCCGTCTCTTCCAGAATCCCCAGCTGTACAAAAGTGGAGATGTTGCGATAAACGGTATCAAAGCTAAGAGTGGGATATAGTTCTTTAATGCGTTCCATGATATCCTTCGCCGAGAGGTAGCGCTTTTCTTCCGCGCAGATGCGAATCATCTCCTCCCGTTTGCCGGTGTACTTGTATCCATGCTCCTTCAGGATTTGCAGCGCTTCTTCTACTTTCATCGTCAAACACTCCTTCCCTTTTGTCTCTTCGCCTCGTTATCGGAAAAGGACTTTCAGCTTTTTCACACCCAAAACCACCAGCAGGATAAGAACAGCCATCAAGACAATTGTACCACCAGATGCCCAGTCTAGCAGATAGGCAAAATACAGTCCTCCGAGCACGGACGTTTGGGCAAACACAATGGCATAGAGTATCGTCTGGCGAAAACTCCCCGAAATCTGCAAACTGGCTGCCACTGGCAAGGTAATCAGTGCCGAGATTAGCAGCACCCCTACGATCCGCATAGAAGCTGCAATCGTAAGTGCCACCAGCACCATGAACCACAGATTGATCGCTCGTCGTGAGACACCGGATACACGCGCGAACTCTTCGTCAAAGGAAACGGCGAACAGTTCTTTATAAATCAATAATACCGTTCCCAGTACGACAACAGCTACCCCTACGAGGGCATACAAATCTTCAATCGTAACCGTCACAATTTTACCGAAGAGATACGAGTACAGATCCGCATTAAACCCATCAGCAATACTGATCAGGACCGTAAACAGACCGAGACCGCCTGATAAGATAATCGGTATAGCCAAGTCCTGCTGTGAACGAAAAACCTTTCGAAGCCGTTCAATAAACAATGAACCGATCACCGAAAAGATCATGCCGAAAAACAGAGGATTGATCGCAGCAAAAAACGCCACCTTCTTCGATAACAGCATCCCTGCTGCCACACCGGACAAGGTCACATGAGACAAGCCATCCGCCATCATCGACAAGCGGCGAACAATCAAAAACGTACCCAGAATCGGGCAAATCAGCCCAATCAATATACCGGAAAACAAGGTATATCGCAAAAAGTCATACTGCCACCAATCAGCAAGCATGTTCATACTCCCTCTTTACCCTTTTGCCAGCTTAATGATGATGGGATAAAAGCTTCATCGACCCACCATACATTTGCTGCAAAATTTGTTCTTGGTTATGCTCAAAATCATGTGCTGTTCCGTGGAAGTGAATTTTCTTCTGCACACAGGCTACCTTGTTCACCCACTGTGTCATGACGCCTACATCGTGACTGACAATCATCATCGTGAGACTGTTTTCTTCCTTCAGGGAACGCAATAGACTGTAGAATTGCTCGATGGATTCCTGATCCACCCCAACGGTCGGCTCATCCAGAATCAACAGCTCCGGCTCGGCCACGAGTGCACGCGCAATGAATACTCGCTGCAGCTGACCGCCTGACAAACTGCCGATCCGCTGATCCAGCTTAGCAGTCAACCCGACTCGATCTACGGCCTCTTGCACACTGAAATGGTGATAGGCTTTCAATCGTCTAAACATCCCCACCTTGCCCACCAGACCAGATGCCACGACTTCCCTAACTGTTGCGGGAAAACCGCCAGCACCGTGTGCGACCTGCTGTGCTACATAACCAATTCGATTCCATTCGCGGAATTTCTGCAAAGGCTGCCCAAACAGCTCAACCTTACCCTTGGTCGGAGTCAGCAAGCCAAGAATCAGCTTCATCAACGTCGATTTTCCAGATCCATTCGGGCCGACGATGCCAACAAAATCCCCGCGATCCAAGGCAAAGTTGACGCCATCGAGCACCACTTTGTCTACATATTGGAAGGAAACGTCCGTGAGTTTCACCACGGCTTCTCCTTGTATCTTGTGTTCCATCCTAACCATCCTTTAAATCGGATTTGTTCTGATTTGTCATTCTCCATCCTACTACGATTTGGCCTACTTCACAAGGGCTGGAGTATACGAAAATCATTGAAAAAAAGATGCCGCACATGGGAAGCGACATCTCTTAGCATTTCCTATTTTAACGCCTCACGCAGCGTTTCCAGATTCTCACGCATGATCGACATGTAGTCCTTACCAGCCTGCACATCTTCCTGTGTCAAACCCTCCAGTGGATTCAAGGTAGCTGTTTTCACACCGGCTTCCTTGGCAATCACTTCTGCTACTTTTGGCGATACGAGTGTTTCGAACAAGACGTATGGGAGCTGATGCTCTTTTACGTGCTCCACGAGCTTCTTCATTTCTGCCGGAGACGGTTCATCTGCTGGGTTGACCCCAGAAATCGCTACCTGCTCCAGACCATACTGGTGTGCCAGGTAGTAAAAAGCACTATGAGAAACCATGAATTCCTTTCGCGAGGCTTGCGCAACCATCTCTTTGAATTCCTTGTCGAGCTGATCCAAATCAGTTGCCAGCTGCTCATAATTCTTTTCAAAATCTGCTGCATGAGCCTGGTCCTTTGACACCAACGCCTGCTTTACTTTGTCAGCCTGTTCCTTTAACAGAGTGGGATCAAGCCATACATGTGGGTCAAATTCTCCATGATCGTGATCATGCCCGTGATCATCGGCATGTTCTTCCATATGCTCATCAGCATGCTCATCGGCGTGGTCATCCCCATGCTCGCCAGCCTTCAACAGATTTAATCCTTCTGTCGTGTTGATGATTTGGGTACGATTCTTATCGAGGTTCTCCACGGCTTTATCTACCCAAAGCTCCAAACCACTTCCGTTATAGACAAAGAAGTCTGCTTCAGTCAAGGCAACCATATTTTTCGCTGTCGGTTCGAAGTCATGCGGTTCTACACCTGGCGGAACGATGTTGATCACTTCCACATGTTCACCGCCAATTCTCTTGGTCACATACTCCAGCGGATAAATTGTCGTAAATACTTTTGGCTTTTCACTCGCCGACGCTGCTTGTTCGGCTGGTTGCGGCGTACCCGTCGTTGCTGTCGGTGCTGCACCGCATCCGGCCAAAGCTGCTGCCGTTACTACACTTACCATAGCCAGTAGGCTTTTTCTCATTCTATTTCATCTCCCATCTCAATTCAAAATCATTCCGATTTACTTCCCGTCACCCATTATACGGACAGCTGCCCAGAATGTAAATAGGATTTATTACGATTTATTGGGTATAACTGCACATCGTCTTTTTTCTGCTCATTCCCCTATGCTACTATAGGTGGGAGGGGGTTAGTCCGAAAATGAAATGGAATCGAAAATCATGGTTGCCTATCGCGTTCCTTACAGCAGCCTTGCTCACAGGTTGCGCCTCTACCGATAACGCCAACTCGGGCGCAGAGGGTCACGATCATACCCAACACGCGCCAAATGGCGATTTGCAGGAAACAACAGCATCTGCCGATATTCTGCCGAGCTTCCTCGACAACCAGGACCCGGTCATTATCGAATCTTACAAAATCGCAGGTGCTAACCGCGAGCTGCTCAAATCCATTCCGTGCTTCTGTGGCTGTGGCGAAAGCGCAGGTCATCTGCATAACGGAAACTGCTTTATCAAAGAAGAACTGGAAGACGGTTCGATTGTTTGGGATGATCACGGAACTCGCTGCGGCGTTTGCATGGAGATCGCCGTTATTTCTTCCAAGCTGAAAGAAGCCGGAAAAACACCGTTGGAAATCCGCGAATACATCGATAGCGCCTATAAAGAAGGGTACGGAAAGCCTACACCTACCCCGATGCCTTCTTAATCTCACGTACATCACATACCACTCGAAGTCTGGCATGTTCATCCTGCCAGGCTTTTTTTCTCGTCCTGCCTGCCATAGTAAATCATACTTGCAAACTGACGAGCTAATGACTATATTTATACATAGATATCCAATGTATCGATTATCAAGGTAAAAGGAGGTCCAGTCCACTTGAAGATTAACAAAGAGCTCATGAAGGGAAGCACAGTCATCCTGATCCTCACCCTTCTGGATCGCAAGACGATGTATGGCTATGAAATGAGCAAAGAGATGGAAAAATGCTCAAACGGTGTGCTTTCTCTGAAAGAAGGAACGCTCTACCCCATCCTGCACACATTGGAGTCAGAGGGCATGGTCGAATCATACTGGAGCACAGGCGAAGGAGAGCGAAAACGGAAATATTATCAGATAACGAAAAAAGGGCAAGGACATTTAAAAGAAAAACAGCAGGAATGGGTCTCCTTTCGCACGGCTGTCGATCAAGTCTTGGGAGGTGGGCAAGCATGAGCAGACAAAATCGTATCGATGAATACATACAGCAAGTATGCCGTCATATTCGCAATAAGAACGTTCATGCCTCCATCTCACTCGAGCTGGAATGTCATCTGGCTGACAAAATGGAGGATTACGAATCGCAAGGCTACGACGAAGAGAACGCGATCAAACAGGCGATAGCCGATATGGGCGATCCCGAACAAGTGGGTAAGCAGCTCCATCACGCGCACAAGCCGCGTATGGAATGGAGCATCATCGCAATTGTTGCCGTCCTGATTGGTTTTGGGCTTCTCGTCATGTACTCGCTTAGCGGCACTCAGTCTGCCAATCACTTATCTGGATGGTCTTTCTTTGAAAATAAAGTTATCGGAACGCTCTTGGGGCTCAGTCTTTTCATTGCCGTTCTTTTTGGTGATTATCGCAAGTTGAAGCCTTACAGCAAGCATCTCTATCTGGGCGCGCTTTTGATTACGTTTCTTGCATTGTTTCAAGGCGGAACCGTAAACGGTTCAGCTTCTTATCTAGATCTTGGAATCATTCGCTTTGATGTAATGGGTATCACTACTCTGCTCACCATCATCGCGCTTGCCGGAATGTTTTCAGAGTGGAATTGGGAAAGTCGTGGGACATATGTTAAAGCCTTCGCAGCCTTCACTGCACCGTTTCTGATGATCTTGTCGGCTCCTGATATGCAATCCGCTTTTCTGTTGTTTGCTGGCTTCTTTGTCCTGATGATGACATCATCTGCTAAGAAAAAGGTGACCTTTACCCTGTTTGGTTTGATCACTGGTTCTATCGCTTGTCTCGCCTTTCTCTTCATCAGGCCATACCAGACTGGCCGAATTGCTGCGTTTCTCGATCCCTATGCCGATCCGAATGGAGCAGGCTATATGATCGTTCAATCGTTAAAGCTCGTACAGTCAGCCGGACTCTGGGGGAATGGCTTTGGAGCACGTGTCGACTCCCTTCCTACAGTAGAGTCGGAGTTCATTTTCACCTACATCGTTTATAGCTTTGGAATTGTCACCGGCTCAGTCATCCTGCTTCTAGGTATCGCCCTGTTGATCCGTCTTCTAAAAGCTGTAAAGGGTGTGCGGGATTCTTATGGATTCATGCTGATGGCAGGGCTGATGACACTCTTCTTCATCCCGTACTTCTGGAACATCCTGATGGTCGTTGGCCTTATGCCGATCACTTCCGTGAACCTGCCATTCATCAGTCATGGAAATGTACAATTCGTTCTGCAAATGCTGCTCATGGGACTTGTTTTGAATGTATACCGCAACAAAGACATTCAGCCCTGGACAGACAAAAGTATCCTGACCAAGAACCGCTAGTATGCAAAAAAAGGAGTAAAGCCCACTCAGGCTTTACTCCTTTTACGTTTTATGAACCAGGCGCCACTTCCAGCATGCGCTCCAAGGAAGCGCGTGCGGCATCGGCCACGTCCTTTGGCACGAAAATTTCCGGTTTCATGTTCTCCAGCGCTTCTACGCACTTCTTTAGGTTGTTTACCTTCATGTTGGGACAAACCAGATATTTGGATGCGAAAATGAATGTTTTGTCCGGGCTATCCTTTTCCAGCATGTAGCGCGTTCCATCTTCCGTTCCGATGATGAATTCCTTGTGCTCGGACTCGCGGCAGTACTTGAGAATACCGGTAGTTGAACCGACGTAGTCAGCGAGCGCGACCACCTCAGGGCGACATTCCGGATGTACGACCACGACAGCGTTTGGATGCTGCTGCTTCAGTGTGACGATATCTTCGACAGACAGCTGGTCATGCGTATTGCAGTAGCCCTCCCAGATAATCATCTTCTTGTCGGTAAATTGCGATACATAGTGGCCCAGGTTTTTATCTGGAACCCAAATAATCTCATCACTGTCTACCGACTCAATGACTCTCTTGGCATTGGAGGACGTACAGCAAATATGCGTCTCAGCCTTCACATCAGCAGACGTGTTGATATAGGCGACGACCTTTGCGTTAGGATGCTCTGCTTTCAGCTTGCGCAGACCGTCCACATTGACCATGTCCGCCATCGGACAGCCAGCGCGTTCATCCGGAATGATCACGGTTTTTTGGGGATTGAGAATTTTTGCACTTTCTCCCATGAAGTGAACTCCGCAGAAGAGGATGACATCTGCATCTGTTTCCTTTGCTTTTTGCGCCAGTCCGAACGAATCTCCGATATAATCAGCCACTTCCTGGATCTCAGGGCGTTGATAAAAATGAGCAAGAATAATAGCGTTTCTCTCTTTTTTCAGTTGAAGCAACCGTTCACGTAACTCAGCGTTGCGCTGGGCTTTTTTTTCAAGCGCTAAAGCGTCCATGTGAAAAGTCCCCCTACTAGGTGTCTTAATTTACGGTCATTGTAAGCGGATAACCGAGCAATGTCAATGAATGGAGTCTGGATGAAACAGCTACTCGCATTCCGTGATCTGTTGGCGAATAAATTGAGCCACGCCATCGTCATCGTGATGAGGTGCGATGTATTTCGCCAGTTCCTTGATTTCCGGGGACGCGTTTTCCATTGCTACAGCGTAGCCCGCTGCACTCAGAGCCTCCCGATCATTCTCTGCATCGCCAAAGACCATGACTTCCTCTGGACGAATCCTCCATTTGTTGCAAAAGTAAAGAAGACCTTCCCACTTGGACACGCCTTGGGGCAGCATCTCTACATTGTGTCTGCCGGATGAAGTAATGTTTACCTGGCTGTTCCAAGGCACCAGCTTCTCCCTGACCCATTCCAGCAGCTCAGGATTGCTATGCCAGATAAACAGCTTAACGATTTTGGTTTCTGCCTTGCTCAGCATCTCTAGCATTTCTTGCAGAGGAATTACTCTTGCTAGCTTGTAAAAGGCGAACTTGCGGATCGAGATCCCTTCCAGCGAAGTATCCTCCTCCAACATGGCCTCCAAACGTTCCCGATCCTCCTGAATCATCCAGCGATTGCTCGCGGTGTCGTGAAGCTCGTAGTAAAGAACCTCCTGACGCAGCGTAAGAATGGCATCGGCAACCAGGTCATTGGGTAGAAGCGTTTGGTGTACCATCTTTCCGTCGCTTTCAAATACAGTCGCTCCGTTGCTGCACACAAAACCGTCAAACGGAAAGGCATCAATCGGGATTTGTGCTGATCCAAAGGTACGTCCCGTCGAAAGCACCAGCTTGCACCCCTGCTGTTGCAGCTCCAGACATGCCTTTTTGGTAGTCTCCGTCATTTGGGATTCTTTGTTCAACAAAGTTCCATCCATATCAAAAGCAGCAAGGCGAGGTTTGAGTCCCATCCTATTTCCCCCTTAACAGGCATCTTGTACAGCAAGCGACGTATTCAAATAGTAGAAGAAAAGGAGCACCAGAGGCGCTCCTTATTGTTTCGGTTCATCGTTTTTAGCTTCGTCTACTGTGGTTTCCGCAGCGTCTGTCGCTTCTTTCACTTCTTCTTTTCCTTCATCTTTCTTCGGTTGAATGTTCACGACCACGTCTTGGTTGTTCGCTGGGTCATTGTCCATTTTACCGGTTTCGATCAGTTGTTTGATTTGCCCGGAGTCCAGTGTTTCCACACGGAGCAACGTAGTAGCAATCAGGTCGAGCTGATCACGGTGCTTGGTCAGCAAATCTCTACACTTCTCATAGCACTCGTTAATGATATTTTGCATCTCTTGGTCGATCTCATAAGCGATCTTATCGGAGTAGTTACGTTCAGTGCCGTAGTCACGCCCCAGGAAGACCTGACCTTGGGCTTTACCGAATTGCATCGGACCTAGACGACTCATACCGTACTCTGTAATCATGCTACGCGCAATAGCTGTAGCACGTTGGAAGTCGTTGTGTGCACCGGTACTGATATCACCGAGAACCAATTCTTCCGCCACACGCCCACCCAAAAGACCTGTTATCTTGTCAAGCAAGTCTGTTTTGGTAGCAAAGAAACGGTCTTCCTTCGGCAAGAACACGGTGTATCCACCTGCTTGGCCGCGTGGAATAATAGTGACCTTATGTACCATCTCAGCATTTTTCAAGTGGTAGCCGATGATCGTATGACCAGCTTCGTGGAAAGCAACCAGACGTCTTTCGTCCTCGCTGACGACGCGGGATTTTTTCGCCGGACCGGCAATCACACGGTCAATCGCTTCGTCCACTTCCACCATATTGATCATCTTTTTGTTTTTACGCGCAGTCATGAGCGCTGCTTCGTTCAACAGGTTTTCCAAGTCAGCACCTGTGAAGCCCGATGTACCGCGAGCAATCACGTCCAGCTTCACGTCGTCACCAAGCGGCTTGTTGCGGGCATGAACCTTGAGCACCGCTTCGCGACCCTTGATATCCGGGCGATCTACTGTAATTTGACGGTCAAAACGACCTGGGCGCAACAATGCCGGATCGAGAATGTCAGGGCGGTTCGTCGCAGCCACCATGATGATACCTTCGTTTCCGCCAAAGCCGTCCATCTCTACGAGCAATTGGTTCAACGTCTGCTCGCGCTCATCGTGACCGCCGCCGAGTCCAGCTCCACGCTGACGACCCACTGCGTCGATCTCGTCAATGAAGATAATGCACGGAGCATTTTTCTTCGCGTTTTCGAACAAATCGCGGACGCGGGAAGCACCCACACCGACGAACATCTCTACGAAATCGGAACCGGAGATACTGAAGAATGGAACTCCTGCCTCACCCGCAACAGCACGTGCCAGCAAGGTTTTACCTGTACCTGGAGGTCCGACAAGCAGTACCCCTTTTGGAATCCGGGCTCCCACCGCATTGAACTTGCGTGGGTCTTTCAGGAAGTCAACCACTTCCTCCAGTTCTGCTTTCTCTTCGTCTGCACCCGCCACATCGTCGAATGTGACGCGTTTCTTCTCTTCGTTGTACAGCTTCGCACGGCTTTTGCCGAAGTTCATCACTCGGCTGCCTCCGCCCTGCGCGTTGTTCAACAGGAAGAAGAACAAGATGAAGATGATCACGAACGGAATGATCGAGGTCAGGAACGTGAGCCAGATGCTGTTGCCCTCGGCTGGATTGACCTCTACAATTTTCACCTTTTGCTCATCGATCTTTTGTTCGATCAACGAGATAATATCGGATTGAGTCAGTGGAACGTTGGTAAAAAACTTGTTACTTTCCTGTCCCGGGGCTGGATTGGCCAGAACACCATCTACCCTGTATGTACCATTCTCAGGACGAATGGCCATCTCGGTGATGTTGTCGGCTTTCAAATGCACCCGGAAATCCTGATATGTAAGTTTCCCAACCTTATCAGTACCGGAGAGGATGAAATTTACGATCCCGACCGTGACAAGAAAAATAAGTAGGTAGAACCCGGTATTACGAAAAAAGCGATTCATTCCTTACCTCCTCTCACGAACAGACACTTTTGACATTTTACCATATTAAGCAAGGTCTTCACAACAAAGCTACTTGGTGTAAACCTCAGGCTTCAGCACACCAATGAACGGCAGATTCCGATACTTTTCGGAGTAGTCCAGACCGTACCCCACCACGAATTCGTCAGGAATATCGTAGCCGCTGTAATCCGGAGAGATATCCACCTTGCGACGCTCCGGCTTGTTCAGCAGTGTAACTACTTTCACTGACGCCGCTTCGCGATGACGCAAAAGCTCAACCAGTCGGCTCAAGGTCAAACCGCTGTCCATGATGTCTTCTACAACCAGTACATGCCTGTTTTGCACAGAGGTATCCAGGTCCTTCAGGATTTTTACCATACCCGAGGACTCTGTACCGCTTCCGTAGCTGGAAACTGCCATAAAGTCCATTTCACATGGAATATCCATATGACGGATCAGGTCAGCCATGAATACAACGGCACCTTTCAATACGCAGATGACCAGAGGGTTTTTATCTCTGTATTCTGCTGCCAGTGTTGCACCCAGTTCTTTTACCTTTTCCGCGATCTGCTCCTCAGAAAGCAAAATCTTCTCGATGTCTTGATTCATTCAAAAACCTCCCGCCAATCTTCTCCAAACTCTACCCGCACGTGCAAAAAACGCCTAGTCTGTTCTCGTATCGGCGCTACGGCGGAACGACGCACACCCGGCACCCAAATAACCTGATCTTCGGCAGTCAAAAGAGGGAGTTTGTCGCGCCAGTCTCTTGGAACCTTGGCATCGATCAACAGCTCTTTCAGCTTTTTCTCCGATTGAAAGCCCATCATCGAGAGACGATCACCCGGTTTTCGGTTGCGCACATATAGCGTATCAGGCAGACAATCCGCATCAAAAATCGCTTCATTGTCTAAAAGCAGCTTCCAGTCCACTGGACCATTCAGGTAAGACGTATGTACAGCAGCCTTTCCTTCCGCTATCCAAGTAACCCCCGGAACAGCGAGCTTATAACAATAAGTATGTATGTCCTCTGTACGTCCATTACACCGAAAATGAATTTGTCCATAAACCCTTTTTACCACTAGGTTTTTAGGCAAATGCAGCTCCGAAGAAGGACGCGTCCCCCTTGACATGTACAAAACGGTCTCCACATGCTGCGAAGACCACTCGGTTTGCTTTGAGAGATAACTTAATATTAGAGTAATCATTCTCCTTTGTAAAGCAACGTCACAACTTTGAAACTTGTCGTTGTCGATTCCAATCCAATTCGAATTTTGCCCGATTATCAACTGTTTCAGCTGTTCCTTGGCGAGTCGTTCCAGCAGCGATTCGTCTTGTCGAATCGCCTCGGCTGCCTGAAGAATATGCTCCCTGTAACGACTGTTGACCTCCTCCAAAAGAGGCATGACCTCCAACCGAAGCAGGTTTCGCTTGTACTTTCTGGATTGGTTGCTGCTGTCTTCTCGTGGCTGCAAGCCATGATCCCGACAATATCGTTCCAGTTCTTTCCTCGTTTTATGCAAAAGAGGACGGATTAGCTCGACATGATTCGTTCTTTCCATCGGACGCTTTTTGGGCATGCCTGCAAGTCCGTGAAGCCGCGTTCCGCGAATCATGCGAAACAAGATCGTCTCCACCTGGTCATCCGCATGGTGGGCCAGCGCCACTTTGGTCGCGTGGACCTTCTCCGCAACCTCCCGATACAGGCGATAACGGAGCTCTCGACTCGCCTCCTGAGCGCCCATCCCCGTCTCCTCCATGTAAGCCGGGACATCGCGTTCAAAAAGATGAAAGGCAACGCCCAGCTGATGACACAATTCTTCAGCAAACAAAGCGTCTTGTCGGGCCTCTTCACCTCGAAAGCCGTGATTCAAATGAACCGCATGCAGCTTCCAGCCGTATTGATAGTTTTGATTTAGTGTCACCAAGATATGCAGGAGAGCTGTCGAATCATTCCCCCCCGACAATCCGGTCACAATCGTCTCACCTGGGAGGAGCAATGCGTGTTGTTCAATCTCGTTGTGTACGCTTTCCAGCATAACGGGCTCCTTTCCAGATCGTCAGGACCGAGATCCCAAATATCAAGCCCGAAGCAATCGCCCCTGCTACCAGCAAGGTTTGTGTAGCCAGCGTGATGCCTCCCACATAATCATTATTGACAAAGGCAAGCATGGATTTGTAAGCCAACGATCCAGGAACAAGGGGGATGACGCCTGCTACACTGAAGTTGGTCGAAGGTACACGAAGCAGGACGGAAAGGAGCTGACTCAGCAACGAGACGACGGATGCTGACACCAGCGTAGAGAGCAACACCTCTGCCCCAAGCATAGGGAGAAACGAGAAGACCAGCCATCCGACCATTCCTGCCATACCACCTGCCAAAATCGTCCGAACTGGGACATTAAACAAAATGCACCAGGCAGTAGAAGAGATCAAGCTAAGTGCCAATCCTTTTATTAACATCGTACTCACCTCATAAACCAGAGAATAATCGCAGTGGCCACCGCTACGGAGACAGCAGTCAGCATCGCCTCCACTCCACGCGATACACCAGCGACCAAATCACCCGCCATCAGATCGCGAAGTGAATTTGTGATCGCGATACCTGGAAATAAAGGAAGCATGGCACCAATGATCAGAATGCTCATGTGCAGCTGAGGAAAAAAGGTGACAAATAATAAGGCAACAAGACCACCCAAGAGGGCGGCTGAAAACTCGGTGAAAAATTTCATGTGAACAAACCTTTCGAAATATTCCATGCTCAGATTCACAGTCAATCCGGCTAGGGCGCTAGGGCCAAGATCCAGCCAAGTGCCTCCAGCCAGCATGGAAAAGGCGCCGCTGGCAGTAGCGGCTGCCATATGCTGCATCCACTTCGGATAAACCGGCTTCTTTTGATCAATCTCGCGAAGTGTACGATATGCTTCAGACAACGTAATGCCTCCGCTGACAAAACGTCGGGAAACATCATTGACCAACGTAATCTTGTTCAGGTTGGTCGTCCGCTTGGGAGTGCGAACCATGCGTGTATGGTCCTGTCCTTGGCAGCGAAACGAAAGAATCACACTCGTCGGCGTAGCAGAGCTGTTCACGTCGTCCATCCCTGCCGCTTGCGCGATACGAGTCATCGTCTCTTCCGTTCGATAAGTCTCTCCCCCGCTTTTCAAAATCATGGTCCCTGCCAACAGACATGTATCCATCACCAAATCTGCGGACACTCATCGTCACACCCTTCATAAAAACCATGCATAGTAAAGTGTGCCAGCCAGCAGCAGCATCGATGCAACGAACAAACTGCTGATCCACTTGCCTCCTGTACCCGATCCTTGTTGCTTTGTCGGTGCTGGGGAAGCAGGTGCTACTGTCGATTCACGCAAAATAGCCAGCATTTCTGCCCTCATCTCATGGGCAGTGGCATATTTCCCGTGAAATGCCTTGATCAAAGGCACTCGATAGGGGTACAAGCTGTCACTTTTTCGTATTATATCACAGAGTATCTGGGTCTGACGCGGTTCGCCCAAGCTCATGTGCCAAGTCTGTGAATCCACGACGAGCCTGACCATCATAACTGCTGTCGAAAACAGATCGTAGCTGACCTCGGAACGTCTGTCTCCGGCATGCCAATAAGCGCGGTCATACTCTTCCGTAAACTGGCGGACAGCGTTGCCGAGCTTGGTCACTCCACCAAAGTCGATCAGACTTACCTGCTTGTCCTGGCGGGTGACGATCACGTTCTCTGGCTTCAAATCGCCAAAGGTCCAACCATGCTTATGAAGGATGTCAAGGCGGGCCAAAAGCTGAACGATCAGTACAGGAACCCACTCCACCCCTGCCTTTTGGATATAGTCATCCAGCTGATCGCCATCCAGGTACTCCATGGCGTAAAAAGTACACGGTCTTCCGTTTAAAACGAGATCGTCTACGTCACACAGGAGCGGTCCCACTCGGGAATCCCGCCCCTGTTGCAAGCTTTTTAACACATTTACTTCCATCAATATATCCATGCCCTCGAAACCAACCTTGACCGCTCTCTTGACGCCACCTTGTGTGGTCAAATAGACGGCCCCGTTTGCACCACGCCCCAACTCCCGCAGAACGTGGTAAACGTTTTTGTTCCACTTCCCATGAAATTGGCGGGGCAGGTCGGGTGTGGCCACTTTAAAAGACATGGTCACGCAAATCTCCTTCACCGTCTTCAACATTCGACTCGCGATAACGCTCAGATAGTGCTTGAGGGAGTTTGATGTGTTCGAATAAAGCGATCGCTTCGACAATCGCTGGGCCTGTAGGTGTGATTCCGCTCATCGCCAAATCAGGTGTTAGCTGGTGCGCCTGCTCGACTTTATCCGTCCAAGGAATTCGCACATCGAGATGCTGATGTTTCCCAGGAAATGAGCAGACCGCCATACGGCTTTGCCCACTCCGCGAACGAAGGCTGATGCTGAAATCGTGAATGGCTTGCTGTACAGCGGATATTTTCGGCTTCATACTCCCCGAGGTATCCACCAGCATCACGACATTCAGATTGCTTTTCTCGCCCAGTTCGTCCACCATTCCGGCTACCTGTACGCGTTTGGAAGGCGCTAGTTCTTCGATTCCTGAATCACCGAGGATTTCTTGCAATTCTTTATTTACGACCTGATGAATCGTTCGGGTCATCGCTTTGCGCGTCAGCATCTGCACCGTTTGGGCCAACTGCTGCGGATAGACGATATCACATAATCCGCCCCCTGCTTCCGCAATGTCGCGGATCTCCGTTTCCCCCTTTTCACCAAGCTCACTTTTGTCAATAACGCCAATCACATTCACCGTGATTCCCTGTTCTCTCGCCAGCGCTGCAGCTGCCACCGGACTCATACCGGAATTGGAGCAGCCATCTGTTACAACCAGAATCTGTCGAAGTGTCGCTTCTTTCACAAATAATCTCCCCATTCTGCCTGTTTTAGCAACAGTATCGACGCGCAGAAGGGAAAACATACCTTCCTAACTCACAATCCTCGGTCGTTCCAGCTTTTGCATGCCGTGAACCTGGATAGCCGACCATTGTGGCACAAAACGATCGATGCGCGCCACAAGCACGGTCATGTCGTCTACGATCTGTCCGGAATGCTGCCGGATGACCTTTTCCAAAAGCAGGTCCGCCACCTCCTGGGGGTTGTCTGTCTCCAGCTCTGCGATGATTCGCTTCATCCATGCCTGCCGATTTTCGATATGGCGCGGCGCCTCATAAATGCCATCCGACATCATGATCAGTAGATCTCCCGGCTTTAGCATGCGGGATACGACATCCACCTCGATTTCCTCCAAGATCCCTACCGGCAAATTGTTCGCGGTAATGGTGATTACATCCGGTCCGCGCTTTACAAAGCTGGGCGTCGAACCGATCTTCACAAAGCGTGTATGCGCCGTCTGCAGGTCGATCAGGGCCAGGTCCACCGTAGCGAACATCTCGTCCGTAGAACGAAGGGCAAGGACCGAATTGACGGTCTTGATCGAGAGCTTCTCGTCAATACCGGAGCGCAGCAGCTGCTGCAGCATGTCCAATGCGGACTGGCTCTCGAGGAAAGCGCGTTCACCATTGCCCATGCCATCACTGATTGCCAAGGCCATCTTGCCATTGCCCAGATCCATCGTGCGGAAGCTGTCTCCAGAAAGCAGCTTCCCATCCTTTGCCGCACCAGCGATGCCTATGTCGATTTCAAACGTTTTGGCTGAAGCCAGGCACATCGTGCAGGAACCATCTTTCTGCGCTTCGCAATGCCGCTCCCGGACGATGATGTTCTCACCCAGAATCTCTGTCAGCATCGGGGCCACAATTTTGGCGCATTCATCTCGTCCGTAGCAGGATGGCTGGCTGATCTCGATATCTACCTTTCCTTCCTCCAAGCTGTGTATATCCACGCGGCGCACAGAGAGTCCCAACCCTTCCAGCGCCTTCGATACCTGTTTCTCCTGAAAGCTCAGCTCCATGCCTTCACGCTGGATCTCCTGGGCAAAATCGCTCATCACCCGGGAGACACCCGAAAGCTGATCTGCCACCAGCTTGCGGCTCTCCTTCACTTGTTTTTTCAATAGCTCAAACGATTGCTGACGGTCGTATTCCTGCTCCATGACAGTGAACACCTTGTCTGTCTTGACGCATTTGCGCTCCCAATCCCGAGGTGGCGTAACCCCCGCCAGCGTGCCGTTTTCATGTACTTTTTCCGCCAGCCAACGCATCCCCTCGTAGGTCGATTGCATGTCCTTCTCCCAGCACTGCTCCTTCTTAAAGCACTTCTGGCAGGTGAACTCGGTGACTCTGCTGAGAAAAGCATCAGCCTGCTCTTCGATTTCCTCCGGATCAGCTGTTTGGGCAAAGCTGTGTGACAGCTGAGTAAACAGATCTGAGAACTGCTGAATTTTCCCCGCCGTCACATCGCGCACCCTGCGCATGTACTCCTGATGAGACTGCTGATTTTCCGGAGTGCCCGGAATAAAGCGGGCGACTTTTTTCCATAGGACTGCTGGCGTCAGGATGAATAGGACGATCGCCAGTGACGTTTCTACCAGTGAAAGATAGAGGGTTTCCTCTGCCCCTCCGTATATAGCTAAAATCGCAGTACCGATCAGCAGCCCCGCCGATACGCCGACTTTTCCGCCTTCCTTCAGCAACCCAGCCAACAGCCCGGAGAAAGCAAGCAGATTGATCTGCTGCAAGGCTCCTACATTCGCGAGACTGAGAATGAGGCCGGTCACCACACCGACTGCAGCCCCAACCGTGCCGCCACCGACGAATGCAAAGAGGAGCAACAGGTACCGCGACAAGACGTGTTCCATCGAGATTCCTTCTATAACCCAATCCACTGTGCCCGTCATCAAAGAGGCCAGCAGAATAACCAATGAGACAATTTCCTCGGTCTTCAGCGGTTCATAAGGCTTGGCCATATAGATGATCGACAGCGATTGGATGAAAATCAGGGTCAGCACAAAACCCAGTACGGCTTCAACCCCGACCATCACCAATTCAAAGGTATTGACCTGATTAGTCAGCACCTGATAGAGCAAATGGCTGATAAATACGGTCACCATCACGAGCAAGGGAGTTCGGGAAAAGTCCTTTTGCCTGAATCGCTCGCTTAGCTTGCAGGCAATCAACGCCAGCACGATACCGAGTGTCGCCTGCAGACCCACTGGCACGGATTGCGTGAACGCACCTGCGATCAGGGCAAGCCCCGTGGCCATCATACAATCACGACGCAAGTAGAACATGACCATAAAATACGGAATGACAAACGGCGTCAATTCTTCTAGGATCAACGCACGACCCAACAAAAATCCCATCAACAAGGGAAGCACATTCCACTTCTGTACGGTTTGGGCCACTTTTTCAGTCCACGTAGTTGCTGTTGTATTCACTTGTTCGGATACTTGACGAGTCCATACCTGACCCGTTCCTGATACATTCTTGTTTGCGATCATTTGCGCACCACCCCGTTCTTGTTCATTTCGGTTTTCTCATTATACGAAGGGGGTTATGTAAAATTTGTCAAAATACCAAGTCGTATTCCTAGAATCGTGCGACAAAAACATTGACATGTTTGGACATGAAAGCACGAAAAAACCTCTTTGCGCGCGTCTCTGGTCTTGGCAGACACGGCAAAGAGGTTGGTTGAGGCCTTCCTATCTCAGAATAGAAAAAAGCCGACGTTATGGCGGACAACGTCGGCTGACAGGTGATTCGCGCTTAGCGAAACGGGCTTATATTACCTATTCGTCATTTCCACCAAATGACCTTCCTCGTTTATTAGAGAAAATACATAATCTATAAAGAAAGAAAAGTCAAAATTTTTAGATTTATTAACGGTGACGTCCTCGCTTCTCCGCATTTTTTTTGCGCGTTGACTGACGTTCTTCGCTCTCTTTTAGAAACCGGTTCAGCTTATCTTCAAAGCCCTCTCCACGCTCCCGCGGACTGCGCGGAGGACGCTCCTGTTCCTTGGCTTTTTTGATCGACAAACCAATTTTTCCTTCACGCAGACTTAGAACTTTGACTGTCACCACGTCCCCTACCTTCAGAAACTGGTGAATGTCTTTGACGAACGTGTCTGCGATTTCGCTAATGTGAACCAGACCGGTTGCTCCCCCTGGCAGTTCCACAAATGCGCCGAATTTCGTGATACCCGTCACTTTTCCTTCAAGTTTGCTCCCGATCTCGACTCCCATGAGCTGGAAAGCCTCCCTCTGCTTGAAGATCCGATGCACACTCTATTCTTCTGGAATCACGTATATGCTTTCCCCTGGTTTTGTAAAGTAAATACGTTTGCGTGCCAGCTCGGCCAGGTAATCCTGATCGTTCAACCGACTCGCCTCGTATGTAAGCTCCTCCCGCTTTTGCTGAAGCACTGCTGTCTCCTGCTGCAGCGTCTCCAACTCTGACTTCTTCTGGGCAAGCACCCCGCTTTGGAGGTACAACGTATAGCCAGTCCAGATGAAGCAGCATAGGATCACAAAGAAAAACAGCCGAATCCTACGCTTCTGTCCTTTTCTGTTTGATGGAGAGGAAACTGCTTTGCTCACTTTGCTCACCTCAGAACTTCTTAATCCTGCTTTTTCTTCGAGTGAAACCAATTCTTCCAATTCTTCCAAAATCCTGTTGTTTTGCCGAACATTTTTTTCCCCAAATGTTGACCCCATCTGGCAAAAGGTGATGTGACAAATCGCGTCACCTTCCACACAAAACCTATGATGGCCAGCAACACCGAATAGAGAAACACGAGCAGCATCAGGATCACTCGATAGAAAAACAGAATGGGCCGCACTACAATCGTGTCGATCACAAGTACAGTGGTACGATATAACCACTGTGAAAATTTTATCATGCGGTTCAGGAAATGAATATACTTCTTACTACCTAGTAAAAAATACATCCACGCGCCTATAATCACGGCAAAAAAGATAGGGAAACGGATGAGTCCGTCGTTTACTTTGACTAAAATCAAGAAGACTAGGGCCATACTCCCGACCCAAAACAAGAGATCGAAAATAAATACGATCCAACCAGGCATCCTGCTTCTGCCCTTGAAAACGTGATACGTGTCAAACCCCATTCCCATCAATGCTCCACACGTCAACATGGCCATCACCGTCTGAAGCTGAACACCGATACTCACTTGAACAGCTTGCCGAAGAATCCTCTCGAACGATCCCCGACCTGTCCTTGCTCCAGATAGGCCATCTCGTGTACGAGACCCTCGATAGCCACTTCTCCGGTTTCTAGGCTTAAATTTTTCATGTGCAGATTTTGGCCACGTATGGTTAAAAAGCCGCCTTCCGTCTCCAAGAGGAATTCCTCGCTGTCAAAGCTTTCGACGTTTTTTACTCCTGAAATCGCCAAACTGCGTCGATTGATCATCACGACTTCGTGCCGAGGTCGTTTTATGTGCTCGTTCATGATAACTCCCCCCTAAACGTACCCTTCTTGTACCATCGTATGGGAGGGGATGTCCTTTTATGATTTTCATTTGCAAAAAAGAAAGGAAAAGACCCGCGAGATGAGCACTTGGTACAAGCGTTCATCCTGCGGGCCGCAGCTTTAGTACTGCCTTTGTCGATTATTTATACACAATGTAGTTTCCATTGACATACACGATTTGATAGCCGGAACGATCCATGACAAAGCGCAGCGGAATCGTCGGGATGTTGTTTTTCAGTTGAACGGCAGTAGGCAATGTAATGTTTTGATTGTTCACAGTCGCCACATTGGAGCCTACTTTAAACTGCATGGTGGTATTTCCGCTTACGATGCGAGCTGATGTGTTGTTCCAAGTCACAGACAGACCCAGTCCATCGCGGTAGAAGGAAGCTGGCATCAGCGTATGTCCATTGACCGTATACGGTGCCACCGCCAATGCAGTCGTCTTGCCGTCTTTCGTAAAGGACGCCACATTTGCTTTAAATCCTACTCCATTCAGAGCCACGATGTTAATGGGACGCGCAAACAGCAACCCTTGCTCCTCAGAGGTGTATACCGAAATGCTGTACACACCGGTCGTCGCTGGATTCACAATACTTGCAGACTCCAGAACATTCACATTTACGGCTGTTTTTGCCGGAATATCCTGTGCTGGGAAGATGACCAGGTTTTGTCCACGTACGCCAACGTAATTGGCTGCCACGCCATTCACCGTCACAGCATTTTGCGGGATGTAAGCAGGTACGCGGAAACCGGCAGGCATGACGACCTCAATGAAGTCTTTTCCTTTGGTTAACGGCAGGCCCAATCCCTTGATTCCTACTTGCAGACCAGCAGGCGTAGAAGCGGTCGCTCTGGTCAGTGCGATGGTTGCAGTCGTGTTGTCCACTACCGCTGGTGGAACTACGCTAGCATTACCTACCTCGAACTTTTTGGAGCGATAGGTTTTGCCATCCACCTTGACGACCATTTCGTAAGAACCTGCTGTACGCGGGTTGATCAGGTACGCTTCATGAGCAAATTTGATGGTAAGAGAGTTCGTGCTGGAAAAACCGCTTGGCGTGCGGAAGGAGACTCTGTTTCCATTTACAGCAAGGCCGGATACCTGATCTCCATTCACGGTTACGTTGTAGCTGGAAATGACCGGCGGAACCATCTCGATGCTCGGGAATTCTACCGAGATATCTGTACCCGAATAGAACTTGGTGGATAGATCCAGATCCATCGTATAGCTTGTGCGTGCTCCGGCACTGCGGTCGGACAGCGCGACATCAAACGTTGCGGAGGAGCTGGAAGAGGAGGAAGAATCCTTGATC
This sequence comes from Brevibacillus sp. AY1, assembly GCF_029870785.1. Classification (NCBI taxonomy): domain Bacteria; kingdom Bacillati; phylum Bacillota; class Bacilli; order Caryophanales; family Paenibacillaceae; genus Brevibacillus; species Brevibacillus sp. AY1. Next base: position 23,071 of record NZ_JAFLPN010000029.1, read on the forward strand.
TCAAAGGTTTCCGATCTGTATGTCTTTTTGTCGTACTCTACTTCATACGTGTAAGATTTGCCAGCGGAAGACGGGTTCTCGATGCCAGCAGAAGAGGAGAACTCCAGCTTCAGCTTTTTGTCGCCGTCTACATCTTCTGGGATTTCAATTCTCAGAATCGTGTTGCTTGATATGGATACGCTCTCCGCTCTTTCTCCATTCACTTTCACATCCGAGCGACTGATGCTCTTCGGCAGCATATCCTTGGCCGGCATGGTCACGTAGATGTATTTGCCTTCTTTTAGGGCGGAGCTTAGATTGAATTGTCCGAGTGTTACGGATGTGTTGTCTCCAGCTGTTGTTTTGCCGAGGGACACGTCAAAACGGCTGCTGCTACTACTGCTACTCGACGACTTTCCAATCGTGATTTCTTCGGTATCGCCTTTGGACTCACTCGAAGTGACGATGGTGATATCGTAATCGCCTTTGCTCTTCGGATTGGTGACGTAGTCGATGGTCAGAACCAGTACAGTGTTCTTGCTGATCCTTTCACCCAGCTCGATCGTCACATTACGACCACTTACGCTTACATCGTCGATCTCAATTTCATCCCCGTCATCATTTTCCAGGGATACGTCCCGCGTTCTCAGATTCTTGTCCACTGTAAACCCAGAAGGGAATCTTACGGTGATTTCATCGCCGGACGAGAGTGCTTTTTCAATTTCAAATTCAAACGTATATTCAGTTTCTTCTTCGGTATCCGTATCGTCAGCCGATACATCTTCGATTTCAAGAGCATACGCGGCTTGGGGCAACACTACGATTGGACTGGCAAGTACAGATGTTGCCAGCAGTACAGACATTCCAGTTTTTAAGCTTTTGCGCAAGATAAACGCCTCCTTTTCCCTGCAATCTCCACTATGATAAAGAAAAGCTTGCGGGAAAGGGTTACAGACTGGTAACGAATGGGGAATTGGTGAAAATCAGGTCATTTTACCCACATTTTCGCAAAATCCCCCCATCCAAAGGAGTCCATCGTCACACCTTGCAGGGCAGGATGAACATTGTCCGTTCGCTTGATATGGACATGGAACAACAGCCACAGCTCTTCGTTCATTTTATCCTCGATCAGGGCAAGTGCCTGCATCCGTTTCTCTCGATCTGGCAGGCGAAGCACTTGGGACAAGCTCCGCTCGACAAAATCCCGTTGTTCATCACCCATAAAGCGGTGGACCATCGTGCAGGTATTCTTATAGACCTCGAATAAGCCCAATTCAACATCTCTTTGCAGAACTTCCCCCATCATCACCATATCGGCCTCCTCAACCATCCGATTGGTTGGAGACAGGTACTCTTCCTTTCTTAATACTTCAATCTTGATCTGCAGACCGATCTGTCGACAACGTTCCTGCACCCATCTAGCCTCCAGCATATGCGTATAGCCCTCGCTGACAAAAAAGGTGAGCATCTCTCCTTGATAGGCGCTCTTTTTCAGCCAGGCTGCGGCATCCTCCAATGAGGTCGATGCAAAGTTCATGGTCTTGCTCTTCTCCGGCAAAAAGCTGCTTGCCGGTGAGTATTCCTTTTCCTGGTGCGCCTGATTATCTGCTATAAACTGTTTGCGATCCATCATCAGACGCATGGCCTTGCGAAAAGCATAGTCATGCTGAACACCCGGACGCCGGAAATTGAAGCCCAGGTAATAACAGCCTACCTCCTGATACTCCACACCTTCTCTCCTGCCCAACGAACTGGCAGATGAACCGATTTCTTCGGGAAGCAGATACCGTTTGTGGGGATAGGACGATTCGGGTACTATCCAAATCTCCACGCGATCCAATAAAGCTCTCTCCCGGTAGTAGTCTTCAAAGGCTTCCAGAACCAGTCTCTCACTGGTAAATTCGGCCATCCGAAACGGTCCTGTACCGATCATGGAGCGTTCCGAGAAAGGGACATCATGCGGCAGGATGGACATCGCAATCGAACCTGCCAGATGTAGAAAAAAACCGTTGGGCTGGCTCAGGTGAAAAGTGATTTTCCTGTCATGATGCTGCTCCATTCGGACCACATCCTCCATCTGCCAGCGATAGGGCGAGTCCTGCTGTTGCAACCGTTCCACGGTATAGACAACATCCTTGACTGTAAGCAGACGGCCGTGATGAAAGCGAACCCCTTTTCGCAGGTAAAAGGTCCAGGTGTCCATCTCCTCATTGCACTCCCAAGCGTGAGCGAGTTGAGGAATGAATTGCTGTTTCTCCACGTCAAATTCGATCAACCGATGACAGATTTGCTGGACAAAATGGCTCTCAGCCGCTACCGCAACGAAGATCGGGTCCAGCGTACTGAATGCTCGGGATCTTGGAATCCGCAGTACGTCCGTACTCACCTGCTCTGTCTCTTCTGCAATGAAACCAAACTGATTGTTCCATACATCCTGGAGCATTCGTTTGGCTTGTGCGGGCAGACGTTGATGGCTGATCAATTCGATGGCTTCTCCCACTTTTCCATCCGTCAGCAAGCGTCGAAAATGTGCGATCAAAAAATCAGTGGTATCGCACAAAATCGTGAGTGTGGAATGATTACCGCGCCCCACGCCTGCCTTCCACCTGAGCAAGCCCTCTTTTTCCCACTTACGTAGAATCAATTTCACGTTGCGGGGAGTACAGCAAAGCAGCTGGGACAACTCTTCAATCCCAATAACCTGCTCGTGTCCACGCTCCCAATCGGTAAGACCCAATAACATTTGCATGAAGTGCTCGTGGCTTTTCATTTGCCTGATCCGCCCTTTTAAAAGATGAAATTACTCATGTGAACTTACACTTTTTCTTCCTCTTTTATTCCGTAAAAATGATACCAAAGAGAAAGGAGAAATGCACATGGGCTTTTTTCAACTGCATCCCAATATCCGCATCCGCATTGTCACTTCTTTTTTAACCCGAGTGGTGGGTACGATGATCTTTCCGTTTATGGCGATTTATTTTTCCGACAAGCTCGGGCAGGCTTTGGCGGGTTTTCTATTATTTATGTCGATCATTGCTCAGATTCTGACGAGCTTTTACGGCGGGTATATCGCCGATCGCTGGGGAAGAAAAAAGGTGTTGGTTTACGGGCAATTGATTCAATGTGGCGCGTTCTCAATCATGGCGCTCGCCAACTCGCCGCTCCTGGACTCTGCCTGGCTGACATTTGCCATGATGCTTGTACAGAGTGCGAGCAATGGCTTGATCAACCCTGCTGCTGACGCCATGCTGATCGATGTCAGCACCAAAGAAAATCGGACCTTCATGTACAGCATCAGTTACTGGGCATCCAACCTGTCGATTGCCATCGGCTCTGTCTTTGGCGGACTGTATTTCGCCACCCATCGCTTTGAATTGCTGCTGATCCTCACGTTAATCGGTGTATTTACATGGGCGCTTACCCAATTCTTCATGCAGGAATCCTATCAGCCATCCTGCTCACAGCGCGAGCTACCCAAGGGCAGCAGGCTACTTTCTGATCTGGTGGTCAGCTACAGGCAGGTGTTGAGGGATCGCCGATTTTTGCTTTATTCGCTGGGAGGCCTCTTCATCTTTGCCCTAGAATTTCAAACCTCCAACTACATCGCTGTCCGTCTGTCCCAGGAATTTATTCCACAAACGCTGCATCTGTTTGACTGGTTTTCTATCCAGATCACAGGCATCAAGGTATTCAGCCTCATCCAATTGGAAAATACGTTGCTCGTTGTAGGGTTGTCCTTATTCGTCACTCGGTTGATCGGCAAGGCACGCCCTGCGACTGCCATGTATCTGGGCGCACTGCTCTATATTGGCGGCTATGCAATCACGACCTACAGCAATACGCTTTGGGTCATTATTCTCACCATGTTCCTGGCAACCGTAGGGGAGCTGATGCACATCCCGACGCGTCAAACCTATCTGGCCGAGATTGTTCGCGACGATGCCCGCAGCTCGTATATGGCCGTCAATGGCCTCGTTCTGCAAGGAGCCAAGCTGAGTGGTGCGATTGGAATCAGCCTGGGTGCTATTCTCCCCTCGTACGCGATGGCGTTCTTGTTTGCAGGCTTGGGGGTATGTGGTCTCTTGCTCGTCCGAATCGTCGTTCGTGAGCTGGAGCAGTCTGGTCACACTACCTCGGCACCTGCTCTGCATGGATAAAAGGTTCCCTATATAAAGAAGAAGCTGCCCTTATACGTTGGCAGCTTCTTCTATCTTCCATTCCATGTTATTAATGCTCGGACAGGCTTTCCAGAATGGCGTCTCCTTTTTTGCCGACCTTCACAAAAGCAAACCTGGCATTCCTTTCTACCTCCAGACCGGTGCCCTCAGGAACAAAGTAACTTTCGATCCCATATTCGACCCTTTCCCCGCCCAGTGTCGTACCATTGATCACCACATCCTCGGGCATGGCCTGGTATTCCTTGTTCCAGACTCCATTCAGCTCGTAAAAGCCACTGAAACCGTACAAATCATCTTGTTGCTTTCTCAATACGACTCGTATCTTCTCGCCATGTGCTACATCGTGCTCACCCAAATTGGATATGGTGTAGCTCAGGCGGACGTAATCCCCTTGCAGCAGGGAACGAGGATCGACTGGCTGCAGCTCCAGCTTGACGAGTGTGCCTTCTGCCAAAATGGTTTCACTGCTCCAGACCTGATAACCCAGTATTGCCAATTGGAGTACGATGACAGGAAGAAGCACCAGCCGTTTGGCAGCAAAAATGGCTGGACTGCCAGTCGACCCGTCGAATTTACCCCGTCGATCCAGCCAGTAGCTGACTGCAAAGAAGAGCACACTCAACAACAGCAGACTGAAAGACTTGTGCAAAAGACTCCAGAAAAAGTCGTAGTATTTCATGACGATAAAAGCAAACCAGAACCCGAGTGAGATGCCGAATTCCCATCTGCTCCCACGCTGCAACGTCCAGTACACCAAAAACGTGCTAAGTGCGAAAAAGCCGAGATTGACGACCACCGTAAAGCTCGTGTTGAACGTCGATTCCGTCAGGATCAGCAGGAAAAGCAGCGCGTAGCATAGCGAACTGTTGCGCAAGACCGGAGAATGCCGCAAAAAGAAGTACATCGCCATCTGAAAAAGGAAAAACAGCAGCAAGATCCATTCATTTTCGATAAGATCGATCAGTTTGATGTACAAGACAACAAGGAAAGTCAATTGCGACAATAATCTTCCAGGTATGCTTGGCCGGATGATCCAAATCACGATGACCACCAGCAAAAAGAGCATCCACAACCAATTGTCCAAGTATAGCGCTGAGGAGGCGCCGAGCAGGTACCCCATCATCAGCAGCGTGTAGCGAATCGTAGGATTCATCTCAATGTAGAACACTACAGGCATCAAAAAGCCTAGGATAGCCAGGAAAAAGACCGCATATCCCACGTCGTCCTCGATCATCAGAAAAAGCAGTCCCGTAATCGAGGCAGAAGCAATGAGCGAAGCCACCGTAGTGACCAGTACCATAAATGCTTCCTGAATGATGCGAATCCATAATTTATCCTGATGACTCGACGCTTTTTTCAGCCATTTCGCAGCCTCCACAGCCCCCCATACCAGAGCAGCTGCTGCCAACAGGCTCAAGACCAGGAATCCTTCCGAGAAGTACTCCGCCATATACCAAAAGAAATTCGCCAGTAAAAACAAGGCAAGAAATGCTAACGTAGCAATCAGCAAACCCCGGCTAGGCATCCATTTCAAAAAGGCAAAAAACAGGAGTGCTCCGACCAGCATGTAGAGAAGCTCTGGAAAGGGACCGTAGACATCTACAAAGGAAGAGGCAAATAGCGCCACGGAAAAAACAGAGAATGACAAATAGCGTATTGCCGAAGACTGCAGGCGATTGGTGGAAGTAAGCCAGAACATCATGAGATTCAGCAGCGCGATGATCCAGAAGACCATATACCACCACTCATCGGTGCGTACAACCTGAACCACGGAAGGATCGAGAAAGAACCAGAGCGCCAGATGTGCAAGTACATAGCTCAGAACGTAAAAGGGCTGATATCGCGTCAAAAAGGCAAACAGGATACTTGGCAAGAACCAGACCACAAAAAGCATGTAGCTATCTGCGTGGGAATTGTAGATTTGCCCAAGTAAGGCAATGCTGACCCCGAATGAAAGACAGCCCGCTAGCAACAGCCAGTTACTGATAAACGGTTGCCTTTTTAACAGCAGGGCCACCAGGTACGAAGCCAGATAAAAAAGCACCATCACAGATATGCTAATCCCAATCTTTCCCCAACGTTCCAAGGCAGGCCAATTCGATGCAAAAAAATACAAGAGAGCAGAGAGCAATAGAGAAATCCCTAACAAATATCCAAGTCGTACGACATTGACATTCTTCATTTCTTACACACCCCTTCTGATCTGTATCCGGGTACCACTATTATATCCTTTTTTTGCCACAAAAAAGAGACTGCTTTTGCAGCCTCTTTGACGAATCGATAGCCTAGCCTTTCAAATAAGCGTCCTCTTCCTTTTCATCGCGAGGTACCGGCACTTCACCAAGCACACTGTACAGGGATGCTGCTTCTTCCTTGCGTGGGTTTTCCTTGATGTCTTCGACTTTCACAGTCACGATCTTTTGACCAAAGCGAATCGCCAGCTTATCGCCAATCTTGACGTTGCTGGATGCCTTGGCTGGACGGTCATTGATTTCCACCCGTGCTTTGTCGCATACCTCTTTGGCTAGCGTACGACGTTTGATCAACCTGGATACCTTCAGATACTTGTCCAATCTCATTTTCCATCTCCCCCTCGTTCGTGGTGTTTGGCTTCCTCCCACCACTTGTCCATCTCCTGCAGATTGGTCTCGTCAAAAGAGCGACCTGCTTCCTTCAGCTTTGCTTCTATATAGGAAAAGCGGCGTTTAAACTTTTTATTCGTCATGGCGAGCGCTTCTTCCGGGTCCAGCTTGAGGAAGCGTGCCAGGTTGACCACTGCGAAGAGCAGATCCCCCAATTCCCCTGCCCGCTCTCCTTCTGAAGCTTCACGCAGCTCGCGGTACTCTTCCTCCACTTTTCCGTAGACGTCCGCCACATCGTCCCAGTCAAAACCGATCTGGGCCGCCTTTTTCTGGAGCTTGTAAGCGTACATCAGTGCAGGTAGATCGCGCGGGATGCCAGCCAGATGGGATTGGTTGTCCACGTCAATGCCCTTTGCCGCTTTTTCCTGCGCTTTGATTTCCTGCCAATTGGCCAATGCCTCTGTCGCATCATCCGCACTTTTTTCACCAAACACATGCGGGTGTCGGCGTACCAGCTTTTCGTTTAACCCGGCGACGACATCGTCTACTGTAAAGTACCCTTCCTCAGCAGCCATCTGAGAATGAAGCATGATCTGCATCAGCAGGTCGCCCAGCTCCTCGCACATGGCATCCGGGTCTTCATCATCGATCGTCTCCAGGACTTCATACGTCTCTTCAATCAGATTTTTACGGATGCTCTGGTGCGTCTGCTCGCGGTCCCACGGACATCCGTCCGGACTGCGAAGAATCTCAACAATCTCTTTCAGGTAGGAGAACTGTCGATACGAGATGCGCTCCTCTTTGGTCGGCGGTACGTAGACCAAAGACAGATTGCCGAAGTGGTCCAGTCGATCCAGCTCATACAAAGGAACGGTCTCGATTCGCTCCTGGCCAGCTACGCCAACCGCTGTCGCTACAGTCACCTGATAGTCATCCGGCAGGACTTCCATGAGCGTCAGCTTGACATCAGATGCGACAAACGCATCGTATACCTGCGCAATAATCGTGTGCAGGCCCACAGCGATCTCATGTGCTTTGAGTGCTGTTCCGTCCAGCAGGGAAAAGCCCTCGATCGGGTCTATTTGCAGTCTCGCAAACAAAGGATCGATAAAGCTTTGTCCCCCGCCGATCTCGATCTGAACACCTCTTGCTTCTCCCTGTTCCAGCAGAAGCTGTACAGTACGCTCTGCCACCAGCGGATGACCAGGTACAGCGTAGACAAGATTTCCTTCTGTTTCAGCCGCGGTAAACAGTCTTTCGACGATGTCAGCATACACGTCGGCAAACGACTCGTGCTGTTCATAAACCTCATCGAAGGATTCCATCGCGATGCCTTCTGCAGTCAACTGCGTAACCACAGGGTGCTCCTTTGTCCGCAGAAAAAGGTGGCTCGCCTGTGTCAGCTTGCGATAAATCCCGTAAGGCAGCTGATCCAGGTCTCCGGCTCCCAAGCCTACTACGGTAATCGTGCTTTTCTTCATGTCCAATCGTCACATCTCCTTACGCGTTCTCAACATGATCCTTGCTCGGAGGCAGCAAGCGAAGTCGGGTGAGCAAGGAAGCAATACGCTTTCCTTTTGGCAAAAAGTGAATATCGTTCTTGGTCAAGCCACCTGTCTTCAGCAGCGCCAGCAGATAGACGATCGCCCCTGAACCCACTGCCAAAAGACCAACCAAGGTATGCAAGAGACGCTCCGACTGGATGACTCCGCCGAAGAGAACAAGTCCCGCCCACTCGACAGCCAGTACAACAACCGCCATGATCAACACAGAGATCGTAGGCTTAAGTGCTGTTTGACGCAATCCAATTCGTGCACCCGTATATTTTTTGACTCCGAGGACATTGAGGCCCATCGCCACCAAATAGGCCAACACCGTAGACACCGCTGCCCCTGTAATCCCCCAAAAAGGAACCAACAAGAGATTGAACACGAGCTTTACAATAACCCCTATCGTCAGGTTGCGAGCAGGGCGCATAACTCTCCCCAGTCCTTGCAAGATCCCAGCGCTCGCGATACTCAGCGTAGCGAACAGAATCGTAAAGGATTGAACGGCGATCGCTTCTGTCCCGTTGCTGTCTCCATACAGCATCACATTGATCGGCTCAGCCAAAAGCGCGAGTCCGAAGGAAGCTGGCAGACCCAACAAAAAAGTAAGGCGAATCGCAATCTCGGAACGGGTGGCAATCAATTGCTTTTGACGCTGGGCAGCTGCCTCACTGATCGCTGGAACCAAAGCAAGCGAGAGTGAAGTTGCAAAAAACGTCCCAAATTGGATCAAAGGCTGACTGCGGTCAAAAGCTCCTTTTAACAGCTTGGCCGCATGCTCTTCCAGCCCGCTCCATTGCAGCATGTTGATGACTGTAATAGAGTCGACCAACGGTATAAGCGGGAGCACCAGAGCTCCAATACAGATCGGCAGCGCGTATTTCAACAAGCTATTCAGGATTTGCCGATTGCTCCAGTTGCTGATGCTGGCAGATTGCTCCACCTCAGCTACCTGTGCTGCCCCTTTCTGCTTGTCCCGTCTCCAATACCACAACAAGACCAGTGCAGCCGCCACGCCGCCAGGAAATGCTGCAAATACTGCTCCCGTACCGGCCATATAGGCATCTTCATAGATGTACATCGCCACATAGGCGGCAATCAGGATGAAAATCACGCGGACAAACTGTTCGATGACCTGTGAGACACCTGTCGGCATCATGTTCTGGTGACCCTGGAAATAGCCGCGCAGGATCGCTACCATCGGAAGTAACGGCAGTGATAAGGCAACTGCGCGCAATGGAGTGGTCAGATGATCGTCACCCATGAATCCCGCAATCAAAGGCGCTCCCCCATATAAGACGAGGAAAAAAAAGAACCCGAGAATGAGCAAGGCGATGCTGGCTACACGAAATGATTTTCGTGCTCCCCCTACATCCCCAATAGCCATGCGCTCTGAGACGATCTTGGAAATCGCGATGGGAAAACCAGCCGTAGCCAAGATCAGCAGTGTGGTATACAACGGGTATACTTGCATATATACGTACAATCCGATGTCACCGGCGATGTTTTGATAAGGAATACGATATACCGCTCCCAAAAGTTTGGAGACAAGACCGGCTACCCCGAGAATCGCGGCGCCTTTCACAAACAGTAAAGATGTCTTTTCTTGAGCCATATACGTGAACGTTCTCCTCTCCAAGCTGAAACTTCGTACATTATACCACAGGCATTTGCGTATTAGAAAAACTGGACATGCTCCCCTATTCGACTGGTTGATCCATTCCAGCGGTGCGAGAATCATTGTCGAGCACGTACGAAAACCATTAAACTAACTTTTTTACACGTACAAAAAAGCAGCCCCATGATGTGGTGGCTGCTTTTTCGAACACCTTCCTGCTCTCGCTATTGCTCCATCTGTTTTGCCAAGAATCCTGCAGCTGTCTCAGACATCTTCATTTCCAAATCGCTCATCTTGGTCGATTCGTTTTTGTTGAGCAAGATTACCGAACCAATCGGGTCACCGCCTGCGACAATCGGTGCGACAACGAACGAACCATAGGTCTCATTCACATCGCGACAAATTTCGTACGTTCCCGAATTTTTCTCCAACCGCGTTTTGCGCTCTTCAAGACATTTCTCTACGATACTGCCAATCGCTTTTTCCAAGTATTCCTTTTTGGACGCTCCAGCTACGGCGATTACGCTGTCTCGGTCTGATATCAACACAGTATGGTTCAAGCTCTCATACAGAGAGTCAGCGTATTCTTTTGCAAAATCACCAAGTTCTCCAATGGGCGAATACTTCTTGAGAATAACTTCTCCGTCACGGTCTACGAAAATCTCAAGCGGATCGCCCTCACGAATGCGAAGTGTACGGCGAATCTCCTTGGGAATCACGACCCTACCGAGGTCGTCAATTCGACGAACGATACCAGTTGCTTTCATGTCTTGTTGCCTCGCTTTCCCTAAAGAAGTTGGGTAGTGAATAGGTGCTTGGTGGTTGGATACCTGTATTTTTTCCTGAAATTCTAATTTTACCTATGCGTATTGGCAGCAACTTTTTCCAACTCGTCTTGATTACTCTCCCCCGGGCGGTAGCGAGTGATTATAGTATTTGTTCCTGTTTCAAGAATATGCGAGAAAACGAAAAAACAGGGAGTGCTCCCACCCCCTGTTTTTTCATCCTTATTTCGTCGCCGGTTGCTTCGGCTCCGGAATATTGTAATTGCTGATCAGCTTGTCCAGATCATTCTTGCTGAAGGCATCGTAAGCCTTCTCCAAAGCTTGCGCACGAAGCTGCTCTTTCATCTCATCAAAAGTCTTCTCTGTGCGCTTTTCCACTTTTACGATGTGGTAGCCGTAATCGGTTTTGACAGGCGGCCCCACTTCGCCAACTGGTTGGGTCAGCGCAGCTTCTTTAAATTCAGGAACCCATTGCGTCACTACAGTATCCTCATACAGACCGCCCGTTTCCTTGCTGCCTGGGTCGTCTGTAAATTCAGTTGCCAGCTTGGCGAAATCTTCACCCTTTTTCAGGCGAGCTTCCAGATCCTGAGCCAGTTTCAGCGCTTCCTCTTGTGGGCGCTGTTCTGTAGAAATCAGGATGTGGCGAACAGATGCCACAGTCCGGTTAGCCTTATCCAGTGCATCGAATTCTTTCTTGAGATCTTCATCGCCAATTTCCTTCTTCAGGACATTGATTGAATCGTTGATGATCGCCATTTGACCTACGATCATCTCCTTGGATACAGCTTGCCCTTCCAGGAACTTCTCAAACTTGGCTTCGTCCTTGCCAAAGAATCCAAGATACTGCCCTTTTATTTTCTCGAAGGTTTGCTCTGCCATGTCCTTCGATTCCTTTTTGATCGCTTCGTCCGCACGCCCAGACAAAATTTTCGTAGCCGTGTACTCACGTGCAAAGGCTTTGAGCGCATCCTTGTCGGCGATCTCGATCATGCTTCCCTGCTGTGGATTCATGAAGTTGATGGCACGCAGGAACTCTTCAAACTCTTTTCCTGTCAATTTACCGCCTTGATATTCGACAATCGTAGCATCGGCTGCTACGGTAAACGGCATGTCAAGCTTTGGAAATTGAGCCAAAGGATCGTTGGGATCAGCTGCAGGTGTCTGCTCCCCATTTTGTCCAGCCTCGGTCTGATTGGACGGTGTTTGTCCGTTAGACTGCTCGTTTTCTTTGGCATTGCCGCATCCGGCCAGCAATGCTATTGCTAATGTAACAGAAGATAAAATCGCTAAAGAACGTTTCATTTTCATATGTGGATCTCCCTTTCTGGGAAGCCCGCAGTCACCACATCAGGAGACTGGGCTTTCCTTACCCGTGTCTTTGCGCACCTGGTGAAATTGCCGCAACAGTTTTTCAACCAACTGAACGCCCTCATCTTCTTGCAACCCTTTTACTTTAACAGTAATGACGATCTGTTGTCCACCTGAGAGACCAACCCTTCTGCCCCAGCCACTGGTGAGCGCGAACAAGGCTCCTCCATCGATGTTCTCGTTCTGACTGGTATGCAGGTACAGCTTGATCTCGTCCGGATTTTTTTGACTGATTTCGGTGATGTGGTGCTTCAGGGCATAGACACGCAATCGGGATATCGTCAGCAAGTTCTCCACAGGCTTTTGGACGGGGCCAAAACGATCCAGCAATTCTTCGGCCAGATCATCGACATCCTCCAAAGTAGAAACGGCAACGAATTTTTTGTACATCTCGATTTTTTGTCGACTGTCGGTAATGTAGAGCGAAGGAATATAGGCATCCAGCTGCAGGTTGATCTCGACTGGCGTCACAAGCTCCTGCCTTGGTTCACCTTTCAGCTCGTCAATCGCTTCCTTCAGCATCTGGCTATACAGATCAAAACCGACAGAGTTGATAAAGCCGTGCTGTTCCGCTCCCAACAAATTACCGGCTCCGCGGATGGACAAGTCGCGCATGGCGATCTTGAATCCGGAACCCAACTCCGTAAATTCCTTGATCGCTTGCAGACGCTTCTCTGCTACTTCTGTCAGTACCTTGTCACGCTGATACGTAAAATAGGCATACGCGATCCGATTGGAGCGACCTACCCGTCCACGCAGCTGATAAAGCTGGGACAAGCCCATTTTATCAGCATTGTAGATAATCAAGGTATTGACGTTGGGAATGTCCACCCCGGTCTCGATAATCGTCGTGCTGACCAGGACGTCGTAATTCCCTTCCAGGAAATCGAGAATCACCGCTTCCAGCTCACTCTCGTTCATCTGACCGTGCGCGACGGCAATTCGTGCATCTGGAACCAGCATCGAAATCTGCTCTGCCATCTGCTCGATCCCTTGCACCTGGTTGTAAAGGAAAAACACCTGACCGTCTCGTGCCATTTCTCTTTCGATGGCCTCACGCACCAGCGCCGGGCTGTAATCCATGACATAGGTTTGGACAGGAAAACGATTTTCCGGCGGGGTCTCAATAACAGAAAGGTCCCGCACCCCAAGCATCGACATGTGCAAGGTCCTTGGAATCGGTGTAGCCGTCAACGTCATGACGTCTACATTGGTTTTCATTTGTTTCAGCTTTTCCTTGTGGCTGACGCCAAAACGCTGCTCCTCGTCCACTATCAGCAGTCCCAGATCGCGGAACGTCAAATCTTTGGAGAGCAATCGATGTGTCCCGATTACGACGTCTACGGTGCCTTCCTTCAAGCCCTTCAAGCTTGCATTTTGCTCCTTGCGTGAACGAAAGCGACTCAGCACCTCGACGCGAATCGGATAGTCGGCGAAGCGCTCCCGGAACGTCTCGTAATGCTGCTGAGCCAGGATCGTCGTCGGTACAAGCACCGCTACCTGCTTTCCATCCATCACGGCCTTGAAAGCAGCGCGAATCGCAACCTCCGTCTTTCCATAACCAACGTCCCCACATACGAGACGATCCATCGGTCTTCTTCGTTCCATGTCTGCCTTGACTTCACTGATCGCTTTGAGTTGGTCGACGGTCTCCTGATAAGGGAACATCGCTTCAAATTCACGCTGCTCCAAGGTATCCGCAGAAAAGGAATGACCGACTGCCGATTCGCGGGAAGCGTACAGCTTGATCAAATCCTCGGCAATATCCTTGACCGAAGACTGCACCTTGTTCTTGACGCGCTTCCATTCATTTCCACCCAGACTGTATATTTTCGGTTGTGCTTCCTCGCTCGCCACGTACTTTTGCACATGGTCGATCTGGTCGATCGGCACAAACAGGCTGTCTCCAGCCGCGTATTGAATATGCAAGTAATCTTTATGAATTCCGAGTATTTCCTTGGTTTCGATCCCCAGATACTTCCCGATCCCGTGATTCACGTGAACGACGTAATCACCCGGCTTTAGCTCCAGGTAGTTTTTGATGCGTTCTGCGTTGCTCATCGTCGACTGCACTTTGCGCGCTTTGCGCTGCTTGGCTGTAAAGACTTCACCCTCGGTTATGACGACAAGCTTGTTGAGCGGCAGTTCAAATCCAGACTGCAGGTTGCCCAGAATAATGGTCGGACGTCCAGGTGGTACCGTTTCCACAGAATCCAGCAGCAAATCCGCTTCCATCTCATAGTCGTGCAAAACGCGCTCCAGACGCTTCGCTCGCTCCTGGTCGGCAGCGACAAAAATGATCTGATCCTGGGACTTTTTCCAGCGAGCCAGCTCTGTTTTGAGCACATTCATTTGCCCATGGAAATTTTGCATGCTGCGACAGGTCAGATTGACGATATTTTGCGGCTGCGTCTTAGGAGACTGCCTCAAGAACAACGACAAGTAAATCATCTGTCGTTTCTTTGCAGAAAGTAGCTCGTCATACGTGCGAGACAGCGTCAGGTTGGACATGTACTCGCCTTGGATGATACGCCCGGTCAGCCATTCGCCTTCTTCCTTTTGCAATTGTGCCGCAGTATCCATCACGCGGGAAGGCTCATCCATGATCAAAATAGTGTCCGACGGCATGAAAGACAGCAGCGTGTCCTGCGTAGGGTAGATCACGGAAATGTAGGCGTACAGATTGGCAAAGCGCTGCCCTTGTGCCATGCGTTCTACGTCTGAACCAATCCGCTCTACGACTTTTTCCTTGGCAGCCCCGTCCTTGAGCTTGGCTACCGTCTCTCCGAGCTTTTGCTCCAATCGGACAGCGGCTTCCTGCAAGAGCGGTGTAGAGACGATCATTTCCTTCGCTGGGCCAAGCAAATATTTCTGAACAGAGGTCAAAGAGCGCTGAGACCCCATGTCAAAGGTACGAATAGAATCGATCTCCACGTCAAACAATTCAATCCTTACCGGCCACTCGGAATCGATCGGATACAAGTCGATGATTCCTCCGCGAACGCTGAGCTCGCCCTTTCGCTCCACCATATCCACCCGCTCATAACCGAGCTCGATGCACTTGAGCAGGAACGAATCAATGTCCAATTCCTCTCCGACTTTTAGCTCGATCTGGGCATTTTTCCATATGTATGGAGGGACGACCAAGCGGCGCAAACCAGCAAATGGCGCAACCAAAAAACCCGTAAAGCCCTGGGCCAGACGGTTGAACACATGGATGCGCTGCTCCAGCATTTCCGGACTGGCGACAGCAAGCTCTGAGCCGATCAGCTCGTTGCCCGGATACAGCAGCACTTGATCGGCTGGTACCAGCTCAATCAAATCCTCGTATACTTTTTGTGCTTGATACATGTTATGGGTGACGACGCAAACCGGACGATTCGTCATCTCCTTCAATGCGGCCATGAGCGTCTGCCTAGCCGAGCCAGCCAGCCCTGAAACAAGCTGTTCATTCAAGCCTTGTTCCAGACCCGCCACAATCGTCCCGACATTGACGTCCTGTTTCATCGGGTTAATGATGACTTGCATTCACTAATCCCCTCTCTAGTTCTACTGTCGTACGGCGTATTCATTCCTCTAAACCATCACAAGAGATGGGGCTTTGGATCAACCATGCGAAAAGAAGCCTTAGCTCCCCAAGCTAAGGCCTTCATGGCAAGCCTTCTTCCTATCCCTGTACATCCGCCTCAGGTTATTGCAGCGGATTTCCGACGAGTGAAAGCTCCGGGTTCCAATTCAGTGCTTCACGGCAGTAGTCGCATGTAATGCGGACCACCGTATCTCCACTTTGTTCTCTCGATATTATAAGAGCCCGTTCTTCTTCGGTCAAGGAATCAAACCCGAGCTGATTTTCCGTTACCTGTGATTCATCAAATTCGGCAATTTTCATACCGCAACAACGACACGTGTAGCGTATGCTCATGTATATGCCACCCCCACACCATTTATCGATAGTATGGTCGTGAGAGTGGAAAATCATACTAGAGGGCACACGCTACTTCAAACTATTGTAATGGTTCATCACCTTGAGAAAGGGCTCTTTGACCCACATCGCAGCTGCTTCGGCAGCCAGGCTGACCGCCTCGTCAATCGCTTTTCGCTCGGCAGCAGGGAAGGTTTGCAGCACATAATCACTCACGCTTCTACCTGGCTCCGGTCGTCCAATTCCTACCTTGATGCGTTTGAACTCTTGTGTGCCCAGATGCTGAATCATCGATTTGATTCCGTTGTGACCGCCTGCACTGCCCTTTTCCCGCAGGCGCAGCTGTCCAGTAGGCAAATCCAGGTCGTCAAAAATAACCACCAGTTCATCTGGAATCAGCTTATAAAAATGGAGGATCTCTGCGACCGATTCACCCGAGAGGTTCATATAGGTCTGCGGTTTGACAAGCAGTACCTTTTCTCCCTCCAGTCGGCCTTCTCCCACAAGCGCACGAAACTTGTTCTGCGTAACGGGAATACCCCACTTCTCGCTAATTGTATCTATGGTCATAAAACCAGCATTATGTCTCGTTTCCTCATATTTTTTCCCTGGGTTACCCAGTCCGATGATTACTTTCACGCCGTTTCCCTCCTACTCTTTCCCCATTGTACCGGAAAAAGCCCGATTATCAAGCCTCGGGCAAAGCGGATCCTGGCAAAAGAGAAGCAAAAAACCCCCGGTGACGAGACCGGGGTGCTTCACCTACACTTTTTTCGCTTCTTCTGTCGTTCCAGCCTTCTCGGCTACAGCCTCTGCTTCATCCTGCGCTTCGAGCGACTCTTCCGATGCCGCTTTTACTGGCAGAATGCTGATCAGCACTTCCGTACCATCCAGCCCTACTTCTACTCCAGCCGGTATTTCCAGATCCTGAACGAGGATGACGTCTCCTATGTTGAGCCCATCGACATCGACTGTAAAGGACGCTGGGATATTGCCAGGCAGACAGCTCACCTCCACACTGTGACGAACCAGCGTGGCCACACCTAGCTCAGGATCACCCGTCATCAGAACAGGAACCGTCGTGTCGATTTTTTCATTCATGCTGATTCGTTTAAAATCAGCATGCAAAATATTCCCAAACAAGGGATGGCGTTGCAACTCGTACACCATCACATCTTGTGTCTGACCAGCTACTTCCAAACGGAACGGTTTGTTGGTCGCCTGATTGCGCAATGCCGCATCCAGCTCCCGGCCTTTTATCTGGATCGTCTGATTGTTGAAATTTGTGCCGTATACTACAGCAGGTACCCAGCCGTTGCGCCGAAGCTGTCTGACATAGTTGCCTGATTCTTTGGCACGCACTTGAGCCTGTATCGCTTCCACAAAAAAACCTCCTTAAGGCAGCTAGTAAAAGTTTCCTCACTAGCTTGTCCATTGGAGGTAATTTCATTCCCCAAGCAAAGGGGGCATGTCGTTTTTAGTCGAACAATTTGCTTACAGACAGCTCTTCGTGTACGCGAATAATTGCTTCGCCGATGATTGGCGCTACGGACAGAACGGTAATTTTATCTGTGATTTTCTCTTCTTTCAGAGGAATCGAGTTGGTTACGATCAGTTCCTTGATCTTGGAATTCGTAATCCGTTCGATGGCAGGGCCAGAGAGAACCGGATGTGTACAGCATGCGTACACTTCGCGCGCGCCTGCTTCCACCAGCGCATTAGCCGCCAGTGTAATCGTTCCAGCTGTATCAATAATATCGTCAATGATGATGGCTGTTTTGCCCTCAATGTGACCGACAATGTTCATCACTTCTGCTACGTTTGGTTCAGGACGGCGCTTGTCGATAATCGCAATGGGTGCTTCCAAGCGCTCTGCCAATTTACGGGCACGCGTAACTCCACCATGATCGGGAGACACCACCACGATGTCTTGAAGGCCTTTTTCAGCAAAGTGCTTCGCCAGGATTGGAACACCCAACAGGTGATCAACCGGGATGTCGAAGAAGCCCTGGATTTGGGTAGCATGGAGGTCCATCGTGATGACACGTTGAGCCCCTGCTGTCTCAATCAGGTTGGCAACCAGTTTCGCTGTGATCGGATCGCGAGCACGAGCCTTGCGATCTTGACGTGCATAGCCGTAGTATGGAATCACTACGTTGATGCTTTTGGCGGAAGCACGCTTCAATGCGTCCACCATTACCAGAAGCTCCATCAAATGCTCGTTAACGGGAGCAGATGTCGGCTGAATGACAAATACGTCACAACCGCGAACGCTTTCATTCAGTTTAATTTGGCACTCTCCATCGCTAAATTGCACAGCCTGTGCATTTCCGAGCGGTACACCGATGTGTTCAGCAATTTCCTTTGCCAGCTCTGGGTTGGCGTTGCACGTAAATACCTTCAGTTTTGGGTCGCGGTAGTTAGCCATGATCTTCTCAAGAACCTCCCGTTATGATTGCTTTTTGCCCTTGCGAGGCATTCTGTTGGCGTAATCCAGTTTGTTGACTTGTCTCTCCCGTGCGATAGCGAGCGCATCGTCCGGCACATCCTGGTGAATAGTCGAACCCGCTGCTACATACGCATTCTTTCCTACCTTCACAGGTGCGACCAGATTGGTGTTGCACCCCACGAACGCGCCGTCGTCTACCACCGTCTTGTGCTTGACAGCGCCGTCATAATTGACCGTAATCGTTCCACAGCCGATGTTGACACCTGCTCCTAACTCGGCGTCTCCTACATAGCTGAGATGAGGAATTTTGCTACCTTCCCCGATTTTCGCATTTTTCAATTCCACAAAATCGCCGATCTTCACACCAGGTCCGATCTCGGAGCCTGGACGTACATAAGCATAAGGGCCGACTGTTGCCTGTGCAGCGACACTCGCCTCTACCATTACTGCATACGTAATGCTTACATTGTCTTCAACTTTTACATCTGTCAGATCTGCTTGCGGACCAATGACACAATCTGTACCAATGGTTGTCCGTCCCCGCAGAAAGGTTCCCGGTTGGATTATGGTATCGGCGCCGATGCTGACATCCGTTTCAATATACGTGGAGCTTGGATCGATGATTGTCACGCCATTGCGCATATGCCCAACCACAATTCGACGGCGCAAATAGGCTTCCGCTTCTGACAATTGCACGCGATCATTAATCCCCATCGTCTCATCCGGATCGTCAGCGGCAAAGCCAACCACTTTTTCCCCTTGATTCCGCAGTATACCGACACAATCTGTTAGATAGTATTCACCTTGAACGTTGTCATTTTTCACTTCCTTCAAGGCTTTCCACAATTTCAGATTGTCAAAACAGTATATGCCTGTATTAATTTCCTGGATCGCCCGTTCCTCAGAGCTGGCGTCCTTGTGTTCCACGATTCGCAATACTTCGCCCGTCTCATTGCGAACTATCCGTCCGTAGCCAGTCGGGTTCGGAAGTACAGCAGTCAAAACCGTAGCTGCTGCCTGCTGCTCTTCGTGATAGCTGCGCAGTGCTGTCAGTGTTTCCACAGACAGAAGCGGAACATCTCCGTACAGAAGAAATGTAGTACCTTCTTTATCTAGTAAAAACGGCGCCGCCTGTTGGACAGCATGTGCCGTGCCCAACTGTTTTTCTTGTCGTGCATATGTGACACCATCGCCTAGCTCAGCTTGGACGGCATCAGCACCATGACCTACGACGACAACGATATCCTCAACCTGCATGGCAGCCAGCGTATCCACTACATGCTGGACCATCGGCTTCCCGCACACAGGATGCAATACCTTGTGCAGTTTCGATTTCATCCGCGTCCCCTGACCTGCAGCCAGGACCACGGCATGGATCTTAGACATGTCAACCCTCCATCGTAGAAGTTCCACAATGACTATATCTTAATCATATGTGGATTTCAAGACAATCGGTACAGGATATCCTCGAATATCTAGAGATTGACATACATCCGACAACATTTAATATTCGGACAAAACTGTGATATATTGTTGAAAAACACGGGTAATGCGGGAGGAGGCAAGATTCGATGAGTACGCACGTATACTTGCTGACTGGCTATTTGGGGAGTGGAAAAACGACTCTCTTGCAAAATTTGCTTGGATCCTTGCGAGAACAGGATGGCGAAGTTGTCGTATTGATGAATGAAATGGGAGAGGAAGATATTGACGGAGAACAGCTTCAGGGATTTGGCTTTCCTGTAAAAAAGATGCTCGATGGCTGCATCTGTTGTTCGATCCGCGGTGAACTCACCGAAGGATTAAAGGAAATACTTGCTTCTCTAAAACCAGATAAAATTCTCATCGAGACCACAGGTGTAGCGGATCCAATCGATGTCATCGACGGCCTGACACACCCCGAGCTTTACGACCGGCTGGATTTAAAAGGCACGATCAGTGTCATCGATGCCTCGCGCTTCCTGGACCTGAACTCCCGTTTTCAATCGACTGGCTCTTTGGTGAAGACGATCCGCAATCAGGTGAGGTATGCCGATCTGCTTTTGGTCAACAAGACTGATTTGACCACTCCTGACGTCCTCCAAAAGGTCCAGGCGAAGCTGAGAGAATTGAACCCTCACGCTCCTCTGTACGAAACGATACGTAGTGAAGTCGATCTGAACCTTCTTTTGTCAGTCAAACGAATCACCCCGCCAGAGCGAGAAGAGCAGCCCCAGACGGTTTCGGTACAAAAGAGCATCGGACGTCTTTCTCCGATGGACAAAATCAAGCAGTCACTTGGTATAAAAACAAGCCAGCCCTCACTCTACAATAGCATCGAAACCTTTGCCTATCCTTTCACTGCGCCTGTAGACGGCGAGAAGTTTGAGGACTTCCTGTACGACCTGCCCAAGAACGTGTACAGGGCCAAGGGATATGTGCTGTTTCACGGCAAAAAAGAACTGATTTCCTTTCAGCATACGGACAATCAGGTTCTCATGTTCCCTTTTGAGAATTTTGGTCCAAAAATGGTGGCCGTGTTCATCGGGGAAGGAATGGATCAGGAAAAAATCAAGCAGGATCTGGAGAAATGCTACGTGGAATAAGACAGGCTACGTGGGAAAGACAGGCTACGTGGGAAAGACAGTGAAGCACCCTGCCAAGTGACAGGGTGCTTGTTTGTTATTTCTTATGCACCAGCTTCGATGGTGCTTTCTTCTTCTTGTCCTACGCGATCGTACTCATTCAAAACAGCTGCTTGAATTTTTTCGCGGGTTGTCGAAGAAATGGGGTGGGCAATATCGCGGAATTCGCCATCGGGTGTACGCTTGCTTGGCATCGCCACGAACATGCCGTTGTTTCCATCGATGACACGGATATCATGAACCACGAATTCATGGTCAATTGTAATGGACGCAATCGCTTTCATCCTACCATCCGTATTCACGCGGCGAAGTCTAACGTCTGTAACTTCCATCGAGTTCACTCCCTTTATCTATAAAAAACGTTTAGGAGTATTTCCACCCTCTGGGTAAATATTCCTGCTAACTTTATTTAAATTTTTCAAAAAAATATATTATTCAACACAAGACATGCATTTTTTTGCAAAAACAGCCCCATGCACGATCGTACATCGGGCTGTTTCTCCTGTATCTTATCAACTATTTCTCTTCAAAATAAGCCACAAATTCAATCTCTACCTTTACATCGCGCGGCAAACGAGCTACTTCGACTGTGGAACGGGCAGGCTTGTGATCGCCAAAATGCTTGCCATACACCTCGTTCATTTGCGCAAAGTCGTTCATGTCCTTGATAAAGACTGTTGTCTTCGCGATGTTGGACAAGCTGCCGCCTGCCTCAGCCAATACGGCTTTGATATTAGCGAGAACCTGCTCCGTTTGGGCAACAATGTCTCCTTCTACCAGGGTTCCGTCTGCGCGAAGAGGAATTTGACCAGATGCAAACAAGAAAGGGCCTACCTTTGCCATCTGGCTGTAGGGACCGATCGCCGCCGGAGCCTTGTCCGTCGATAAGAATTGGATTGCCATATTAATTGCTCCCCTCTATACCGTTTTCTCTTTCAAAAAAACTGCCCAGCTCAATCTCAATCTGCTTGCCTTTAATATCTACATCCTGCAGCTTGGCCAGAGAGACGTAGTCGTCGATCAACCGCTCAGAGACGTCCGCCGTCGTTTCAACCAGGACACCGCAGCCAACCACCGTCGCACGGAACTCTTGGAGCAGATCAATCATCCCTCGCAAGGTTCCTCCCGCTTTCATGAAATCATCTACGATCAGAACACGAGATTGTTCTGCCAGACCGCGTCTAGCCAGTGACATTGTCTGGATTCGCTTGCTCGAACCTGACACGTAGTTAATGCTTACAACCGATCCCTCTGTCACCTTGTTGTCACGTCTGACTATCACCACAGGTACATTCAAAAACGTCGCTGTCGCATAAGCCAGTGGGATTCCCTTGGTTTCTACAGTCATCACCACGTCTACGTTCTTGTCCGCGTATGCTGTCGCAAACAGTTTGCCGATCTGCGCCATCGTGGATGGATTTCCGAGAATATCAGACATGTACAAATAGCCACCCGGCAAAAGACGTTCCGGATTTGCCAATTGACCAATCAATACGCGCATGAAGTCAAGCGCATCCTCCGTCTTCATTTGGGGGATATACTTCACTCCGCCAGCCGCTCCTGCCACCGTCTTCAACAAGCCTACACCCTGGACTTCAAACGCTTCCTTGATGATCGACAAGTCTTCGCTGATGGATGATTTCGCCGCACCATACTGTTCGGCAAAAAGAGTGAGCGGAATCAGCGTATGAGGATGGGCAAGCAAGTGCTGCGTCATATCCACCAGACGAGCACTTCTACGCAATTTCTTCATGGCTCTTCCTCCAAAACCGAATATTATGGTGCTAATGTATCACTTTTATACGTGTTCATGCAAGCATTTCCCCATCTTGTGCCCCTAACATTCGGGCTACGAATACATCTTTTACAAAACCTCGCAGGGCATTGTAGATTCGATGCACCTTCGCTTCTTTTTGTACCAGCGCAAATACCGTCGGACCGCTTCCGGACATCAAGACGCCGTCCGCTCCCGAAGCTATCATCAAATCTTTGATTTGGCGCACTTGCGGCTGCATGTCGAGGGTTACGTTTTCCAGAACGTTGCCTAGCGATTGGCACATCAAGGAGAAATTTTGTTCCTCGATCGCCTTCAGCATCTGCCCGGTCGGGGGATGTGAAACGATTTCATCAACACGTAATTGACCGTATACATCAGCGGTAGAGACTCCTACAGGCGGTTTGGCCAGGATCACCCAACATGCTGCAGGCGTCCCCAGGTGCACAATCTGTTCACCCCGGCCTTTGGCCAGAGCCGTGCCTCCATAAACACAGAACGGTACATCAGAGCCGATCTCCGCTCCTAGCTCAGCCAGTTGGTCTTGTGAAAGCTGCAATCCCCAGAGCTGGTTCAAACCGCGCAGTGTCGCTGCAGCATCGCTGCTCCCACCTGCCAAGCCGGCTGCCACAGGGATTTGCTTGTCGATATACAAATGAACGCCTTGGCTCACCTGATAGCGCTCTTTCAGGAGCACGGCAGCCTTGTACGCGTGGTTACGGATATCATCAGGTACGAAGCTGGCAGAGCAGTCCAGCGTGATCTGGCCATCCTCGCGCAGAGTTAGGTCTACACGATCTGCCAAGTCTACGGTGGTCATCACCATTTCCACTTCATGATAACCATCCGGCCTTTTGGCAAGTACGTCGAGAGTTAAATTAATTTTGGCCGGCGCTTTGACCGAGATACGCACGTTTTTCACCTCTGCCTACGATCTTAAATGACTCGTTCTTTTAGTATCAGAAAGTATATACTTTACATCATTTTCTCTTTCAGGAACAACAAGAATATACTTTCGCTATTTCACGGTCGCCCATCCTTGAATTACCTCAGATATAGAGGTTTTCTTACAGGATCGGACTGAATCAACTTCTCTTGATTTGTCATCCCGGTTCTGCAAGAATAACCTTCCGCTAATTCGCGGTCGCCCATCCTTGAATTACCTCAGATATAGAGGTTTTCTTATTGTAGCATAGGGATTCTCTTCCATGCCACTTGCAGCCATAAAAGATATACACGGGGGAATGAGTATCTTTCCATTGGGCGCTCCAAAATTGATAGGCTTGACGCTTATATATTCCTATACGTTTAGAAAACTTGGCTACGCCAAGCTTTTGGCGGAGCCTTAGTTGCACTTATACTATCTTCCGCTAATCTTTTT
>NZ_JAFLPN010000003.1:0-199303 GCF_029870785.1 Brevibacillus sp. AY1
CACGCCGCCAGCGTTCGTCCTGAGCCAGGATCAAACTCTCCAATAAAGTTTGTATCTGGTTCAAAGCTGGCAAAACATTTCATGATAGACTCATCAACGCTTTCGCTGTTCAGTTTTCAAAGAGCATTTTGTTCTTCAATCGCCCAGAGGCGACTTTCTTAATTTATCATACATCCACTTGTGAAATCAAGTGTTTTTTTCATTTTCCTTGTTGCCATTTGTTTCAGGTGTTTAGCAGCAACGTTTGTAACTATAGCATGTTTCCTCAACAGAAGTCAACGGTATTTAAAAAAATTTACTCCGACAATATAAATCCGATCTCTTCGTTCCCATCTCCATCTAA
This sequence comes from Brevibacillus sp. AY1, assembly GCF_029870785.1. Lineage (NCBI taxonomy): Bacteria > Bacillati > Bacillota > Bacilli > Caryophanales > Paenibacillaceae > Brevibacillus > Brevibacillus sp. AY1. The sequence goes on from NZ_JAFLPN010000003.1 coordinate 344, forward strand.
TGAAAGGGAAACTTCACGGAGCAAGGATCGCTGCACCATTTTCTCCAGTAACAAAGGAAGCTCGATATCAGCCCGCTTGATTTCATCATGCATCATCAACTCAGAAAAGCGCCACGGTCCAGTCTTCGTCTCCATAATCTCCATAACATAGCGCACAGATTCCTTCATTGAAGAAGATAGCCAGAATTCAATGGCAAGCTCCAAAAGTTCTATGCGCTTATCCAGAGCCTCTGCATTGATCGACAGCTCTTCGTACAGCTTGTATACAGAGGGATCAATCAGCTTTACCTGCGACCAAAGCCCACAGACTGGCTGCTCCCCCGCTTCATAGATAATACACCTGGCCCAAGCATGAAGGGACTGGATCACCGCATGATAAGCATCCAGATTCATCCCACGATTCAAACATTCCTTGGTTTGACAAAAAAAGCGGAGCAATCGGGAATACTCTCTGCAGATGTACATTTTTTGGAGTGGTTTCGGCATTTGATAAAGGCGTTGCTTCATCAGACTCATGTAGCCGTCTTTCTCCCAAACGACAACTGCTGTCTTCAAAATGGCCGAGAGCTGTTCATCCAGACCACGTACCGCAGCTTGCTCCAGCTGCCAAGTGCTCACTTGCTGCTCTACGATTGATTTTCCCTGAATCAGTATTCGCCTGGTCATACTCTCTGTCTGTGGCTGATTCACCACAATCAAATAGAAAGTCCCATCACGAAACGGAACAAGCATGTAAGGATCAGGCAACATCAAAACTGCTTCTACATCCAAACGCTTTCTCAAGGTTTGCAGGTACATTTCATTGCAGTCATCTGGTCCCATGCCATGCCCTCCTTTCAACTGATCCCAAGGTTGAATGTATGGATTCTACAAGCAGCTCAGGTTTCCTGCTTGTAAACAGATGAATCCTTTGTGTGCTATACTAGTGTGCAGGAGGAATGATGATGAAAAAAACTGAACGCCTGAGTAAAATAAAACGCATGCGCACATGGGGCAACTGGAGCATGGTTATTGGCCTTCTTCTTATGTATACAGGCTATGCGTTCTTTGCTGGATACTTGGACTTTATACCTTTGCTCGGACCTTTGCTCAAAGGCTCTCATATCTTTATGACGCTCCTGTTAATCATCGGCTTTTTGCTCACAATGGCGAGTACGGTACTCTTTATGATTTCCGGAATGGTATCGACTTCTGCCCCCCAGGTATCGTGCCCGTCTTGTCAGAAAGTGACCAAGATGCTCGGCAAGGACGACGCCTGTATGTTTTGTGGACAGCCTTTGCGACTAGAAGACGAGCAACCCCAAAACCAGACATAATCCTTAAACACATACAAGCCACCTGACTTGCCGATGTAACTCGACTAGCAGGTGGCTTTCTTCTATCTACTTGCGCATTATTTGTTTAAGCCTTCTTGAATCGCATCCCAAATCTCCGGCTCTTCAAAACCACGGCGCCACGCAGCTATGCCCGCCAGGTTGTACTTCTCCACCAGTTCGACCCGTTTTTTCATAGAGACAGTGTCCTCAATCCACATCTTGTACGTATTGCCATCCTTCGGGTCTTTGTACTCTACATAATTTTGTCCAGAAGCCTCGTCCAGCTTAGGCGTCAGCTTACGTTCCTCGATCCATTTCTTCGCGCCAGACATATACAGTGCCCTGGAGCTTACCTTTACTTTTCCGTCAGCCTGCTTTGCTTCTGTCCACAAGCGCGTGTAAAAAGGGACACCAAGCAGCAGCTTTTCGGCCGGTACTTCCTCCAGCACGCCTTTCAGACCGTTCTCTGTCCAAGGCAGAGAAGCAACAGACCCTGCTTTCGGACTCGCAGCCCAATGCTCGTCGTAAGTCATGACTGCTACATAGTCCACGATTTTTGCGAGTGCTGGCCGATCCAAAAACATTGACCACGTCTCAGCCGTTGATTTGATCGTCACATCGATGCTGACCGTAAGCCCTTGCTCATGCAGATACGGAGTCAATTCCCGCATGAATTGAACCAGTCGTTCCTTGTCCGCCAGATATACATTCTCAAAGTCAATGTTAATCCCGTCAAGATCGTATAAATGCGCATAATGGAGGAGCTGGGCAATCACTTTTTCACGCTTGTCAAAGCTGCTCAGCACGGAAGCGGTCCAATCCGGGTTGAATCCGTTCGTTACGAGTCCCCAGACCTTATAGCCCCGCTGATGCGCCCATTTTACATAGGCAGGGTCGGCTTTATTCGTCAAGTTCCCCTCTGAATCCTTCATTTCAAACCAGGTCGGGGATACGACATTGACGCCAGGCAAGGCGCCGATCTCAGCTGTATTGGGATTACGGTTCACGACATGCTCCCATACCAGATTAATCTTTTGTCCGAGTGGCTTCCAGGCAGCCTTTTTCTCAGTGGAAGCCGGACGTTCCAGCTGTACCTTGCGCACTTCAGTCAGCGTGACAGCCCCTTTGGGAAGAAAACCGCTTGTACCTTTTGGCGTCAATACCCGGTACCAGCCTTCCTTTTCACCCAATATATCGACTTTGTCTCCTGAAGAAAGCTCTGCAACGATCGGCTCGCGATGGGAAGCTCCGGTCCTCACCAGGCCCGCTTTTTCTTCGGCTACAATCTCAGCCTGCTGTACGGCATAGCCTTCCTTTTCTACCTGCAGCACACCGGGATCTTCAAGCTGCCGGAACGAGAACGAATACAGCTTTTCTACCGGTTCGAGCGGCACATAGCGTACTCCCTCCACGTCCTGAACAGGCACCTGCAGATTGAGAGGCTTTTTGTTCAGATAGGCCACCACCTGATCGCTCTGCATCCGGAGAACCTTGTCCTTGGTCGTGACAATCACGGATTTGGTCGGTTCATCCCAGAATAGATCCGGGTCGATGTGTTCTTTTATAAAATCAAAAGGGAGCAGCACCTGCTGCGCATCCAGCAGGTAAGGCGTGTCGATCTGCTCGCCCTGGAATACGATGACTTGCTTCTCTCCATTGTATGGTTCAACATGCTCCGTAGACGGACGCAGAAAAAAGTACCAATACATAGCGCTGAATATTGCGACGATACATAGCATGAGCATGAGAAAAAAGCTGGCCAGACGGCTTCGTTTACGTCTTGGGCGAGTAGTCACTCCTCTTTCCGCTCTCATGGTCTCGACCCCCTTGTTGACGAACCATCACCACGACATAATAGGATGATATTCCGCTAGACTTATTTCTACGATCATATAGTGAAATCAATTCGTTCACAACCTTTTGTCTATTGGCAAATCTTGAACAAACTCCTCCCAACCAAAGACGTTTCAACTGATAAAACGTTACACGAAACGACAGAAAAACACCTTCCTCATCAACAAAGAGCTCATTCGTTGAATCAGAAGGTGTTTGCAGACAAAGCTGTTTTAGTGAGTAGTCTTTTGACAGGCCGTACAGATGCCGTAGACTTCCATTCGATGACCAGTGACCTGAAATCCGACGTCTTTTGCGGCAGAAGTTTCAGCATCCTTCAGGTAAGGGAAGTGAAAATCACTGATGGAGCCGCAGTTCATACAGATTGCGTGGTAGTGATCTTCTTCTACATTGGCATCAAAACGGCTGGAAGCATCACCGTAAGTCAGCTCCCGCACCAGGCCCGCATCCTTGAATACCCGCAGATTGTTGTAGATCGTGGCCACACTCATATTCGGGAATTTTCCCTCAAGCGCCTTGTATATTTCATCAGCAGTTGGGTGGGTCATCGTATCAAGCAGATAAGTCAAGATGGCATGACGCTGAGGTGTCATTCGGACTCCGGTGTTTTTAAGGATCTCGACAGCTTTTTCTACTCGCTGTGTCATTTTGATACACCTCTCAGTCTTTCGCAAGACAACAGAACTTGTTTCTAGTGTCATTGATTAGAATTACTTTAAATAAGTGTACGTCTAGTCAACGAATACTGTCAATATGCATTACACTCATTTGGAGAAACTGGCAACAAAAAATTCTCTAGGAACTCTTCGTTGTGGTCTTCGGCTTCTTTTTCGATGCCGCTTTTTTGGCTTCCGTCTGAGCGAAACGGCACATCGACTGCAATGGACAAACCCCGCACTGCGGATTGCGAGCCGAACAGATTCTTCGACCGTGCCAGATCAGCCAGTGATGGGCATCCGACCACTTTTCCCGGGGAATTCTTTTCATCAGCTGGCGTTCCACTTCGTCTACGTTGTCGCTTTTGGCCAAGCCCAGCCGGTTGGCTACACGAAACACATGTGTATCGACTGCGATTGCGGGTATGCCATAGGCGTTGGACAAAACGACATTGGCCGTCTTTCTGCCTACACCCGGCAATTCCTCCAGCTGCGCGTGAGTCTGCGGAACTTCACCGTTGTACTTCTCAAACAGGATTCTACAGGTCTCCAGGATGTTCTTACTTTTATTCTTATACAGCCCAAGCCCCTTTATATGCTCTTCCATTTCCTCTTGTGTCAAATGAAGATAATGCTCGGGTTCGTTCAAGCTTTCAAACATAGGGGCGGTAATTTCATTCACTCGTTTATCTGTACACTGAGCTGACAGAATCGTCGCGATCAACAGCTCGAATGGAGATCTGTAGTTCAATTCACAATGCGCGTCTGGATAAAGCTGCTGCAGGGTATCCAGGATTTCGGTTACAGGTACTTTCCGCTGTGCCATTGGTATAACCCCCTTCTCCCTCCATTATACAGGGAGATGCCAACTCGACAATCATCTATCGCCGATTCGAATAGCATCCGGCAATGGAAGTAAGGTAGAATGGAGGATAAATGGATCAGATTGACAGGGGGGATCGAGATGAAAGTCTTCCTGACTGGCTCAACGGGTTTTGTGGGAAAAGGAATGATGGCCCGCTTGCAAAAAGAGGGGCATGAGATCGTCTGTCTCATCCGGCCGGGATCGCAGGGCAAGATCGGACAAAACGATGGTAGTGCCGCAAATATCTCGTGGGCGACAGGCGATTTAATGGATACACAGTCACTTGCATCTGCCATGCGGGATTGTGATGCGGTTATCCATCTTGTCGGCATTATACGGGAGAAGCCTGGCAAAGGTATCACGTTTTCCCGCATTCATGTAGAAGGCACCAAAAACGTGCTTTCCGCAGCCAAACAGGTCGGAATTAAACGCTTTGTCCACATGAGTGCATTGGGTGCCCGGGAAAATGCGACAAGCGCCTATCATCGAAGCAAATACGAAGCAGAACAGTTGGTGCAGAATAGCGGGATCCCGTATGTAATCTTCCGTCCATCCGTGATATTTGGCCCTGGTGATGAATTCGTCAACATGCTGGCCGATTTGGTCCGTCTGCCTGTCACACCTGTCATCGGCGATGGCTCCTATCCGTTGCAGCCCGTAGCTCGGGAAACCGTAGCAGATGTTTTTGTCCAAGCGCTCTCGCTGGAAGCATCCACCCAGCAAATCTATGAAACAGGTGGCCCATCATCCATCACGTATGGTCAAATCCTGGATGATATCGGAGCTGCTATTGGAAAGCATCGCGTGCGCAAATTCCATATCCCGCTCGGACTGATGAAGCCTGTCATTAACACGATGGAGGGTTTCTCCTTTTTTCCGATCACCAACACACAGCTGACGATGCTGCTGGAAGGAAACGACTGTAAAGACGCTCAGCGATTGTACGACACGTTTTCAACTGCCAAGATCCCTTTCCGTGAAGGGATTTCCACCTATTTGTCCTAACAGCGAAAAGCCCTGCTCGCGACCATGCAAGCAGGGCTTTATTTGCTTTCATACCATCGTATCAACTCAGCGAAGCTCCAAAATGCCTTTTCCACCTCGATAAGCATGCTGAAAATGGATTTTGTCCATCGTCACAAACCCGTAGCGGCTGTATACCTTTTCGACCTGCTCGTTGATCGGGCAGACCAAAAGCTGCGTTCCTCCCGACAAGAGAAACTGCTCCTGTGCATGTCGGATCAGATGACCGATCAAGCCTTGGCCGCGAAAAGCAGGAAGGGTAGCCACATTTTCTACTCGTATGATCGGTCCTGCGAGCAACAAGCACAAGGTCGAAGCTGGTTCCCCATTGACGCGAAGCAAAAAATGCTGGAAAGCCGGATGGGCGAACTCCTGTGCGAAAGCTTTTTCCCGGATCTCTCTTCCGCCAAGCTCCGGTACGGATTCGACCAGGAGACAATCCTCGTAGTTCTCTGTGGTTACAGGCTCAATTTCAATATCAGCCCGTGGCTTTGTCTCTGCCAATTGTCCCTGCCAGAGCTGAATCGGTGAAGGCAAGGACTCCGTCTTGAAGCCCTGCTTCTCCAATTCATCCAAAAGAGCCTGTTGCTTGGCTGGCTGATACAAATAAACACGTGGAAAGATTCCTTTGGGATCAAAGAAGTCGACCACTTCTGCTACAATGTGCTCTGCTTCCGACTGATCGCTAACCGCTTGGCTCAGATGTGCATGGTTGGCATCGTAATGAAGCGGATTTTCTTCATTTACAAACAGATATCCCCACGGTCGCTGCTCCATGCGGGAAAACACACGCTTGTACGCAATGTCTGATTCTTCCACGACAGATCGAATCGGTATATATCTGGTCCATCCGACCTTGGCTTTATTCATGCAAATTCAGCTCCAACGTCCCAGTCTGCAAATTGACATGACGAGCTACTACAAACAGGTAATCAGACAAACGATTCAAATATTTGACAACAGCAGGGTTCACCTTCTCCTGCTGCGCCACGTGCACCGCTTTTCGCTCTGCACGCCTGACGACCGTGCGCGCCACGTGGAAGGTCGAGGATGCCGGATGCCCGCCAGGCAAGATAAAGTTGGTCAAAGGCGGTTGATCCGCTGCCAGGTTGTCGATCTGCTCTTCCAGGTAGGTGACGTCTTCCTCCACGATCGGCCAGCCTACATTTTTTCCTTCTGGTGTAGCCAGCTCAGCACCGACGTGAAACAGCTTGGTCTGGATCACATGAAACACTGCACGCAGTTCTGCCCACTCATCTGTCTGGGGCAATAGCGACAAAGCGAGTCCGATCTGTGAATTGGCTTCATCACAAGTGCCGTAAGCCTCGACCCGATCTGCAAATTTGGGCACGCGCATGCCATGAACCAATGAGGTTTCCCCTTTATCCCCTGTCTTCGTGTAAATTCTCATCCCGATCCCTCCTACATAGCTATTATCAAACTAAAAAACAACCCCTACAGTGCTTCTGCTACCAGGATACATTCATTGCTACTGGCATCAAATGGCGTTTTCGCAAAGGTTCCATAGCGCTCCACGACTTTCAAGCCGTTGAGACGCAGCAGATGATGCAGCTCCGCCGGAAAAATGTAGCGCAACGTAAACGTTCCCTTCACGCGCTCTGTCACGACACCTGCCGGATTGCTGCGCTCGTAGATGCGTGTCACTTCCGACCATTGCTGGAAGTGATCATAACGGGTGTAATCCCACATCGCGAGCTCATCCCCGTCATCCATTCGATACGTTCCGCGCAGTGACATTTTCTCACTTTCTTCAGCAAAATGACTGATCTTGGGGACGAAGACGTTCATCACGAACTTGCCGCCCGGCGCCAGATGCTTTCGTATGCAAGTCAATGCTTTCATCTGCTCGTGAATGTGCATCAGGTGAAGAAAAGAGCGAAACGGAATCATGATCAGTGAAAACGACTGTTCGAGCTGAAATTTTCGCATATCCCCCTGCAGCAGCTTCAGGTTGTCGGCTACACCAGCTTCCAATGCTTTGGCTCGTGCCTTCTCCAACATGTCTGATGACAGATCGATCCCTGTCACCTTTACCCCTGCTTGAGCAATCGGAATACTGATTCGACCGGTTCCGCAGGCCAGATCTAAGACCGGGCCGCCTGCTTTTTTGGCCATTTCCAGATAAAACTCTACATCTCCTGCCACTCCGCGCTGCGTCAAATCATAATAATCCGCCCAGCGGTACATGTCACTCATGCTTGTCGTCTCTCCCTCTTCATTACGCTTGCAAGGCTTCAGACATCAAATAAGCCATGACCAGCTTGGCCGTGTTGTCCAGCGCTTCCTTGTGAGTCCGTTCATGTGAATGCGACGCATCAACCCCTGGTCCAATCAATCCATGTACGATGTCGTAGCCTGCTCGCAGGGCTGCACTAGCGTCAGAGCCGTAGTAAGGGTAGATGTCGACTTGATAATGGAGGCCATTTTTCTCTGCCAGCTCAGTCAAATGACGGCGTAATCCGTAGTGATATGGACCGGAGGAATCCTTGGCGCAGATCGAGACACAGTACTCGTCGGTCGTCTGCCCATCCCCGATCGCCCCCATATCCACAGCCAAATATTCGATGACTTTGGAGGGCACACTGGAGTTGCCGCCGTAGCCAATCTCTTCGTTATTGCTTACGAAAAAGTGAGTCGTATACGGAAGAATCTCGTTGGACTCTTTCAAATGCTTGATGACTCCCAGCAAAATCGCGACACTCGCCTTGTCATCGATGTGGCGGGACTTGATGAAGCCGCTCTCTGTGACGGTTACGCGGGGATCAAAGGATACGAAGTCTCCCACGCTTATTCCTAAGTCGATTACGTCCTGCTTGCTCTTTACTTTTTCGTCCAGACGAACTTCCATGTTCTCTTCGCTTCGCTCCATTTTTCCGGATTCCCGGTAAACGTGAACAGACGCCTTGGTAGAAAGAATCGTCCCTGTTACGATTCGGCCGCTGGAGGTTTCTATCGAGCAATGCTCTCCTTCCACAGCGTTAAACGTAAACCCGCCAATCAAGGTCAGCTTCAGACGCCCGCTTGCCTTGATTTCCTTTACCATTGCTCCCAACGTGTCGACGTGTGCGGTCAAGAGACGCTCCTTTTCCTGATTGCGTCCAGGCAAGGTGGCGATAATGGCCCCTTTGTTCGTGCGTTTGTGTTCGACGCCCAAAGAAGTCAGCTCTTGAGCGACCCACTCCATCACTTTGGCGGTATTACCTGATGGACTTGGAATATTGGCCAATTGGCAAAAAGAATCTACCATATAAGGGACAGAAACAGTCATGATCACATGCCTCCTCAACCGTATGTATTCGTTTTACAATTCTTCCTTGATAAATTGAAGGACTTCTTGCACGTGTCCTTTCACCTTCACTTTTTTCCATTCCTTCGCGATCTTCCCTTCCGGATCAATCACAAACGTCGACCGCTCAATGCCCATATACTCCCGGCCATACATTTTTTTCAATACCCATACGCCATACGCTTCTGCAACCTGATGATCGGGGTCTGCCAAAAGCGGGAATGGCAATTCATGTTTGGCGATAAACTTGTCATGGGATTTGACATCATCCGGACTGATTCCGAGGACCACCGTGTTCAATTCGGAAAACATCGGATGATAGTCGCGAAAATCGCAGGCTTCCGTCGTGCATCCGGGGGTCATGTCCTTCGGATAAAAATAAAGTACCACATGTTTTCCGTGATACTGGGATAGCGAGATGGTCTGGTTGTTGTTGGCTTGCAAGGTAAAATCAGGCGCTGCTTGACCGACAGTCGTCATGGATATCCCTTCTTTCTACTCAGTTCCATTCCTTGATAAATTCCATTTTATCACAAGCTGCCAGTCACTTCATCCAGTATACGCATTGCGCTTTTTGTCAGAAAACGCTAGAATTGATTGATAGTATTGAGAAAGAGGAATTATTAAAAATTGGCTTAGTCAGTTGGATGGTGAATGATGGCATGAAAGAGTTTTTTGAAGTAACCGACCCAGAAGCGCTAAAATCCCTTGCCATACCGGAACGCGTAAAGATTTTGGAACTCTTCGAAGACCTGGAGCCCCGAACTGCCAAACAAATCGCTACAGAACTGGGCGAAAACGCTGCCCGTCTTCACTACCACGTGAAAGAGCTGGTACGAGTTGGTTTGTTGGAACAGGTAGATACGCGAGTAAAAGGTTCTATCGTAGAAAAATACTACGAGCCTGTTGCCAAGGTGATTCAAGTAAAACTTCAGCTTATGATCGAGGAAAACGCACAGCAATTGAGTGACATCATGTTTACTCCTTTCCGTACGACAGAACAGGATTTACTGCGTACACTGAACCGTTTGGTTGCCAGCGATACAGATGTTCGCAAGGAGTACAAGAACACATTTGCTTTCAACTTGTCTGAATTTTACTTGAGTCAGGAAGAACGAAATCAGATGGTTGAAGAAATCAATGAGCTGATTCAGAAGTACAAAGCTTTCAAAAACGAGCCCGGCAGACGAAAATTGAAGTATTTTAACATTCTCTTTCCGCACACTCCTGCTGATCCTACGGATGATGTTGACGATGGATTCGAGGATACGCTGGATTAGAGATGTTCGTCGCTGCATAAGAATTGAAGATCAACACGAAAACCATCGGGCGAGGATGGTTTTCTTTTTTTATCCCTATTTAAGGATGGGAATCGTCACAGGAAAATGCGGATATTTCGTTGCGGGAATGGGGACTGGAACGCTTTTTCGAAGTGGTGATCACTGGTGTCGAGGTTTCCAATCCCAAGCCGCATCCTGAAGGGATTCTACTTGCAATGGAGCAGATGAAAGCTATTCCTGCCGAAACCATCTATGTAGGCGATAGCCATGCAGATGTCATCGCCGGAGGATCTGCCGGGTTAACCACTGCGAAACAAACATTCAAACATTTACTTGAATGTTTGTTTATAAGCCACTATAATCAGAGTAACATTAGGAAATATTATCCGATTTAAGGAGGGCTTACTATGGGGCTCCATCACGGACATTCCCATGATCATGGATACGCGCACGGAAAAGGTGCAAACAAAAAAGCACTGCTGATATCCCTATGTATTACGACTACTTTTCTCATCATTGAAGTCATCGGAGGGTTTCTCACCAACAGCCTTGCCCTACTGTCAGACGCAGGGCACATGCTGAGTGATTCCTCCGCGCTCTTTCTCAGCTTGATCGCGATGTATTTTGCCTCCAAACCACCTTCGCCTGCCAAAACCTATGGATTTTATCGTTTTGAAATTCTGGCAGCTCTTATAAACGGTGTGACTCTGGTACTGATCTCCCTCTACATCTTCTGGGAGGCAATCGAGAGACTGGCCGCTCCCCCTGAGGTATCCAGCCTGTCCATGATGGGGATCGCTTTCGTCGGTCTGCTCGCCAATATTGCCGCTGCTTTTGTGCTGATGCGCGGCGACTATAAAAACAATCTCAACATGCGAAGTGCTTTCCTACACGTACTCGGGGATATGTTGGGCTCTGTCGGTGCGATCGCGGCCGGATTCCTGATGTGGATGTTCGGCTGGTATATTGCCGATCCCATCATCAGTATCGTCGTCGGGGTCCTCATCATGATTAGTGCTTGGCGGGTAACCAAGGAGTCCGTGAATGTTTTGATGGAAGGAACACCATCTCGTATCGATACCAAAAAAGTATCCGAAACGTTAGAAATGATAGAGGGTGTTACACATGTACATGATCTACACATATGGACTGTTACTTCAGGCTTCGACTCACTCACCGTCCATTTGGAGGTGAAGGACGATCTTCCGAGCTATCCAGTCCTGCAGGAAGCTTTGCAAGTCCTTCGGGATCAATTCGGGATCACCCACGCTACCGTACAAATTGAAAACTCTGCCGTCCGGCATGATGAAATGATGTGCCAAATAGGACCAGGACTTGACGCTCATGATCATAGCCATGACCATGCGCACGACCATTCACATCCCGCACACAAACATGAGCACGATTAACACATCACGAAACCATCCTGGCTGTAGAAACTTCCCTATCTTTTTTTAAGAGCATCTGTAAGGTTTTCCCTCCAGATGTATCTAATAAGGGAAGGGAGGAACGAAGGTTGGAAGAAAAATCGATGTTGTCGCCACCGGTCACCCTGCTTGCACAAACAGACACCTACGCTTTTGAAGAATTGATGAATACGCATATGCCTGACGTATACCGACTTTGCTGTTGGCTGGTCAAGGACCCGGTGGCTGCCGAGGATCTGACTCAGGAGGTTTTTCTACAGGCGTATAAGCATATCGGTTCCTTTCGCGGAGAAAGCCAGTTGGGAACGTGGCTCTATCGGATTGCTGTAAACGAGTCGAAACGGTATCTGCGTTCCTGGAGCTTTCGCAAGCTGCTGTATTTCTCCCCATCCCACAATGCCTTTGAGTCTGTCACTGCCAGGCATGTGCCAGACAGAGAAGACGAGAGCATCCTGGTTCAACTGGAACAGCTCGTCCACGCCCTTCCCTTTCGCCACAAGCAGATCATCGTCCTGTACTACTATGAGGACTTGCCTGCTGAGTGCATTGCCGAAATTTTAAACATGAAGGTCGGGGCGGTGTACACCCGTCTGCATCGGGCGAGGGAAGCATTGAAGAAAAAGGCTGTGGAGGTGGGCAAGGAATGGATTTGAATCAACGATTGCATGATCTCGGAGCCGAAAGACGACACGAGGCTTTATCTGATCGTGAACAGCTGGAGCGAATGAAAAAGGCGGTCCAGAGTAAAATTCCGCCCCGCATGAATGTCAGGCGATGGATGCCGATGCCGGTGGTAATCAGTATGATGCTGGTTTGTTTTGGATCTTGGGTTCATTTTTCTGGCGAACCCGGGGAGCAGGAATCCCCCCCCTCAGCGTCCCATGTTCCTTCTCTCACGCCTGTTCCTCCTCCCACAGAACCTCTGCCTGGAGAAGCAATGAACACGACGGAAGCAAACACTCCCTATGTACGGGATGAACGCCTCTCATTTGCTTCTGATTTCCTTGATTTGGTAGAGCGGTATACTTCTTACGAGATCAAGCAGGTGACGGCTTCACCTTTTGCAGAGGTTTTTCAGGCGACAGATCAGGCGATCATGCTGGAGACGAACAAGGGCAAGGTACATATCGTCTTTTTCCCCAACCCCGGCGAAGCAGAGAAGGTGGAAATTGACGAGGATTTTACGGTACGCGGGCAAGTTACCTATACCTTTACAGGTGCGGAGCTAAATGAAGGTGCTGTCCCCATCCATGCGAATGGCCCTACGTTTCAGTACAGCTACGACAATCTGTTATTCCTGTCGAACAACAGTGAGTTTGTCTTAACATTCCGAAATGCATTTACGACCTTTGAAACGTATAAAAGCATCTTTGCCAATTTTGACCTTAACCTGGACGAATACGTGCACCTGAATGAGTTCAAGCAACAGAAAATTAAGGCTTCCCCTCAAGATATCGATCAAAATTCGGCGTTGGCCATTCACAGGCTCAACTCCTTGTGGTGGGCACATCCAAAGTTAAGAGGGGAAACGTACGTTCCAAAGGTAGGGGACCGCAAGCCCGGTGTGTTTGTCAAAAAGGGCACTACCGACGACGTCCTCAGCATATACGCCTCAGCAGACGGTACTCACCATTTGTTCCGCCTGAAATGGGACAGCGAAAACAAGCTCTGGACACCTGTCGATCATCAGCAAAAGCCTTGGAAATCCAAGCAAAGCTCCTGATAGCTGCAAAAAGACCACCTCATCCATGCATGAACAGGTGGTCTTGCTCGTTTTTCGATCAATAAGCCCTTCCAAACCAAGCCGTATGCTTCGCGTCCGTACCGCACGTGATGCACGTTTTCTTCTCCACAGGCGGCTCAAACGGAATATTGCGGGAGGTAAACTTCGTCTCTTCCTTCACCTTCGCCTCGCAAGCATCCTCACCGCACCAGCCTGCCAGTACCCATCCGCTCGGCTTGTTTTCGCTCTCACAATTGGCGATATGGGCGTGCAGCTGCTCCAGCGTTTCGATCTCCAGGTGGGAGTGCTCATCGCGGAAGGCGACGGCCTTCTCATACATGTTCTGCTGAATCTCCGCCAGCAGCTTGGTCACGGCTTCTGCAGCACCCTCAAGCGGCACCGTTACCTTTTCTCCCGTATCACGCCGTGCTAAAATCACCTGTCCGTTCTCCACATCGCGTGGACCAATCTCCAGTCGAATCGGCACGCCACGCATCTCCCACTCATTGAATTTCCAGCCTGGCGTTTCTTCGCGCAGGTCAGCTCGCACACGGATTCCCGCTGCTTTCAATGTATCAAAGAGCGGATCAAAGGCCGTCATCACCTGTTCACGCAGCTTCATCGGACCTACTGGGATCATCACTACCTGAGTCGGCGCCATGCGCGGCGGGAAGGCCAGTCCTCTGTCGTCTCCATGCACCATGATCATCGCCCCGATCAGACGGGTAGAACTGCCCCAGGACGTCGTGTGCACGTACTTGAATTGATTGTCGCGATCGAGGAACTTGATCTCGAAGCCTCGTGCGAAGTTTTCCCCCAAATAGTGCGAGGTTCCCGCCTGCACAGCCTTGCCGTCCTTCATCATCGCCTCGATGGAATACGTATCGACAGCACCTGCGAATCGCTCGCTCGGTGTTTTTTGCCCCTTCCAGACCGGGATCGCCAGCTCCTGCTCCACAACCTCGCGATAAATCTCCAGCATCTGCATGGTTTCTTCCCGCGCTTCCTCCTCCGTGGCGTGAGCGGTGTGTCCCTCCTGCCAGAGGAACTCGGAGGTGCGCAGGAATGGCATCGTCCGCTTTTCCCAGCGAAACACGTTGGCCCACTGGTTGATCAGCACTGGCAGATCGCGATAGCTCTGTATCCACTGGCTGTACATGTGCCCGATAATGGTTTCCGAAGTCGGACGCAGCGCCAGCTTTTCTTCCAGCGGCTCTCCACCCGCCTCTGTCACCCAAGGCAGCTCTGGATTGAAGCCTTCGATATGCTCCTTCTCTTTTTGGAAAAAAGACTCGGGGATCAGCATCGGGAAATAGGCGTTGCGATGGCCCGTCTCTTTAAATCGTTTATCCATCGCCGCCTGAATTCGCTCCCACAGCTCAAATCCATCAGGCTTGAACACGATACAGCCGCGAACCGGTGTGTAGTCCATCAGCTCCGCTTTTTTGATCGCATCAATATACCATCTGGAAAAATCCTCGGACTGCGGCGTAATTTCCTTCACAAACGCTTTTTCCTGCTTCATTCCATGTCACTCCTTTTCAGAATAAAAAGCAAAAATCCCCCATCCCAAAAGGGACGGAGGATTAACTTCCGCGGTACCACCCTGATTAACGATTGGCCATAAGCCCCTCGCTCACTCAACGAACCCGATAACGGCGGGTATCCGGCACAGTTCTTCACCAGCGGCTTCAGGATGGGGTGCAGGTATGCCTGTGTATCAGCCTTCCAGACGTGGGCCGACTCTCTGGGACATGGCGAATAGCTGCGAGTCCTTTCATTGCCTTTTCAATCAGTGTATTTAAGTAAACATCTTAGCAAGCTGATGACGCGTTGTCAATTAATGGTTCTCACTTGCAAGCGCAGCGCCAGCTTGACGTACACCGGATAAGCGACCAACGCAAGCATGGCTCCCTTAAAGATATTGAACGGAACGATACCGTACAGGATCAGCGACCAGACACTGTCAGCTCCAAAGCTGGCGAGCAGCTGCTCCATCGGCATTTGATAGAGTGCTGCATAGGCAGGCAGCAGGAACCAGGCGTTCATGAATGCCATCACGACTGTCATCAGCAAAGCTCCGAGTGCCAGACCGGTGAGGAAGCCTTGCTTCCCTTTTCCGATTCGCTGCATCAGCACAGCTGACACAACGAAAATCGATCCAGCCAGCACATTGGCGATTTCACCAATGATCAGACCGTCTGTATTTTTAAACAGCATGTGCAGTGTGTTTTTCATAACCTCAATAATAATTCCCGCGACCGGACCGTACATCAGCCCGCCGATCAGAGCTGGCAAGGTGCTGAAATCCAGCTTCAAAAACGAAGGCATCAGCGGAATCGGAAACTCCAGGTATTGCAGAATGAACGCAACTGCAGCCAGCATGGGGATTGTCACCAGCCGTTGGGTTGACGTTCGCGATGAGTGCATCGCTGTTTCTTTCATGTGTACCATCTCCTCATTTTTCCTACTCCTTCTTGAGGAATGGCAACAGCTGCCGTACTTCACGCCTTGATCACCAAGCAAACGAACGAAAAAGCCCTGAGGAACAAAAGTCCCCAGGGCGGTTTTGCAGGCGTCTGACAAAGCATGTACAAAAAAGGGTACAAGAAACCAAGAGGGCTATCCAAGACGAAGCTCCCCCTGTTGCTTCTCCCGTTTGCACAGGCAAACAAGCACGTGTCATACCGTACTGTCGTCATCCTTCTCCCATCCAGACTGTACTGTCGGCTCTGGAATCACACCAGATCCTGCACTCCGTCGCTTTTGACAGCTCGGGAGGCTCGCGGGCTTAACATGCACAAGGCACGATTACCGCCGGTCGGGAATTTCACCCTGCCCCGAAGGAATGTGTAGTTGTTTTACAAGGTTTATTATATAGCGATTGTTTTTCATTTGACAATAGCTGAATGTTACCTATTTCCGATCAAAGTGCATGGAATTAATCCCACTTCGCTACAGCCACGCGTCCTGAGAAGAAGGTCGCCCCGCCTCCCATATCTGCGACACGCCCCGGCGTGAGCGCGTTGACGAAGTGCTTTCCTCCCGGCACGTCCGCCCACAAGCCTTGGCTGACCACGACACCCGGCAGTACACTTTCCCCGACAGAGACCGTAAGCTCGCACTCCCCACGATCGTTCCAGACTCGCACCAGATCCCCGTCATGGATACCAGCAGACTGTGCATCCTCCTGGTTCATGTACAGGCGCGGAATCTTCTCCATGCGGACATGCTTTTCGTTATTGGAAAACGTGGAATTGAGGAAGTTGTGGTTCGGCCCTGGAACAAACAGGTATGGATAGTCGTTATCTTCTGGCAATGGAATATACGTCGGCAGCGGCGGATAGCCTGCTGCTTCCATCCGGCTCGAATACAGCTCGATTCGACCGCTCGGTGTCGGCAAATTTTCGATAAAGCCGCGCTCTACCCGTGCCTTCGCGAATTTCTTCTCGCTCAGCACTTCAAGGTCAATTCCGTGCAAATAAGGATTTTGCGGTACGTCGAGCGCCTGCCGGATCATGTCTTCCTCTGTATCGTCGAACATAGCATCCTCAAAGCCCATTCCTTTGGCGAGCAAGCGAAATACTTCCACGTTTGACTTACTCTCCCCGTACGGAGCAATAACCGGCTGTTGAAGCTGAATGTAGTGATGCCAGTACGACGTGTAAAAATCCGTATTTTCATAGGATGAGGTCGCTGGCAATACGATGTCTGCATACCGTGCGGTTTCCGTCAGAAATAGATCATGCACGACCGTGAACAAATCCTCACGTTCCAGCCCCTGCCTCACTTTATTGCCCTCAGGTGCTACGAGCGCCGGGTTGCAGCTGTAGACGTACAGGGAGCGTACCGGGGGATCCAGCTCCAATAGCGCTTGGCCGAGCAAATTCATGTTGATGCTGCGTGTCTGTTTGTTCAGCAGTACATCCGGTCGCTGCATAGCGGTCTTGTTGTGCTCCAGAAATCCTTTGTTTCCCTTGATTGCTCCGCCGCCTTTGACCAGCCATTGGCCCGTGAGCGCAGGGAGACAGGCAATCGTCCGAACACACATGCCACCATTATCGTGATGCTGCAAGCCATTGCCGATGCGGATGAATGCTGGCGACGTCTCCCCGTAGAGTCTTGCCAGCTTGTAAATATCGTCGACAGGAACCCCTGTAATCGCGGAAACGGTAACTGGATCGTAAGCACGAACATGCTCTCGCAATTCCTCGTGACCTACCGTGTGCTTGTCTAGAAAGCCCAGGTCCACCATGTTCTCTGCAAATAAAACGTGCATCATGCCGAGAGCCAAAGCGCTGTCAGTCCCGGGTAGAATCGGAATAAACCAGTCCGCCCACTGCCCTGTCCGATTTTTGTGTACGTCAATGACCACGATTTTTGCACCATTCTTGCGTGCCTTTTCCGCCAAAACCACCTGATGCATATTCGTGCTGATCGTGTTGATTCCCCACATGATGAACAGCTTTGCATGCACTGTATCTTCTGGATCCGTCCCGAAGGCATTCCCCATCGTATAGCTGTAGCCTACCCCACCAGCTGAATTGCAAATCGTACGCTCCAAGCGACTGGCGCCTAGCCGATGGAAAAAACGCAGGTCCATGGACTCGGCATTCAATCTGCCCATATTTCCATAGAAGCTGTACGGCAGTATACTTTCAGGCCCGAAATCGGAAATCAGTGCCTTCCACTTGGAGGTGATCGTCGCAATCGCTTCTCCCCAGCTGATCGGCTCAAACTGGCCGCTGCCTTTGGGTCCTGTGCGCTTGAGAGGCTGCTTAAGCCTTTTCGGGTCATAGATTCGTTCCGTCATATTGCGCACTTTGTTGCAAATATTTCCTTGTGTCACCGGATGATCCGGGTCTCCTTCTACCTTGACGACCTTTCCATCCTTCTTGTGCAGGAGTAGTCCGCATTGATCCGGGCAGTCCAGTGAACATACGGCCGGAAACACTCCATCAGGTTGATCTACGTACGATTTCATGACCGATCTCCCTCTCCTTTTTCGATGGCCACACCGCGTCATCGTATCTCGTATGGGCATCATGGGCCTCATCTTCGGAGGCTTTTTTTATACCAGTATATACCTCGCTATGTGTTTTTCCTACCAAAAAGAGCGGGATTAAGATCCCGCTCCTCGATACTTGCTGACTCCCCAGTTCCACACCACCACGCCAATCGTGAAAAAGATCACGCCCATGACAGGTGTCATCGCCGCGTAGGTATACCAGGTCTCCTTGCGCAAAAAGTATGCGGCAGGATAGACCCCCACGAAGGCAAACGGCAAAATGTAGGTCAAGACAAAACGAATTACTTTGTTGTAGACATCAACGGGATAGCGGCCGTACTGCTGAATGTTGTAAATCATCGGTGTAATCCCAGTGCGTGAGTCGGAGAAAAAGCTGATCGCCGAAATCGCCGTATACACTCCCCCGTAAATGAGAGCGCCGCTGATCGCCAAACCAACGAACAGAAACGGATCGTACCAGGTAAACGACAAATCCAGCTGGATCGCGGCATAGCCCATGATGATCAACCCGGAGATTACGCCAAAGATGCGATCAGGCGCAATGGACTCCAGGCAAACCTGTGCCAGATTGTGTATCGGCCGAGTCAGGATACGATCCATTTCTCCGCGAATGATGTATCGTTCATTAAAGTCCCAAAAGCCGAAAAACATCGAGAACAGTGCGTACGGAACCAGGAAAAAGCCGTAGATGAAAATGATCTCATCGCGCGTCCAGTCCTTCATCAGCGGCACATGCGTAAAGACGACTACAATGAAGACCAGATTGATCAGCTCGGAGACGAGATTGGAGATCAGATCACCGAGAAAGTCAGCCCGGTAGGCCAACCTGGTCTTGAAGTACTGACTCAGGTAGTCAGCAAAGATCTGGAAGATGTGTTTGGCGTTTTGTATGCTTTGCATGTTCTACCCTCCCTGCACGACCAGTCTGTGCCTAGCCTTTCTCCACAGAAACAAGATCGGAATCATAATAATCAGTACCCACGCGACCTGCAGCCCGATGAGCTCCCAAGCGCGTCCCGTGGAAATAGCTCCGGTAAAAATCAAGCTGGGGTAGTAGTTGACCGCCTGAAAGGGCAAAAAGCCCATCGCGGTCTGCGCCCAGCCCGGGAAAAAGCTGATCGGCAGCACCAGACCGGACAACAGATCGACAACCACACGCTTCGCCCGCATCATGCCGTCATTGCGTAACAGGAAGAAGGTGAGCAAGCCCGTCACCAGATTGATCTGGGTATTAATCAGGAAGGCAAACATGAGACTGATCAGGTACAGTCCCCAGTCCTCTCCGCTGGCAGGAAAACGAAACGGGATGACGAGACTGATCAAGAAAATACCCGGCCCTGCGAAAAAGAGAAAGCGGAAGATCCCTTCCCCAAAAGCCTGCGCCGTTTTGACGGAGAGGTAGTTGTAGGGGCGAATCATCTCGATCGCTACCTTGCCCTCCCGCACGTCCTGCGCGATTTCCATGTCGATGTTGTTGAAGTAAAAAGCGCGCGACATCCAGGCGATAGCCACGTACGAGGTCATCTGCTCGACCGTCAGCCCACCCAGCTGCTGCTGTCCGCCGTAAATCGCCGACCATAAAAAGAAATACGCCCCGATATTGATCCCGTAGATGATAATGCCGCTGTAGTAGTTGACCCGATAAGCCAGCATGGTCAGAAACCGCATGCGGATCAGTTCCATGTACAACTTACGCATGGCTGGCTACCTCGCTGTCCGTCGAGTAGATATTGCGTACGATATCCTCGGTGCTTGCCTCCAAAATTTTCACATCGCTTACTTCAAACGTGGACATGACCGTGGAGAGAACAAAGGGCAGCATTTCCTCGCTCCGTGCCACCTTCACACGCAGCGCATAGTCATTGATCTGATCGATCTCACAGGGAAGCTCGCCCAATGCCTGACGCAGCTCACCTGCTTGCGTGCGCTTTTTCATCTGGAACGAAATCTCCGTGCCATTGCCCCATCTTTCTTTCAGATCCGTCAACAGACCATCGAAGATCAGCTTTCCTTTGTCCATGACGAGCACGCGCTTGCACAATGCCTCAATATCTGTCACGTCGTGCGTGGTCAAGAGGATCGTCGTGTTCTCGGTCTCGTTGAGATTGAGCAAGAACTCCCGAATTTTTTGCTTCACCAGAACATCCAGACCCACCGTCGGTTCATCGAGGAACAAGAGTCTCGGCTTATGGATCAGGGACGCCGCAATCTCACAGCGCATCCGCTGCCCCAGACTCAGCTTGCGTACCGGCTGACTGACGAAGGAGGTGATGTCCAGCTCTTCGATCAACCGCTGCAGCCACTTCTCCCCCTCGACTTCATCCACCTTGTAGACACTCTTCAGCAGCCGAAATGATTCCATCGGGGACAAGTCCCACCACAGCTGCGAACGTTGACCAAAGACGACTCCGATCGAGCGAACATATTCCTCACGTTGTTTGAAAGGCACGAATCCGTTAATGCGGATATCTCCCTCACTCGGTGTCAGAATTCCGGTAAGCATCTTGATCGTCGTCGATTTACCTGCCCCATTTTCCCCGATCAGGGCGAACATCTCGCCTTCCTCAACGTGAAAGGAGAGGTCATCGACTGCCTTCACTACTTTGTATTCGCGACTGAACAGGTCACGAAAAGCACCACCAAGACCGGCTCTGGCCTGATGGATGCGAAATTCCTTTTGCAAATGTTTAACTTCAATCATGGAAAACCGTCCTTTTTGCTCTTCGTTGAATTCCATTTGTAAGTGTATATGAGGCCATCCATTTGTGCAAAAAGCAATGTGCTGGAAACTGCATTATGCCAGTTGGATGTAGATGCCTGTTTTGTCATCCGACTTTTTGAATCGCACGTATTTCATACATTCGGGATCACTGTTTTCCAATGCCATAAGCTCATCTGTATAATGTATGCACGAGGCATGAACAAGCCGTCTGTCAATAACACCATCGCTTTCAGATCGGTACGATTGATTTTTCCATACTCTATATACTGGCTACAGGCTGAATCGCCGTTGATCACGCCGTACCCTCCCTGAATATTCGCCTGATAGCGATTTTCTGCCAAAATGCTCCTGCAGCTCGCAATCAACGCTTCTCGCGTCGAGAGTCCCTGGCTGATCCCTTCTTCCCACTTGGCGAACGCGATTCTCTCCAGATGATGGACTTGCGGGTAGGTGAGCGGGCGCACAGCATCGTCTGCATACACGGCAAAAATCATGCAATCACCTGTCTGGGCGTAATCAATATGCTCATCCTGCACGCGAACGACAGCGGCAGCTGCTCCCCAAAGGTATTCTTTTTTCTGCAGATCCACTTCAGCCAAAAGCATTTCCTCACGCAGCGCATCATTGGCTTCCACTAGACAGGCTGTCAGCAACTCTTTGCCATCCACGGCTTCCAATTTGCGTTTCACCAGCTCGGCAGCACGTGCTCCGGAGGTTCGTGCTGCTTCTGACTCCTGCACGCCCGTACTCAGCGAAGAGACCCCGTCGATTACCGCAAACACACGCTGTTCCTGGTTGATCACATACGCATTCATCAACCAGATGCCAGCGTTCATATCCACGCTTCTTCCCCTTGTGGTAAGATAGGGATTGACTTTTGGGAACAGAAAAGAGGGAAAACGATGAAAAATCGTGAACGATCTGCACAACTTCACGAACAAGCGATGGATGTCATTCTCGGGGGTGTCAACAGCCCATCCCGCTCCTTCAAGGCTGTGGGCGGGGGCGCACCTGTCTCGATGGAACGCGCACAGGGTGCTTACTTCTGGGACGTAGACGGAAATCAATACATAGACTACCTGGCCGCGTATGGTCCGATCATCACGGGACATGCTCACCCGCATGTGACCAAGGCGATTACGGAGGCAGCAGCGAATGGAACTCTCTACGGTACACCTACGCCATGGGAAATTACCTTTGCAAACATGATTCGCAAGGCCATCCCTTCGATGGAGCGAATCCGCTTTAACAACTCCGGTACGGAAGCCGTCATGACGTGCATCCGTGTCGCTCGGGCGTACACCAATCGGATCAAGGTCATCAAATTCGCCGGCTGCTACCATGGACACTCGGATCTGGTGCTGGTGGCTGCTGGTTCAGGGCCATCCACCCTGGGCATTCCAGATAGCGCTGGCATCCCGCAAAGCATCGCCAACGAAGTCATCACTGTTCCGTTCAATGACAAGCAAGCCTTCGCGGATGCGATCGAAAAATGGGGCAGCGAAACAGCTTGCGTTCTCGTCGAACCGATCGTCGGCAACTTCGGAATCGTGGAGCCAGAGCCTGGCTTTCTCGAAGAGGTCAACCGCTTGACGCATGCTGCAGGCGCTTTGGTCGTCTACGATGAAGTCATCACCGCATTCCGCTTCTGCTATGGTGGTGCACAAAATCTGCTGGGCGTGGAACCGGATTTGACAGCTCTGGGCAAGATCATCGGTGGCGGATTGCCAATCGGTGCCTACGGTGGACGCAGAGAAATCATGGAGCAGGTAGCACCACTCGGGCCCGCCTACCAAGCCGGAACGATGGCTGGCAACCCAGCCTCCATTCGTGCCGGAATCGCCTGCCTGGAGGTCCTGTCACAGCCTGGTGTTTATGAGGAATTTGAGCGCCTGGGCGAGATGCTTGCAGCAGGTATTCGCGAAGCTGCACAAAAGCACGGCGTGAAGATTCAGCTCAACCGTGTCAAAGGCGCGATGGCCGTCTACTTTATAGATGAGCCCGTGTACGATTACGATACCGCTCAAAAGGCAGACAGTGAGGTATTCGCCCGATTCTTCCGCCTGCTTTTGGAAGAGGGCATTTGCATCGCTCCGTCCAAGTATGAGGCTTGGTTCATCACCACAGCCCACACGGAGCAAGATATTGTGAAGACCATCGCGGCTGTGGATCGCTGCTTTGCCGCGCTGTAGGTCAATTGGAAAAGATTACGTCTCCCTGTGCTGGATGACACGGGCATACTATCCATGTTCGTATCCAGCAAAGGGGGATCTTTATGTCTAAAGGCGGAAATATTTACCCGAAAGCACCTGAGAAAACCCTGGACTCTAAAATGAGTTCGAAAATGTTGGAGGTCGTTGGTTTCCAGAATCCACGAAAAACCGAACATCACAAAACACAAAATCACGATCGCTAGACCCCAAAAACGGACGTATCTGCCATTGGTAAATGGTGGTATACGTCCGTCTTTTTATCATAAAAAATGTGAGTTCTTATCAATAAACAAAATTTTATTAGAATTAAAACGCTTACATTCTCAGAAATGCTTTTCACCTTTATTGTGCTGATTCCCTGTTCGTGTTATTCTAAATTCCTACATTATTTTTAGAAGTTTCAGAATTGTTTAAAGGAGGTGGGTGGTCAGCCTAGACTGACCGGAAATCATGCTAAACAGAGACAAAAAAGAAACCATCGAAAGCTTTCAAAATTACCACCATATCGAACACGACAGCTGTGGGATCATCTGCATCGTCGAAAAATCAGGAACACCTACTCGCAAAAATCTCGAGGAGACCATCCGCTCTTTGATCCAAATGGAGCATCGCTCTGGCTTTATTGACGGCGAAGGGGACGGTTGTGGGGTCTTGACAGATATTCCGCGCGCCCTGTGGTCCAGCTATTTGGCAGAAGCTGGCCTGGACGGCAGTCTTTCCTCTGACTCCCGCTTTGCCGTAGCCCACTTGTTCGTGCCACGTACCGGACACGATGCCAAGGACGTTCAGCAACAGATTCGCACCCTGTTTACCGATGACGGACTCACCATTCTCTTGGAGCGTGAAAATTCCGTAAATTCCCAGGTACTTGGCAAAAACGGCAAGCGCGATGAGCCGATCTTCTGGCAGCTGGCTATTCTCGCTCCAGAAGGCTTGACTGATGCTGCTTATGCCAGTCGCCTGTTTGACATTCATGCCGCGATCGAAGCGGCACACCATGTACACGTCGCGTCACTCAGCCCGGTCACCAGTGCTTACAAGGTGATGGGGGCCGCCAATATTTTGCCTCTTTACTTCCATGACTTGGCAGATGAGCGCTTCCTCTCTTCTGTAACGATTGGTCACAACCGTTACTCCACCAATACGCTGTCCAATTTCTTCCGCGTTCAGCCGTTTTCTTTGCTCGGCCACAATGGTGAGATCAATACGATCAGCAAGCTGGAAGAAGAAGCCCACATGCTTGGAGTGCCTCTGGTAAATGGCGGCAGCGACTCGCAAAACGTCAACCGCACCATCGAAACGTTCATTCACCGCTACGGTTTGAGTCTTTTCGAGGCGATGGAAGTGGTTTTCCCGCCGATTCATCATGAAATGAAAAACCTCCCTGCCCATCTGCAGGATCTGTACGTTTACTTGCGTCAGGCATGGGGGCATTTTGCCCAAGGACCTGCCGGTATCGTCTCTCGCTATGCCAATGAATGTGTCTTCAGTGTCGATGCGCTCGGCCTGCGACCGCTCTGGATGGTAGAAAGTGCGACTTCCCTATACTTCTCGTCTGAACAGGGCGTCATCCTCGCGCAAGATATGGCAAGCGAGCCAAAATCACTGGCACCAGGAGAAAAAGTGGGTGTCGTGCTGCACAAGGACAAAGATGTCGAAATCATCGCACATCATCAGCTCCAGCAAGCCATTTTTGAGCGTTTTTCGCAAAAAATCAAACCGGAAGGCTCTAGCCAGCATCTACATTACGCCTATCAGTTGGAAACCTTGTCAGCTGAACCGGATGCGACAGCTCCTACTGCTCCTATCTACAGCGCATTCGGCTGGGATCGCGAGCAGGTGCAGCTGGTGGAGCAGATGGCTTCCAACGGCGCTGAACCGATTCGTTCCCTGGGGCACGACGGACCGCTTGGTGCTCTCTCCAAAGAGCGGCAAAATCTGGCTGACTACGTGAAAGAAAGCGTTGCGGTCGTAACCAACCCTGCGATTGACCGAGATCGTGAAATGGAGCATTTCTCCACCCGCGTGGTGCTTGGCTCCCGCGTGCCGCTCGCAGGCAAAGAAGGCAGCTATCCGCGCATGGAGCTTCCTTCTCCGATACTCATGGAGGGCAAATCCCTGCAGGATGAAGCGAAAAAACAGGGCACACATTCGCTTGAGCAGGTGATCCACTACTTCAACAATACACCGCATAGCATCGCGATCCTGTCGACGCATTTTACTGAACAGGACGGCCTCCAGGCTGGACTTGCACACTTGCAGGAATCCGCTCTGAAAGCAGTGAAAAACGGCGCTATTCTGCTCATTCTGGACGATACTGAAACGCATCAGCAGGAAAAATACTGGTTTGATCCTTTGCTCGCTGTCACCGCTGTGGACCAGGGCTTGAAAGCAGCCTTCGACGAACAAGGCATCAGCTTGCGCCGCAAAGCGAGCATCATCCTGCGCTCTGGCGCGATCCGTTCCTTGCACGATCTGGCACTCTCCATCGGCTCTGGCGCAGATGCCATCTCGCCATATCTGATGTTTGCGACTGCCTTTGCCAAGGACGCAGCAGCCTCCGCTGGCAATCTGTACAGCGCGTTGAACAAAGGACTGGAGAAGGTCACCTCCACCATCGGTATTCACGAACTGCGCGGCTACGGCAAGCTGTTCTCGTCCATCGGTCTTCGCCAAAATGTGGCCGAGGCGCTTGGCATCGTCAACTTCTGCGGCTCCGAACAGGCTGGTCTATCCTTTGATGAGCTGCAGGCAGACAGCTTGAAGCGCCATGCGGATTATTCCAACGAGGCTGCACGTGAGTCCAAGACCTTCCACATCTTCCCGCGTCTCTGGAAAGCGATCGGGCAGATGGCAGCAGGCGATATTCCTTACTCCGATTACGCTTTGAAACTGGATGAAAACGAACGGGAGAATCCGATCGCGATTCGCCATGTGGCCGATTTTGCCTTTGATCAGGCCGAGAAGAAAGTGGCTCCAGAGACCGTAGACATCAGTGTTGGTGATCATTCCCTGCCATTCCTGATTTCGTCCATGTCCTTCGGTTCGCAAAACGAGACCGCATTTCGCGCATATCCTGAAGCAGCCGATCAGCTCAACATGATCTGCATGAACGGGGAAGGCGGGGAGATCAAGGATATGCTGGGCCGCTATCGCCATACACGCGGTATCCAGGTCGCATCCGGTCGCTTTGGAATCAACGTAGAGCTGGCCAACGCAGCCTACATTCTGGAAATCAAGATCGGCCAAGGGGCAAAACCAGGCGAAGGCGGACACCTGCCAGGCTCCAAGGTGACTCCTAAAATTGCCGCGGCGCGTAATGCAACTGTCGGCTCTGACCTGATCTCGCCATCCAACAACCACGACATCTACTCGATTGAAGATCTGGCTCAGATGATCACCGAATTGAAAACCGCCAATGATAAAGCAAAAATCTGCGTCAAAGTGCCGATTGTTCCCAATATCGGAACGATTGCAGTCGGTGTAGCCAAGGCTGGAGCTGACTTCATCACGCTCTCCGGCTTTGATGGCGGGACAGGTGCAGCTCGTGTGCATGCTCTGCAGCACGTAGGCTTGCCAGCTGAGATCGGCGTCAAGGCTGCTCACAACGCCCTGCTGGAAGCTGGCCTGCGCGACAAGGTCGAGCTGTGGGCAGACGGCGGCGTGAAGAGCGCTGCAGACGTCGTGAAGCTGATGCTCCTGGGCGCCAACCGAATCGGTTTCGCTACCCTGGCAATGATCGCAGTCGGTTGTACAACTTGCCGTGGCTGCCACCTGGATACGTGCCACGTCGGGATTGCGACACAGATCGACTCGATGGAGGAAGCGCATGAAAAAGGCTTGCGCCGCTTCGTGCCTCGTCAGACCGATCTGGCTGTATCCGGTCTGAAAACATTCTTTACCGCGTTCGGCGATGAAGTACGTCGCATCACGGCAGAGCTGGGCTTTAGCCGTACCCAGGACCTGGTCGGACGCTCTGATCTGCTGGTACAAACTCGCTTGCAGGAAAAAATCGATTTGACTGCCCTCCTCGCTGTGCATCCGCTCTACAAAGCAGCAGCTGCATCGGCAGCAGTCGAAGAGGCAGAAGAGCGTGTGCTGGTAGCCGCAGGCTCGGTAGCTGTCGCGAGCGATTCCCGTTACTTCAGCGCTGACCGTCCGATCAAGGAGACGTTCACCAGCATCCTCTCCGGAGAGCGTGTGCTCGGCAGCCGCTGGGCAGGTGCTCGCGTGGAAAACCATCTGGATGGCAGCTACAGCTCCCTGCCTGAAGTATCGCTCGACTTCGTGGCTGGCAGCGTGCCTGGCAACGGTCTGGCTGCCTACAACGTAGCTGGAGTCAACATCCGAGTACAAGGCGGCGCACAGGATGGCGTCGGCAAAACCAGCTTTGGCGGTCGCGTCTCCATCTTGAAGGCAAAAGGATTACAAGGCGAGTACGTCAATGGCTCTGTCGGCAAAAGCTTCTGCTACGGTGCACAAAAAGGCTTGTTCATCGTGCAGGGCAATGCGGATTCCCGTGCCTGTATCCGCCTTTCCGGAGCAGACGTGGTCTTTGGCGGCGAAATCAAAGAGCCGATCAACGACCAGCTCGGCGGCATCGGCGCTCGCGCCAACCTGAAGGGCTTTGCCTTTGAATACATGACCAATGGCCGTGCAGTGGTACTGGGCGATCCAGGTCCTTGGATTTGTGCAGGGATGACCGGAGGGGTCGTCTACGCCAAGCTCAATCCGGAAATGGGCTTTGATCAGGCCGCACTGGAACGCCGGATCGCAAAAGGTGCCAAGGTATTCCTCTACAAGCTGGATGAACAGGGCAAGAACGATGTGGCTGAATTGCTCGGCGCCTACAAGGAAGAGCTGCTCGCCACCGAGCAATACGAAACAGCCAGCCGTGTCCAGCAATGGATCGATGACGCTGCTTCTCACTTTGTCATGATCACACCGAAGAAGGAGCAGGCTGACCCGTCTGTTTCCACCGAGTAATCAACGTGAACAACTTGTTTCGCACATGCGCGCTTCCCCCAGTCGGGAAGCGCGCATTTTTTCTTCAATATAAGCCTTCGTTTATATTGTCAAAGTTAGTCAGGGATTGTACAATAATAAATGAAACTGACAGCTGGTTATTTCGTAAACATAATACGTACACGCATTGCATGATAATAAAAAAAGCAAACATGAAGCTAAACATACATGAAGGAGTGATTTTGCGTGTTTTTTCACCCGATGGACTTTCTGATTCTCATCGCCTTTGGTCTTTCAATCTGGGCGCAATTCCGTGTCAAAGGGACCTTTAAAAAGTTTGCGGAAGTTCCAGCTTCCTCTGGC
Source organism: Brevibacillus sp. AY1 (assembly GCF_029870785.1). Lineage (NCBI taxonomy): Bacteria > Bacillati > Bacillota > Bacilli > Caryophanales > Paenibacillaceae > Brevibacillus > Brevibacillus sp. AY1. Next base: position 29,087 of record NZ_JAFLPN010000003.1, read on the forward strand.
ATGACCGGAGTCGAAGCCGCTCGCCGCATGCTGGATGCAAATGGATTGACCAATGTTCCGGTCGAGCACATCCCTGGTACGCTGACAGACCACTACGATCCAACTTCCCGCGTCGTGCGCCTGTCTGATCCCGTTTACTTCGGCAACTCGATTGCAGCGCTTTCCGTCGCTTGTCACGAGGTTGGCCACGCGATTCAGCACAAGGTTTCCTATCCGATGCTGGTCGCTCGTCACCGCATGTTCCCGGTCGTCAACCTGGTTTCCGGTTCTGCGCCATTCCTCTTGCTGGGAGGATTGCTGTTCCAAATGTCAGGACTTCTGCTCCTGGGGATCATCTTCTTCTCCGGTGCGGTCGCTTTCCAGCTGGTGACCCTGCCAGTCGAGTTCAACGCCAGCAGCCGTGCGAAGCAGCAGATGGTCAAAATGGGCTTCATCCGCAATACAGAGGAAGGCGGAGCCAACAAAGTTCTCGGTGCCGCAGCACTCACTTACGTAGCGGCTGCCCTGATCTCCGTTCTGGAGCTGATCAAGTACATCATGATCTTCCGCAGCTCGGACGAATAATTGGCTTCGTTTAAAACGCAAGGTACAGCCCTCCTTTTCATGGGGGACTGTACCTTTTTTTCATGGGCTGCGCTACAATAGGACAGGGGGTGTACCAATGAAAATCGGAATAATCGGATTAGGCAGTATGGGACAAATGCTGGTCAACGCTTTTTGCAAAAGCGGAGCCGTCCTGCCGAAAGATCTGATCATCTATAATCGATCCCGTGAAAAAGCGGAGAAACTGCAAAAACCATACAGCCTGGAGATTGCCTCCTCTGCCCAAGAGGTCTGTGAACGCTCAGAGCTTCTCTTTGTCTGCACTAAGCCTCTGGATATTCTCCCGCTACTCCGGGAGCTGACTATTCCTGAACCCGTACATGTCGTCTCTGTGGCTGCCGGTGTCCGTATAGAAGACCTCGAAGCTGTACATACAGGAGCTGTGAGCAAGGTTATTCCGACGGTGACGTCACAGGAATTGCGCGGTGTCTCTCTCTATACCTGCAGCAGCCGGCTTTCAAGTGCACAAAAACAGCAGCTGGTCGCCCTTTTATCGTCGATCGGCGTGGCAGAGGGTATCGGAGAGCAAGAGATCGAGACCGCGACGATTCTGACCAGCAGCGCACCAGGACTGCTCGCCGGAATCATGGAGTCCTTCGCTCAGGCTGCCGTCCGCAAAACACCTGGACTTTCGATTGATTCGGCCCGCGAGATGCTTGTAGAAACGATGTTAGGGACAGCGAAGCTGCTGCAAGCCGAGCAGCTCGGGTTTGATCAATTGATCGAGCGTGTTGCCACCAAAGGCGGGATTACGGAAGAAGGGCTGCGCGTACTGGACCAAAGACTGCCCGACGGATTCGACGAGCTTTTTGACATGACAGAATCCAAGCATGCGATGTTGAAAGAAATGGTAAAAAAACAGCTCTAGTAAATTTCATACAAAGGAGACATTTCGTCATGAAAATCGGTTGGATCGGCTTGGGGAATATGGGAGTACCGATGGCGAGCAATCTGCTTCAAGCAGGTTATGAGCTGTACGTGTGGAATCGAACGCCGGAAAGAACAGTGGCATTGCTCGAAAAAGGGGCTAAAAACACTGATTCTCTTGCACACCTGGTAGAAATCTGCGACGTACTCTTTACGATGGTCAGCGATGATGCAGCCGTGAAAGAGATCTATACCGGGTCTCAGGGCATCCTCTCCGCAGCCAGCGTGCAGGGCAAACTGGCGGTGGATATGAGCACAATCTCACCCGAGACCTCGCGCCTGATCGCCGAGCAATCGAAGCGAGTCGGCTTGCGCTTCCTCGACGCACCGGTGTCCGGCAGTGTGGGACCGGCCAAGGAAGCTACGCTGGTCATCATGGCAGGAGGGGAACAGCAAGACTTTGAGGAAGCAAAGCCATTGCTGGACAAGCTGGGCAAAATCGCTCTTCACCTGGGACCGAACGGGGCTGGCACATCCGCCAAGCTGGCGATCAACCTGCTACTGGGCATAACTGTCCAGGGTGTTTCAGAGACCATCCTCTTCGCTCGTTCCCTCGGGATCGGCACCGAACAAATGCTGCAAATCATCTCGGAGAGCGCAGTAGGGACACCACTCATTCGCGGAAAAGCACCGTCCATCCTCGCTGACGACTATCCTGCCGCTTTTGCTTTGAAGCATATGACCAAGGATTTGCGCCTGGCTCGGGAAGCCGGCGTCGCGACTCCCTTGGCTGAATCCGCTGAAGCCAGCTACCGCCATGCTTTGGAGAACGGCATGGGCGACCTCGATCTGATGGCGATTTTACGGTACTTGAGCAACCAAAAGTGAAGAAAAAGGAGAGCATCCAGAACAAGACGCGTTTGGATGAATCTCCTTTTATGTTTACGCATTTGTATAGGCAAGGGACAGCATGAGATACACCTTTTCATCCGTGCTGTTGATATACGTATGCTGCTCCTCACCCTGAAAGCGGATCACGTCCCACTTCTCCAAATGATAGGTCTTCGCCCCGACCATCAGCTCCAGCTGGCCGTTTAATACAAAGACGGTTTCCTCTGATCCTTCCAGGTGGAATTCACGGTGCCTAGTGTGAGGCTCGATACAGGCACGATACCATTCCATCGTCCCGTTCGTCTTGTATAAGGGCTCCACGAACCAATCATGATTGTGCCCCGCCAGCGAATGTCTGTCTGCGAATCGATACAGCGCAATGTCATCTTGAAACGACAGCAATGATGACAAGGGAATCTGTAACCCTCTCGCTATTTTCCACAAGATTTGAAGCGTCGGATTGGCTTCGCCTCTTTCGATTTTTCCCAAAGTCAATTTGCTCACATCACATAAGGTGGCCAGCTCCTCGAGACTGAGCTTTCTAGCTTTGCGAATATCTCTTAAATTGCTTCCGACCTGTCCCGTTACTTCCTGCTCTGCGTCTTTCACAATTTACCTCCATCAAAAAGTATACTATACTATACAAAATGATTAATTATATGTGTTTTCCATTCCCTATAGTATACCAGACAGATAACCCGCGACACATATAAAAAAAGAAGAGAGGCCTATCATGGTACAACCTAACAAACGCACAATCCTGTGGAGCATCTTCGCTTTGTTTGTGATTTCCATGAATTTGCGTGCGGCGATTACCTCCATTTCCCCGGTGTTGAAAGATATACAGTCCGACTTGCATATTTCTAGCATAACGGTTAGCCTGCTCACTTCTATCCCAGTTTTTTGCATGGGAATTTTTGCACCAGTCGCGGGAAAGCTTAGCGATCGTTGGGGAATCGAACGGACCATTGCTTTAGCCATTTTACTGATCGGGGCATCTACAGCTTTGCGCCTCGTGTCCACATTTTCATCCCTTTTATTGCTGACAGCCGTTTTGGCAGGGATCGGAATTGCGATAGCAGGTCCATTGATTTCCGGCTTTATCAAGGAACACTTTCCGCAACACTCTTCCGCCATGATCGGGGTATACTCTGCCGGAATGGGCATTGGCGCTTCCCTGAGTGCTGGATTGGTCGTGCCTGTCATGGAGCTTTTTCATCAGTCATGGAATATTGCTTTAGCCGTTTGGTCGGTATTTGCGGTCATGGGCATCCTCGTCTGGATTCCAATCATGAAAAAGTCAGCCCAGAAGAAAACAGAATCCGCCCTTTCTCCCCAGCCTAAAACCACACTGCCTTGGGGGAATCGATACGCATGGCGCCTGACGCTCATGTTTGGCCTTCAATCAGGTACCTACTATTCCTTCGCTACCTGGTTGGCACCGAAAGCCCTAGAGATGGGATACACCAGCTCGTATGCAGCAACGACCGCTACTGTTTTTTCCATCATTCAGATGGTAGGCAGCTTGATCATACCCCTTTTCCTGGATCGCAACGTAAATCGAAGGCCTTGGCTGATCCTCAGTGCGATGAGCTCGATGCTGGGTATCGTCTTACTGCTGACTGGAATGGCTTCACCTGTGCTTTGCGCGGTACTGATGGGAATAGGCGCCGGTGGACTGTTTCCCTTGACGATGATTCTGCCCCTAGATGAGACTTCTACACCAAAAGAAGCCAGTCAGTGGACGGCGATGATTCAATTCGGCGGCTATTTGATTAGCGGGATTGTGCCGATCGTCGTGGGAGCTGTGAAAGATATGACGAATACCTACAACTATGCCTTCATGGCCCTGCTCTTCGTTTTTGCAGCGGTGATTCTTCTATCGTTAAAGGTGCGAAAGAAAAGAGAAGCTCCCATCCCGCTCCAAGAAGAAAAAGCTGCCAGCCTGTAAAACGGGAAAAGCCAGTGGGAACACGAGAGAGTGTCACACTGGCTTGCTTTTTTCCTTAAAGATCCAATACGACCGCCATTTCTTTTCCAAACCGGTCACCGTGATCCACAAACCCCAGCTGAGCGTACAGCCGATGGGCAATCCCCTTTGGCTGTTCATGTATCTATGTAGCTAGCAAGCGATCACGCAGTCGCTCGGCATCTGCAACGGCTTTTTCATCCTCCATAATTTCGCCCGGCTTGTTTCCTTCCCCGATGATGTAGCCTGCAAATGGCATTCCCACGAAGGAAAAGATGTACTGAAACTGCTGGATGAGGGGCAGGCCTTTGATACGCGGCTCATCTCCGCCTGTCGTAATGACATACGCCTGCTTTTGTCCAAGTGCATCCTTGAAGGCATAGCGCTTGTCACGTAGGCTCTGAGACCAGCGATCCACGAAGTTTTTCATGTGACCGGACATCCCGTACCAGTAGATCGGCGTGGCAAATACGAGGGTATCGTGGGCAAGTACGGCTTCGATCACTTCATCATAATCATCTGCAACTGCTGCAAAGCCGTCCGGTTCATGTCTTTGGTCCAGAATCGGCAGGATCTTCTTTTCCCGTAGCCGAATCGTCGTGTGTGGAATCCCCTCTACGGCCAGGTTGGCCAGCAGCTCGGTGTTGCCATTTTCGCGGGAGCTTCCTTGCAGTACCAGAACTTTCATCATTCTTCACTCCTGTCCATGAATGGAGCAAAGATCCCCCTGACTGATCAGCCAGAGGGAATCTGAAGCTTTCTGTCTTATGCGCGCACAGATTCTACTGAACGGGCCTGATAGAGCCGTATGGCGATGACCACAGCTCCTCCCAGCATGACAGCAGATAAATAATAGACGGCTCGCGGTCCCTGCCATTCTGCAAAAGCTCCCATGAGCAGAGCAGACAGGCCGAACATGAGGGAGTCAATCGTATCTTTGGCAGACAGGACGTATGGCAGCCTAGACTCCGGTACCGCTTGCTGCAACACGGTTTGCTTGGCAATCAGCTGCATTTGAAATACAGGTCCGAGCATAAAGGAAAACAGCAAGGCAGCCAACGGTTCGCTGCTGCTGGCAAATAATACGGTAAGTACGCTTGCGCCAATCGTCCCTACGATGATCCAGCGATACAACTGCTGCTGCATTCGCTGTGCAGCCGCCAAAAGGGCGGTTACACCGACGATGGAGCCAAGCATGTAGCCTGCATTGATGTACCCCCACCACTCCTCGCCCTGCCCCAAGACTTTCAGGACAAAAGGCAGAATGATCGCAGCAATCCACACTCCTCCAGACAAAGCAACCAGCACATCCATCATGACGATGAGCCGCAGTCTGGGCTCTCTTCGAATCCATTGCCAGCCGGTCAACAGGCTTGTTTTTTCCGGCTGCTCCGCAAGCTCCGTCCTCTGTGTCGAACCGATGAACAGCATGGCCCATGCAGCCATCGCATAAGCAGCAACCGTTCCCCATAGCACATCCTCAGCGCCAAGCCAGACAACCGCTATACCACCTGCTGCCCAGCCTGCAAAGTACACGGTCTGATCCGAAGCCGCAAGCAGTCCGTTCGCCCGAAGCAGCCTATCACGAATGACCAACCGAGGAACCAGGGCATTTCGCGCAGGAGTAGCCCACCCGTCCAGATAAGCGATAGCTGCAATCAGGATGAACAGGAGCCATTCCCGCTCAATCGCTGCAATAGCCACGATGACGAGCAGTCCGGTCTTCAAGGTTTGCGAGATCAGAAGCAGGCGCTGCAAGGAAAATCGTTGAAAAAGCAAAGGAGCCGTCAAGCTGCCCAATGACCGCATGGATACGTTCACGACCGGCACCAGTGAAGTGAAAAAAATCGAGTCCGTCGCCGTGAAGATGATCGAAATGATCGCGACAATATAAAAAACATCCCCCAGATTGGCCAAAGATTGACCCGCCCAGAGGAATAGAAAACGTTGATTCCACATGACTTGCAACCCCCTGTCGGTTCGTAAACACGCTCATCGCTGCGTTTTAATTGGAAACCAGTTTCCCAACCGACATCTTCTTACAATGGAGTTGCACCTCATTTCCTTTTTCAAAGTAGCACCATTATATTCCAGCTTCTGGTTCCTGTACAGAGCGCTTTCTGAAAAAGCTGTAGTAGACCCAGCCGGCATTGATAAGCAAGAAGGCACTCGTCATCCAGAACACACCGCTAATGCTGATATAGCCAGCGACGAACCCACCAATCATCGGCCCGAGCATGCTTCCGATGCTGACAAAGCTGTTGTTGTAGCCATATACCCGACTGACCATATGGGTTGGAGTCGCTCGACGCAGAAGCGCATTGACGGAAGGCAGCAAGCCCCCTAGTGATAAGCCCAATAAGAATCGGAGCAGGATCAACTGCCACACGGCTCCCACAAATCCTTGCGGGATAAACAGCAAGCCAGCAACCACCAGCGAGCCCAACAGCACTTTTTGCGATCCGTATCTGTCGCCAAGCTGCCCGAGCCGCGGAGCCGCAAAGACATTGGCCACGCCCATCGCCGCCTGCACGATCCCTGCCCACAGCGCAACCTTGGTTCCCTCGTGTCCCAGCAGCTGCGAGATGTAAATGGGCAGCACAGGCATAATGCTTAACAAGGCGAACTGAATCATGACTGTGACAAAGAAAAGAGTAGGCAGTTCCTTCGAGGAAAATATGAGCTGAAAGTCTTCACGAAGACTGGAACGCTCCTGTTTTTCAGGTGGGGTAAACTTCTCATGCACCGTAAAGGTGATGACCAGCGTCGAAACGAACAGCAAGCTGCCCGTCACCACAAATATCATTCGAAAGCCGATATAGTCCGCCATGATCCCGCCAAACAACGGCCCCATGATCGTCCCCGCGGTAATAAACGATTGCAGCAAGCCTTGCGCCCATCCGATTTTTTCCTTCGGCACAGATGACGCTACAAGCGCCGTACTGGCAGGTATAATCCCGCCGACCAATCCATTGATCAAACGCAGGCCGAGCAGCTGCCACAAGCTTCCTGCAAAGCCTGTCAGCGCTACGGTAATGGACATGAAGTAGCCAGAGCGCAAAATCATGATCTTGCGCCCGTGCTTGTCAGCAAGGTTTCCCCAGATCGGTGAAACCAGTCCCGCTGTCAAAAAATTGGCTCCGAAAATAATACCTGCCCACATCGTGACCTCGTGGGGATCTTCGACGCCAAAATCCTGCTGAATAAAGAGTGGTAAAAACGGCATGACCATGCTCATGGCCAGCATGCAGAAAAAGAGGCATCCACATAAAACGTACAAGTTCCGACGCCATGTCTCCACCGGCATCTCCTCCAATCCTCTGCCCCCTCACAAGTGCTGCTCTCTCAAGCTGCGGGCAGATTCCTAGCTCAACCCGTTACGGCCTCTATTGTGGCTCGGTTGCATTTCCCAAATCCTGCACATGCCACAGTGTGTGGTAGACACCGTGCAGCTCCAGGAGTTCTTCATGTCTTCCCTGTTCTACGATTTGGCCGTCCTTCATGACCACGATTTTGTCGGCATGGGTAATTGTAGACAGTCGATGAGCGACGATGATCGTCGTTCTTCCCTTGGTGAGTCGAGACAAGGACTCTTGAATCATGTGCTCGGATTCCAAATCCAGCGCGGATGTGGCTTCATCCAAAATCAGAATGCCCGGATCACGCAGAAACACGCGCGCGATGGCAATTCGTTGCTTCTGCCCACCCGACAGCTTCACGCCGCGCTCTCCCAGTTCGGTCTCATACCCATCTGGCAGCTCCATGATAAAGTCGTGCGCATTGGCAGCCTGTGCAGCATGAACCACAGCTTCCTGGTCTGCCTCGGGATTGCCCATCAGAATATTTACCTTTGCTGATTCACTGAACAAAATGTTGTCCTGCAATACCATCCCAATATGATGGCGCAGGTTGCGCTGCTTCACGTCACGAATATCGATGCCATCGATGGTGATCCTGCCCTCGGATACATCCCAAAAACGCGGTACCAGACTGATCAGCGAGGATTTTCCTCCGCCTGACATTCCAACGATGGCTACTGTTTCCCCAGGTTCAATTGTCAAGTTGATCCGATCCAGAACCACGGGTCCCTCATCGCGGTAACGGAATGACACATTTTCAAAGCGAACTTCACCACGAATCCGTTTGGTTTCCGGATCGACAGGCATTTCCTTGGCATCTGGCTTGTCAGTTATATCATACGCTTCATCGAGGAACTCAAACATTCGGTCCATCGAAGCGATCGACTGTGTCAAGACTGTAGATGAATTGACCAGTCGGCGCAACGGCGTATAGAGACGATCCAGATACACGTAAAACGCAACCAGCGTACCTACACTTAATCCCCCGCCGACGACCTGGTAACCGGCATAGGCAATGACCAGCAGCGGTGCAATATCTGTCACAGTATTGATGACCGCGAACGTCCTTGCATTCCAGCGTGTATGGTCCAGCGCCTTTTGCAAGAAGTGATTGTTCTCCTTGGCAAAGTGCTTGCTCTCATGTTTTTCCAGAGCAAAGCTGCGGATCAAAGACATGCCTCCCACACGCTCATGCAAATGTCCCTGCAAATGGGCGAGTGCTGCCGATCGATCCTTGGTTACCTGACGCAATCGCTTGTAGAAATATTTGACTGCGATGCTGTACAGCGGAAATACAATGATCGCAACGATGGTCAACTCCACATCCATGTAAAACATGACGCCTAGAGTAAGAACGATGGTGATCAGATCGAGCCAGATGTTCATCAACCCGGTCTCGATAAAGCTTTTCGTCGATTCGACATCGTTGATGACGCGGGAAATCACTTCACCCGTCTTGTGATTGTTGTAATAGCGCATGGAGAGGCGTTGCAAGTGACCAAACAGCTGATTGCGAATATCAAATAAAATGCGACTGGATACCCACTGGGCGTAGTACTGACGGACGTACTCGACAGGCGCGCGCACCACTGTAAACAGCAGGAAAGCGCCCAGCATCAGCCAGAACAGCTGTCGGAGCTTTTCTTCCTGAGGCAAAGGACTGGGTAGAAGATCATCAATCACGTACTTGATTAAGAGCGGCAACAAGAGAGGAATTGCAAATTTGACGATGCCAATCAGAATCGTACCGGCGATCTGCTTCCAGTATGGCTTTACATAGCTCATATAACGCCGGATGCTGCTCAACCAAAAGTCCCTCCTTTGGAACAAGGAAATCCCTCCCCCGATTACGGGAAAGGGATTATTCCTCATCATCTCTTACCAGCTGATAACGATCATACCAACGCTGAACAAAGCCATTTTGAAACGGTCCGCGACGTGCACGCACCCATTCCACTACCTCGCGCAATGCAGACTGTACGCGCTCCACCACAAATGGAGGGTAATTCATCTGTTTGCTGTGCAAAAGGAATTCCTCTTCATCCAGGATGGAATACGTCATATCCGGATATACTTTCACGTCCAGATCATAGTCTATGTAGCTAAGCAGTTGACCTTTCATGCTGAATGGCGAACCGAGATTACAGTAGTAATAAATACCGTCGTCACGGATCATCGCAATGGTGTTGAACCACTGACCACGACCAAATGTACAAATGGCCGGCTCACGAGTACGCCACTCCCGTCCGTCTGCCTCTGTCACCTTGACCCGATCGTTACCCCCAATTACCACTGCATCACTGGTATGGATCAGCGTAGTTTTGTCCCAGATACGGTGCAACGAATGGTCATGTTTATAACTTTCAATGCGGAAATTGGAGCCTGGAGTTGGCGACATTGACTCTCCCCTTTCTTCTCTTCTCTATCTGATTGGGGACAAGCCTTTCAAGAAGAGAGTTTTTTGGAAAGTGTAACATATTTTTGTACTTCATAACCAAGCGAATGGTAAAAAGGAAGCACTCCCGGATTGTTCTGGTTTACCATGATCAGCACGCGATTCACGCCTCTTTGCTTGAAGCGCTTCTCGATTGCTTCTACCAGTTGGCGACCAATCCCGGTGCCTTGCATAGTGGGAAGTACAGCCAATCGATGAAAGTAGGCACGTGCTCCATCAATCGTGCCTACAACAACTCCGACAACCTTGCCATCCTGTTCTGCAACCATTACCAAATCGCTGTCCCAAGCCAGTTGCTGGGCCAAATCGTTTAACGACTCTGTTTCCGATTGGTCCAAACCGGTTTCCTGCCAAATACTTGTAATAGCCGAGTAATCACCGAGTCGAAACGGACGAATCAGCATATGCTGCCTCCTTCGTAGCCTTCTTCACCTATTGTACACCAGATGGACAACTTTGTCTTGTCTGTGAGCAATCCTATCTCTCCATATCGTGCCCAAATATCCAGCCGTACTTAGGTCAACAGGGAGATGCCGCCGTCAACAATCAGCGTTTGACCACGAACCATCCAAGCCTTGTCCGAGAGCAGGAACATGACTGCATTCGCCAAATCCTCTGGCTCGACGATCCGGCCAGCCGGTGTACGTGCTGCTGAGCTTCCCAGCAATTCTTCACGATTCGGGAAGTGACGCAGTGCATCCGTATCAACAGCACCGCCAGATACGGCATTCACCACGATATTATGCTGCGCAAGCTCGACAGCCAGATAACGAGTGATCGCTTCTACCGCTGCTTTGGAAACACCTACAGCTGTGTAATTTTCCAGTACGCGAATAGATCCCAGGCTGGATAGCGAAACGATCTTCCCGCCGTTTCCGCCCTTGATCATTAGTTTTGCCGCTTCTTGCGCACAAAACAACAACGCCTTGCTATTAATCTCCATGGTCCAATCCCAGTGACTTTCTTCCAGCTCCATCAGCGGGCGGAGAACACCGGACGCAGCATTGTTGACCAATACGTCCAAACGACCAAATTCCTGATCGATTTCAGCAAACAGCTCCTTGATCTTGGCTACATCCCCTACATTGGCTTTCACCAGATGCACACGAGCACCCCTTGCCTCCAGCTCGGCTGCTGTTTCTCTTGCCGCGCTTCGATTGCGCAGGTAGTTCAACACCAGATCATAACCCTGATCAGCCAATTGCAGCGCAATGGCTTTTCCGATTCCGCGCGTTCCACCTGTTACGAGTGCTACTTCTTTTCCTGTACTCAAATTGAAAGCCTCCTATCACACCAACTATTAGTATCTGGTACTAAATTCTGAAATCCCGTTATCATTATACAACTCTCTTCCCGCTTTTGCCACCAGATGCTCTCGTAACAAATGATTGCAAAGCTAATTCAAGAGCATACTAAGCATGATTCACCAAGCCACATTCGCTACAAAAGGAACGTGAAGGGGGAACAAAAGGATGTACATAGGACGGGAACTCGATGAGTTGACCATGACGTCAATCGACCGTTGGGAAACTACCGAACTGCTGTATTATCATCACATCTTTTCCCAGCTGGCACCCTATCTCAGTGCGGAGGGAGCATCCCTTCATGTAAAGGTGATCCGCGAGTTGGAATCCAGAGGCCCCGTCGGAGGGGACAGAGGCGGATGGGATCATTCCTCTTCCCCCATCTACGACTAGTTGATAAAGGAGGAGATCGACTTGAAGACAAAATCCACTTCCAGTCAGGTTGGAACGATAGTAGGTCTTGTCTTGTTCAGCATTCTCGCGATGATCGGCTTGATCTACATGTTTTGGTAGAATAAAAGGCGGGTTGCGGCCAAAAGGACGGCTGTAACCCGCTTTTGATGTTGAATATTATCTGAATTAACTTTCTTTTTTAAAACAGGCAAAAAATCCTTTACATCATGAAAAAATTGCCATATTCTATGTGTAGGATTCACACACTACAAAGAAGGAAAGGAGGCTACAACAAATGATGACCACATTCTTCCGTTTCACCGCAGATGTTCATATGGATCTGGCTCTTCAGCTTGTTGTTCAAACTTCATATAGCAGCGCCTCCTGGACCGACGAATTGTAGCCTAAGACACAATACGTGTCTTCATTATTCCTAACTCGTCAGATAACAGACCGCAGGCGTCGTGCTTGTGGTCTTTTCGTTTCCTTGTGCAATGAAAAGACCGCAGATTTCGCCAGCGGTTTTTTCGTTTCTATTTTTTGGAAGGAGGTGATAAGTATGGTACTCAACTTTCTGTATTTCTCCATCAAGATTGAGCGTAACCAGGAAAGCGTGGAACAACGCATCGCGAAGAAAGAACGCGAATTCTACCTGGAACAACGAGCTGAAGCACACGCTCTGGAAGCAGCGCAATGGAATTCACGCATCTAAGGAACTCATACTTTTTAATCCTAAGGAGGGGTTGTAAATGAATAACAAACAAAGACGTCAGATGATGAGATTTACAGGAGTCAAATCGATAGATGGCAGCTGACTGCACCGAATTCTTACGGAAGGGAGGCGTATATAACATGTACATTCCCATGATCTTTTTCTCGATTACGATCGAACGGCGGAAGCTAACACCTGAGCAAAAATGGGCAAGATATCAGCAAAAGAAAGCCATTGCTCAGTGGGAAGAGCAGAAACATCAGGTCTACTCGCAGTTTCCTGAATACTGTATTCGCTAAGGAAACGGCTTGTATCATCAATAGAAAGCAAAAAAAGGTGGATGATTTCCACCTTTTTGCTTTCTATTTCTTGTCCAACATCGGCCTAATTTTATGATGCGCCACCGGAAACGTGTAGTCATCCAGCTCCTCGACGGCTGCAAAGCGTGCTGTCGGCGGGAGCTCATCTCCCGAAATCCAGTCGCAGAGCCACACCTGCATATTCCATTGCAGATGAGAAAAAGTATGCTGAACCTCTCCGATCCTCTCCTGCACTTCCACCTCTACGCCAAAGCGCTCGTTCATCTGCTGGGTCACCAGTTCCCTCTTGGCTGCCTCGCTTTCCACATCGGTCTCTACCATCGGAAATTCCCACATGCCAGCCAAAAGCCCCTGCTCTGGCCGTTTGTTGATCATGACGGCTCCATCACGCACGATCAGGGCAACCTGTAAATGCACCGGTCGCGGTGGCTTCGCCTTGCCTTTGTTCGGCAGCTCTTCCTGGACGCCTTCTCTGCGTGCGATGCAGTAATCAAAGACCGGACACGTGAGGCATTGTGGTGAACGCGGGGAACAGACCATCGCTCCAAGCTCCATCAAAGCCTGGTTAAAATCCCCGGCTCTCCCCTCAGGAATCACCTGGCGTACCAGATGCTCGATTTTGATGCGCGTCGCTGGCTTGGCGATATCGTCAGTCAGGTAGAGAAGTCTGGAATAGACCCGCATCACATTGCCATCCACAGCGGGTTCTGGCTTTTCGTAGGCAATGCTCAGGATCGCACCTGCGGTATATGGCCCTACCCCTTTTAACGTCCGAATCTCTTCTGGTGTTTTTGGGACTACTCCCCCATAGCGCTCCTGCACTTCCCGAGCCGCTGCCTGCAAATTGCGTACACGCGAATAATAGCCAAGCCCCTCCCAGGCCTTCAGCACATCCTCCTCAGAGGCTTCGGCCAATGCCTGAACCGTCGGAAACTTTTCCATGAAATTCGCATAGTAGGGCTTTACGGTATCGACACGCGTTTGCTGGAGCATGATTTCCGACACCCATACGCGGTACGGATCGCGATTGATCCGCCACGGCAGGTCTCTTTTCTGGGCATCGTACCAATCGAGTAAATCTTTCGCAAAGCCAAAAACATGAAACTCTTCCGGTAATGTATAACGCATGCTTTTCTCCCTTTTTCTATCGCTTAACAGGGCAAAATGCCCAAATGTTCAGCTTGCTGCTTCCTCCTGCAATGCAGTCGCAAAACGCTTCATCCGACAAGCGATCCTGCTTGATTTGTTCGTATTGCTCTACATGGTCCACGTCAAAGGTTTCGACGAATAGATCAGGCTGATCATAGCCTTCGAAACAACGAAACTGGCTGGCCCCTTGCTCGGTCATGCGAGCTTCTATCTCCGCAATCAGGGCAAGTGCCTGTTTACGCTTCTCAGGAACCAGCTTATACTCGATAAAAACAGTCATCATCTGGTCATATCCTCCCTTGCGAGGCAACTTCTTTTCATCATACAATCCAGGTGAAAAGGGAACAAGCACACAATTTTTTTCATTTTCAAAGGAAAATACCTGCCCCGGAACGTTATAATAAGCAATAAGAACAGTCTGGAAGGAGGGAGACGAGAGGTTCATGGATACCGCTACACACTTTGCCATGGGATTTGGATTGGCGGGGTTAGCCCATCTCGATCCAGTCGTGGCAGCGACACCAGGCCTGATGGAAGCTGTCATGCTAGGTACTGTCATCGGCTCGCAGGCTCCTGACCTGGATGGCCTTGTCCGCATTCGCGGCAGCGCAGCTTATATTCGCAACCATCGAGGTATCTCCCACTCTGTACCTGCCGTCTTTCTATGGACAGGAGCGATTTTTGCCCTGATTCAACTCTTCATGCCACAAACGAATTGGTTTCACCTCCTCGGCTGGATCTTTCTGGCCGTGTGTCTCCACGTGTTCGTTGATTTGTTCAATGCGTATGGTACCAAGGGCTTGTATCCGTTTCGTGACAAGTGGATCGCGCTAAACACCATTTTCATTTTTGATCCGCTGATTTTTTCCGCTCATCTGCTGGGATTCATGTTATGGGCTTCGGGCTTTCACCCTGGAAAAGTCTTTCTCGGTATTTACCTGCTGATCGCGTGTTATTACTACTGGCGTTATCACGTGCAAAAACGCACGACTGAGCTGGTTCGCCAAAAGATTGGCCGCCCCGGTACCTATACCATCATTCCCACGTTGTCTTGGACACACTGGACCTTTGTCGCTCGTACAGACCAGCATTGGTATGTCGGAGAAGTCAATTCCGGTGACGTGATCGTGCTGGACACCTTCAAGGTCAAAACAGAGAATGAAATCATCGCCGCAGCCAAAGAGTCGTTTCGTGTGAAGTCTTTTCTCGCCTTCACGCATCACGTCCATGTCGAGACGAGAGAGCGTCCTTTCGGCTACGAAGTAAAATGGATCGACCTGCGTTATCGTTCCCGCTTTCAGGGTAAAAGTCACTACATGTTCGTGGCGGTCGTCTATCTCGATTACGAGCTGAACATTCGTGATTCATTCGTCGGCTGGATTCATCGCGGCGAAGAACAGCTGAACAAAAAGCTGGACCCGGATAAACAACTTAACTAATCTCGTACATCAACCCGCTTAAGGCGGGTTTTATTTTTTGACCTGCTTCAAATGATGAGAACTGCACCTTTCTAGCGAGTCAGGTAGACGTTACGATGGGTCTATCAGAATCATCTGAAACAAAAACAGGCTCAAAGGAGAATGGATGCCATGATTCCTATTCGTTATTCGAAGCGAGATATTACAGACAAAGCACAAATCGACCACTTTTTAGCTGTAGCCAAAACCGGGCACCTGGGCATGACAAATGGCATCGAGCCGTATATCATCCCCCTCAACTTCTGCTGGTGGCAGGGCAACCTCTACTTTCACGGCGCCGACTCCGGGCGTAAAATTGAGATGATTTCTGCCAACAATCGCGTCTGCTTCAGCGTCTGTGAAGAATACGGGACAGTGGCTGATCCCGTCCCTGCCCATGTCGATACGGCTTATATGAGTGTTTTTCTCTCTGGTACCATCGAGCGTGTGGAAGAAGCGGAAGAGATGCGGGGAGCCATGCAAGCGATGCTGGACAAATACGTGCCCGGCTATTTCTCAGAGCCACTTCCCTTGCAGCATGTGCTGAAGTACCGTTCCAGCATGGGCAGCACGACTGCTGTCTTTCGAATTACGCCTGATACCATCACCGCCAAGGGGAACCTGGCTGGCGAGGAGAAGAAGTTCTACCCGGGTCGGAAGGTAGAGATGGATGTGTAATCGTAATCGTAGTCGTACAGAACAGCAAAAGACACGCCTATTCCCGTGAATGGCGTGTCTTTTCTATGTTACCTGGAGACTCTACAATTGGGCTGGCGCTGTCATCCCTGTCGAAATGGCGAGTCGGTTCCAGCTATTGATCACGTTGATGGCCATGATCAGCGAGACAGTCTGCTTCTCGTCAAAATGCGCTCTCACTTGCGCGTACACGTCTTCGGGAACGCCGCGGTCTGCAATCAGCGTCACTGCTTCCGTCAGTGCGAGAATCGCTCTTTCCGCTTCCGAATAAACAGCCGCTTCACGCCACACATTCAGCAGATAGATTCGCTGTTCTGTTTCTCCGAGCTTTCTCGCATCTTTCGTATGCATATCCAGGCAAAAGGCACATCCGTTCAACTGTGAGGCGCGAATCTTGATCAGTTCGAGCCATTTGGGCTCAACCCCGCTCTCCTTTACATACTTCTCCATATGGAGCATGGCGTGAAATGCCTCAGGATTAGCCTCTCTAATGGCTTGTATTCGCGGTACACATCCTCCATCTGGATGCTCATTGTGCAGGCAACCCAAACTGCCAGATCGTATGGCTCAAGCTGTTGTAGCGAAAGCTGATATGAAGACGCTCAGCCGTTCGCACATCATCTGCGGCACCCATCGCGTAGATGAGCGGTACGAAGTGTTCACTTCCGTATACCGGAACGGCCTTTTCTGCATGCGGAGCCAAGGTACGGTATTGAGCGAGATCTGCTACATTCCACTTGGTCAGCGTATCCTTGAGCCACTCCTCGAATTCGACTGCCCACTCAAAGGCAGCTCCAGTCGTTTCCCGCATGTTGATATAGGAGAAATTGTGGATCGTGCTGCCACTTCCGATGATCAGCACATCTTTGGCACGAAGCACAGACAAGGCACGGCCGATGGCGTACTGCTGCTCCACGGAGAGCTGTGGGTTGACGGACAAGGAGACGACCGGCACGTCTGCATTCGGGTAGATCATGCGAAGCACCACCCAGTGTCCGTGATCCAATCCCCGATCTTCATTCGCTCTGACAGGAATTCCAGCAGCCTTTAGCAGCTCGTAGGTTTCCTCGGCAATTTCACGATCGCCTTTGGCAGGATACTGGATCTCATACAGCTCTTGAGGAAAACCGCCAAAATCATGAATGGTCGGGTAGACGTCCATCGAGCCCACTTCCTGGACAGGGGATTCCCAGTGAGCAGAGAATATGACGATCGCACGCGGGCGGCGTGGTAAAATTTGCGGAAGCTGATTGAGCGCCTGTGTATACATATTGTTTTCAATCGCGAGCAATGGTGCACCATGCGCGATAAACAGGGATGGCATCATGATCTAACACACTACTTTATTTTTTATACTAGGTTACTTTTAGTAAGTTATAAGTATTATACATGAACCATACGCATTTTTCTATCTGTTCGTTGAAAATAAACAATCAAACTGAAAAATAAAGTGTTAGCACGTAAAAATAATGGTTTAGACTGGGATTATAAACGTATTAAATCCATTGGCAACTGCGTGATCTTGCCGGGAGTAAGGAGCGGTAGATATGGCACGTGTATTATTTATGAATGCTGATGTTCCACAAATTGAAGTACTACAATATACAAAATTATTTATTACACATGGTGGAATGAACAGCACCAATGAAGGGCTCTATTACGGAGTTCCGCTCGTTGTCATTCCACTAAGCGCGGATCAGCCAATCATAGCCGGGCAAGTGGCCCGTTTCGGAGCAGGCATTACCTTACACATGCAAAGCTTGACTGCAGATCAACTCCGTGAATCCGTTGATCATGTTTTAAACCACCCATCTTTCAACCAAGCTGCTGCAACGATTAGAGAATCCTTTCGGCGAGCAGGTGGGTATCAGCAAGCTGTCGATGCGATTTTTGAATGTAAAAGTCAATAACCTATCTAAATATGCCAAAGCCAGTCATATCCTATATTTCGAGTTGACTGGCATTTTTAAGAATGGATTCGATTTATCTGTTAAAAAAAGGAGGTCAAAACATGGTACTGAGATTGGAAACAGGCTGGGTCATCCCTATTGGGGACAAGGATTTGCAACAGAAGCTGCCCAAAAAATGGTTCAATTTGGATTTGAAGATTTGGATTTAAACCGTATATTTGCCATAGCGATGACTAAAAATTCAGGTTCTTATAAGGGTATGGAAAAAATCGGGATGAAACACGAAGGCACTTTCCCCCAGCATGTACGAAAGTGGGGAAGCTTTGAAGACGTCGAGCAATATGGAATGATCAAATCTGATTATGTGAAAGGGTCGCAATCCACGAAAAAAAGCTTGTCGCCATGTTGAGCGACAAGCTTTTTCCCTAGCTTCTATTATGCTTATTTCGCAGCAGCGAAACGTTTGCTTACTTCATCCCAGTTTACAACGTTCCAGAAAGCAGCGATGTAGTCAGGGCGTTTGTTTTGGTAGTTCAGGTAGTAAGCATGCTCCCATACGTCCAGACCGAGGATAGGTGTTTTACCTTCCATGACAGGGCTGTCTTGGTTAGGAGTAGAAGTGATAGCTACTTTACCGCCATCTGCGATCAGCCAAGCCCAACCGGAACCAAAACGGCCAGTTGCTGCTTTCGCGAATTCAGCTTTGAAGTTGTCAAAGCTTCCGAAAGCTGCGTTGATTGCGTCAGCCAGTTCACCTGTTGGCGCACCGCCACCATTTGGAGAAAGAACTTCCCAGAACAGGGTGTGGTTCGCATGTCCGCCACCGTTGTTGCGAACGGCAGTGCGGATACCTTCAGGCAAAGCGTCGAGGTTGCTGATCAGCTCTTCTACGCTTTTGTCTTGCAGGTCAGCATGTGCTTCCAACGCTGCGTTGAGATTGTTCACGTAAGTCGCATGGTGACGTCCGTGGTGGATCTCCATAGTCAATTTGTCGATGTGCGGTTCCAACGCATCATGCGCGTATGGCAATGCAGGAAGTTGATGTGCCATTGTAACATTCCTCCTTAGAATATGTATGGGTCAAGCCACACCTTTATTATAGTGCAAGAGAGACACTTTTACAACAAATCGGTATGCTAAGTTTCGTAATCTATCACAATGTTGTCAATTCTCTATTGAAATCATGATAGAGAGTGCTAGACTTGGAGTATTACTTTTACTCCTTAGAAAACTAGGTGATTGTGTATGGAAATGGAATTATCCACCGTTCTCTTTCTCGCATTTTTTGGTTTTGTAGCCGCGTTCATCGACAGCACCGTAGGCGGTGGCGGCCTGATCTCACTGCCCGCCCTGCTTGGTCTGGGGATTCCTCCCTACCTCGCATTGGGCACGAACAAGCTAGCAGGTACGATCTCCTCAGCTACTAGCTCTATTACCTTCATTCGCAGTGGCAAGTTTGACAAGAAGCTGATGATCATCCTCTTCCCGGTCTCGCTGATCGGAGCCTATTTTGGAGCCAAGGTGGTACTCTTCGTTCCGCAAGAGCTGTTGAAGACTCTCGTCATCGTGATGATGGCCTTGATTTTTGTTTATACCCTG
Source organism: Brevibacillus sp. AY1 (assembly GCF_029870785.1). Classification (NCBI taxonomy): domain Bacteria; kingdom Bacillati; phylum Bacillota; class Bacilli; order Caryophanales; family Paenibacillaceae; genus Brevibacillus; species Brevibacillus sp. AY1. The sequence goes on from NZ_JAFLPN010000003.1 coordinate 48,771, forward strand.
TTTAACAAGCGCTTTGGGCAGGATTCCAATTACAAAGGACTTACCCGCTTTTCACTCGGGTTGGGGATTCCCCTCACGTTTCTCATCGGCTTTTACGATGGCTTTTTCGGACCGGGAACTGGCTCCTTTTTCGTCTTTTTGATGGTGCTGTTGTTCGGCTATGACTTTGTCATCGCTGCCGGGAATGGGCGCATCCTGAATCTGGCGAGCAACATCGCCGCCCTGACTGTGTTTATGATAGAAGGAAAAGTGATCTTCCTGACCGGTCTGGTGATGGGGGTTGCCATGCTGCTAGGTGCCACCCTCGGTGCACGGATGGCAATCAAAACCGGTGTACGCTACGTTCGCCCGCTGTTTCTGATCGTCTCGATCGCATTGATTACCAAAATGATTTATGAATTGATCTTTACTTGATTTTAGAAAACTTGGCTACGCCAAGCTTTTGGCGGAGCCTTAGTTGCACTTATACTATCTTCCGCTAATCTTTTTAGCGCTTTAGCGCACTCAACACTTTCCGATAGTATAAAAAAGTCAGCCTCCACTCGTGCGAGGCTGACTTTTTCTATATGGTTGGGTGCTTTCTTCACCCTGCCGGGGCAACCGCCGAGCTACCTTGCTGCAATTGATACATGTGGTAGTACTTTCCACACAGCTCCATCAAGTCATCGTGCCGTCCTCGCTCTACAATTTCACCGCGGTCCAGGACGAGAATCTGATCCGCATTTTTAATCGTCGACAAGCGATGCGCGATCATGAAGGTCGTTCTTCCTTTTTTCAGCACCTCAAGCGCCTGCTGAATGATGCCTTCTGTCTCCGTATCAATGCTGGCAGTCGCTTCATCCAATACCAGAATGGCAGGATCAAAGGCAAGCGCTCTGACAAAAGAGATCAGCTGACGCTGTCCAGCAGAAAGTGTGCTTCCCTTTTCAATCACCGGTTCGTCTAACCCTTTGGGCAGCGTGCGCAGGAGCAGGTCTGCCCCTACGTCCTGCAAAGCCTTTTCCACTCTATCGCGGGAAATCGAGGGATCATTCAGGCTCACGTTGGACGCTATTGTCCCTGTGAACAGAAAGGGGTCTTGAAGCACGATCGCCATATGCTGGCGGACGAATTGCTTTGGCAGCTGCAGAATGTTTTGCCCATCGATTTGAATCTCTCCCCGGTTGATTTCGTAAAAGCGGAAGAGCAGATTGATGATGGAGCTTTTTCCCGATCCCGTATGCCCAACCAGAGCTACCGTCTCCCCTGGCGAAGCCTCAAATGAAATGTTTTTCAACACATATTGATCTTGCAAATACGCAAAAGAAACGTTCTGAAAGCTCACTTTTCCCTGGTATCGACCAATGCTCCCCTTCTCGACATCGATGCCCGGTTCGTCCATAAGCTCAAACAAGCGATGGGCTGCGACACGAGCCTGTTCAAAATTGGCAAGCTGATTCATGATCTGGGTGATGGGCTGGAACAATCGGTTCAAATAATCAACGAAGGCATACAGGACGCCCAGTGAGAACAGCGTACCCACACCAAGAGACGCCCCGCCAAAATACCAGATAAAAAGGATGAAGGCCACGTTGCGCAACAGCATGACCATGTTGAACGATACAGTAGCATTGAGCCGAAGCATCTTGTTTTGATAGGCGAAGAGGTCGTCATTGAGTTCATCAAATTCGCGCAGCGTTTCCTTTTGCCTGCGGAAGGCTTGAATGATCGGCATTCCTTGAATCGACTCATTGATCATCCCGTTGATATCGCTGATCCGTGTACGAATGACATGATTGAAGCGCGTAGCGAACCTGCGATAAAAGAGAATCCAGACCAGCATGATCGGCAGAATAATCAAAGAGACGAGCGCCAGACGCACATCCAGCAGAAACAAGGCAATAAAAATACCGATCAGATAAATGCCGCTGGTAAAAAAGGAGGCGAGTACATTGGCGAACATCTCACGAATCGCCTCTGTGTCATTGGTCACGCGGGCGACAATTTTCCCCGCAGGCAGATGGTCAAAATACGTGACGGGCAACCGCTGGACATGTGCAAACACATCTACCCGCAATTTTTTGATCACCAGATTGGCTGATTTTTGCAGCAGGAACTTCTGCCCGTAATGAAACACCGAGGCAATCACCAGCAGTCCGCCATAGAGTGCGGCCAATACGAGCAGGCCCATTGTTTCCGGGCGAAAGAAAGCGAACACTTCCTGACTGCTCAGCTTCTGTGCCGGATACACTGCCCGCTCATTTCCCTTGACGATCGTGAGCTCAGCATCGCCAAGAACGCGCTCTCCATCCAATGGAACCGGACGATCGACAAAGACGTAAAAGCGCCCCACCTGCAAAATGCGCACTTCCTTGCCACGCTGATCCGTCTCCGACAAATGATCTTCGCGCGTGTACCACTTGCCCTGATACGACACCGCGTAAGGCTGCTCGCTAGTCTCATACCAGGGCAGCTCGATTCCCATGATGTGTGTATCAATCATCTTTTTAGCCACAAACGGCCCTGTCAGTTCTGCTGCCACCGCTATGGAAAGCATCAGCAAGGCGAGCAGGATTGTTTTTTTGAACTGTACTGCTACGAGAAATAATCTCTTTCCTACAGTCATGGCTTCACCTGCTCTTTGTTCAGAATTTCTTCCAACTGCTGGCGCTCAACCTGCTCCTTGTACCACCCGCCTAGAGCGAGAAGCTGTTCATGCGTACCCTCTTCCGTGACCCTGCCTTCATCCAGGACGAGGATCCAATCGGCGTGCTGGACTGCAGACATGCGATGCGAGGTGATGATGGTGGTTTTGCCTGCTCTCTCCCGCCGTATGTTGGTGATCATCTCCGCTTCTGTCTTCCCGTCCACAGCAGACATGGCGTCATCCAAAATCAGAATCTCCGGATTGATCATCAGTGCGCGGGCGATGGAGACCCGCTGCTTTTGCCCTCCAGACAGGGCAACACCCTTTTCACCCACCATCGTCTCCAGGCCATTCGGAAGATGCTTCACGTCCCGGGCAAAGGAAGCCTGCTGCAAGATTTGCTGAAGCTCCTCATCCGTACCAGCTCGGCCAAAGCGCACATTTTCACGGACGGTTTTGGAAAACAAAATCTGCTCCTGTGGTACGTAGCCAATCCAACTCTTGATGTTGTCCAACGAGATTTTTTCCAATGGCAGATCGGAGACCGTAATCGTTCCTCTTCCCAGCGGATACTCGCGCAAGAGCTGGCGAATCAGCGTTGTCTTACCGCTTCCGGTACGCCCTACCACACCTAGCGTCTGCCCCCGATGCAGGGTAAAGGATACATCGCTGAGCTGATCGCCCTGCGCCGACGGATAGCGAAACGTCACCCGATCAAAGCGAATAACCCCTGGCACCTCCATAGGCACTGTCTCTTCCCCATCCGTCACGTCAGCCTGATACGCCAGCGTCTCATTGACCCGATCCAAGGATGCGCTGCCTCGCTGCATGATGTTGATTAACTCTCCAATGCCAAACATCGGCCAGATCAGCATGCCCAGGTAGACATTGAACGAGACAAGCTCACCCAGTGTGAGTTTTTGTTGAAAGACCAGGTACCCTCCGTACATGATCCCGATCATGTAGCTGATCCCTACCAGCAGTTTGACCGTAGGTTCTATCAAAGAGTCGATCCTCGCCACCGCTATATTTTTTTGAAAGACATCCTCCGTCATGTCGTGAAAACGCCTCTCGTCTGCCGTCTCCTGCACATACGCGCGGATGACCCGCACACCAGATACCGATTCCAGCACCTGATCATTCAAGGCTCCGAAGGCGTTCTGGGCTTTGGAAAAGCGTTCATGGATTCGCTTGCCGTATCTGCTGATCATGAATGCCATCACAGGCAACGGTAATATGGCGGCCAGGGTTAGCTCCCAATTGATAAAGAAAAACATCGTGAGCAGAATGACACCCGTATAGCTCACCGTTTCCACCACTGTCATAACGCCAAAGCCCGTGGTCATGGCGACCGCTTTCAGGTCATTGGTCGCCCGGGCCATCAGATCGCCAGTACGATTCCTCTGAAAAAATGTAGGGGTCATCCGCAGAAAGTGCTTCATCAGTTTGGCCCGCAGGGTTCTCTCAGACAGGTAGGCTCCCCCGAATAATTTGGATACCCAGATGTAAGTGAGCAGATAGATTCCCATGGCAAGCACAGCGTAGAAGAGCACAATATCCATCAGTCTGTCAGCCGTCAATGTTCCCAGATACATCTCATCGATGGCAATCCCTATGATCTTGGGAGGCAACACCTCCATAATGCTGCTCACGATCAAGAGCAGAATCGCCACTGTGTACCGCTTCCCATTTTCTTTGAAAAACCAGTCCAGCTTGGTAAACACGGAAAACACGGCTGTCATCTCCTTCGTTATTTCCTGGAATTTCCAAAATTAGGAACAAAAAAGACATACTGCGATACGCAATATGCCTTTTCTCGTGTGAATGATAGAAAAAGCGTAAGTTACGCAAAGAAGAGTAACCTACGCCATTGGAGTCGTTTCAAAAACTGGACGGACAGCGAATTTAACGGTGATGAAATGGAGTGGTTACGTCATCTATGTAGTTGTCTTCGCGAGTCAATAGGTTGATCATCATGACGCCTCACCCCTTTCCATTCAGGTAATTTTTTCCGTAAATACATTTTGAACTTTAACACTATACTGTAAATTTTGTCAACATTTGTTTTTCTGTACCGCTTCTAAGGATAAAGAAGACATACGAAACGCGAAGAAACTCTTGGCTTTCAAGGGTTTTTTCTCTTATCGCGTTTACATGAGGGAAGTCGTCCATCATATCGATGAAATGACGATGACTATCCGATTGCATCATGCTTGAAACGGACATAAAAAGAGGTGCCTAGGCTGCTGCTCTCTACATCAATCTTGGCATGATGGCGGTTGGCCACACTATAGCAAACGGCAAGTCCCAATCCCGTACCTTTTTCTTTTGTTGTGAAAAACGGAGTCCATATCTTTTCCAATAGTTCTTCCTGAATCCCTGGGCCTTCATCCGTTACCTCCAGGACGACCTCATCATCCTTTTGATACGTCTTGACGGTGAGAGTTTTGCCAGCCGGCATGGCTTCCAGTCCATTCAAGGCGAGATTTAAAAAGAGTTGACGAATTTCTTTTCCATCCAAATAGATTTCAGGACATTCTGACAGCTCAATATGTACGTTCTTCCCACTCAATACAGCTTCTGCTTCGATCAGAGGAAGCAGGGATTTCAGCGCTTCTGCCAGGTGCTGCTTCGTCATTTCATTAGTCTTGTTCTTAGCCAATGTCAAAAACTCGGTAATGATCACGTTGGCCCGGTCCAGCTCTGCCAGCATCAAATCAACAAACTCGAACGAAGAGCCATCCTTTGTTTTCTGCGCTAATTGCAAGAAGCCTCTAACCGTTGTCATTGGGTTGCGGATTTCATGGGCTATCCCTGCAGCCATCTCCCCAATCAAGTGCAGACGATCCAAGCGAGCCATTTCCTTTTCCAGGTAGACCTGCTCCGTAATATCGGTAATGACGCTGAGAATGCATCGCTTCCCTCGAATATTGATGATCTCGGTGGACAACAACCCCTCTCTGACCTCGTGCGTATGCGTTATGTATTGAATTTTTTCGTTGCGAATCGCTTCTTCCAGATCGAGGGAGCGGTTCTTACTATTCCGTTCATTGACCAGGATCAGCCTGTCCTCCGAGGAGTTTTTTATCTCGTCGTAGGAGTACTGCATATGGTCTAGCCAGCATTGGTTTACGTCTATGTATCTCCCATCATCACATGAGCGGATGGCTATCAAGCAAGGACTAGAGTGAAAGATTTTTTCAAATTGCTCCTGGGACACCACAAGCTCCTGTGTCCGCTCTTCTACCAGCAATTCAAGGTGCTCGTAGTGAATCTTGCGCTCGATTTCCAGTTGCTTGCGCTCGGTTATATCTCGAATCGAACAGGCGAATATATGGCGCTGCCCAATCATCGCTTTGCCGATCTGAATCTCTACCGGAAAGCTGGTCTGATCCTTGCGAATGGCGACGGACTCCATAATCTTGTCCAGTACATATTCGTTGGTTTGAAAAGGCAACGCGAGTAATCGATTGATTGGCTTGTGCATCACTTCATCCGGCTCGTAGCCAAACATGGTCCTCAATGCAGGGTTGATAGAAAGTATCAGTCGATTATCATCGAACGTTATGATCGTATCGACAGATGTCTCCGAAATCGTTCGTGAAAGCGCCTCACTCTTTTGCAATTCCAAGACCGTTCGATGATAGCGCTCATTGGCTTCCTCCAGTGCGCGTGTCCGGGATTGAAGCATCTTGCTTTGATACTCGATCTTTTGCTGATTCAGGTATAGCTGGACGAAGCCCTCTACCTTCATCGCCAATGTATCCGGGTGAAAGGGCTTGAAAATATAATCGATAGCCCCTGATTCATACCCCTCCAGCACGTGTTCTGTTGCTTTGCTGATCGCGGTTACAAAAATAATCGGGATGTTTTTCGATTTCTCCCGCTGCTTGATCAGCTTGGCGGTCTCGAAGCCGTTCAGACCAGTCATTTGCACATCGAGAAGGATCAGCGCAAACTCTTCCTTTAATACCCATCGGAGCGCCTCCTCCCCTGATTGTACAGAGATCAGGCGATAACATGGAGAGTCCAGTACAGCCTCCAAGGAAAGCAGGTTCTCCTTTCGATCATCCACCAGCAAGATGTTCACTCTTTTCTCCCACTTCTGCTCCTCATCTTCCTTTTGGAAAAAAACCGCGTCCATCACAGTATCATTTGATTTTTCTATAGAACTTTTCGGTTTCGTCCATTTCTTCATAGCAGCTAGCATGGGTAGTAAACACAACTCCTTCTTTATTACCGAGTCCTAAAAATCCGTTTGTACAAAGGCTCTCGTAGATTAGTCCATGCACATGATTTTGCAGGGGTTCATTGAAATAGATCATGACGTTTCGGCAAATGATAATTTGAAACTCATTGAAGGAACCGTCTTTCACCAAATTGTGTTGAGCAAAGACCATATTGTCCATTAAAAAAGGCTCGAACTGAACCATTCCGTTTTTGACCGTATAATATTCGGAAAAAGCTGTGGTTCCTCCGGCTTGCATGTAATTCTTTGTGTATAATTGCATCTTTTCAATCGGAAAGCTGCCCCGCTTCGCCTTCTTTAGCACCGATTCATTCATGTCCGTTCCGTATAGTCTGCTCTTGTGAAGCAGCCCTTCCTCATGAAGCAAAATCGCCATCGAAAAGACTTCCTGTCCTGTGGAGCAGCCCGCATGCCAGATTCGTATGATCGGCTCATTCCGCAAAAGTGGAATGATCTTTTTACGGAAGGTTAAGAAGAATCTTGGGTCTCGGAACATTTCCGTCACGTTGATGGAGAAGTCTGCAAACAGCTTCTCCATCATTTTGGGATCATGCAGGACCTTTTCCTGCAAGCCAGAGATGGTATTCAGCTTTTCAATTCGAATTCGGTGCCAGATTCTTCGCCGGATAGAGGAATAGGTATAGTTGCGGAAATCATAGCCGTATTGACGATAGATCCCCTCCAGCAACAGTTTGATCTCGATTCTCTCCAAGTCATGCTGCAAATCACCATCGAGTTCATCCACTTCTTCCTTGTATTCGATAATCTTGGTTCAACTCCTATCCGTACAGCCATACTCGCATGAGCGACATCAACTGCTCCATGTTGACTGGCTTGCTAATGTAATCGGAGGCACCTGCTTCCATACATTTCTCCCGATCGTATTTCATCGCTTTCGCTATCAGGGCGATAATCGGCAGCTGCTGCCAATCCGGATTGCTTCTGATTTTTTCAATGGCTTCATATCCATCCATTTCTGGCATCATAATGTCCATCAGCACAATGTCGACATCCGCATGCTCCTCCAATGCCTGGATGCCTTCGCGGCCGTTCTCAGCAAAGATGACCTGCATCTTTCTCTCTTCCAGCGCTGCGGTCAGAGCAAAAATATTGCGCATATCATCGTCGACAACCAATGCCTTTTTGCCTTTCAGACCCTCGTCTTCCTCAGTTACAGCCACGATCTCCGGACTTCCTGATGCAGTGGCTGCTACCTCCAGATGTGCAAAGGTTTGATCTACCGATTCTGCTACGTGTTCCAGCGGGAGATAGAGGGTAAAGGTACTGCCTACCCCTTCTTCACTATCTACATGAATATAGCCTCCCAACAGGTTGGCCATCTCCCTGCTGATGGAAAGGCCCAGACCCGTTCCGCCGAACTTGCGGCTAGTAGTACCATCCGCTTGCTGGAACGCATCAAAGATAATTTCCTGCTTCTCGGGTGAAATGCCGATTCCCGTATCTTTCACGGCAAATACGATACTTGCTGCCTCCAAATCGGTCTGCTTCATGGAAATGTCGACCTGTACACTTCCTTGTTTGGTGAACTTGCATGCATTAGACAACAGATTGGTCAGAATTTGCTGCAGGCGCTGTTCATCCGTCTCGATTTCCTCCGGTACTCCGTCACTCAATGTGACTTTAAAATCCAGTCCCTTTTGCAATGCAATGGGCTGAAAATGCTGCTTGGCATACGAAACCATGTCTCGAATGGCGACCTTGGAGATCACGATCTCCATTTTTCCGGATTCGATTTTGGAAAGATCGAGAATATCATTGATCAGATTGAGCAAATTATTGCCTGATTTCAGTATCGTGGTCGCGAACTCCACCTGTCGCGGCGTCAAGTTTTTATCCTTGTTCTCCGCGAGAATCTGCGCCAGGATCAAAAGACTGTTCAGTGGTGTGCGCAGCTCGTGGGACATGTTGGCCAGGAATTCCGACTTGTAGCGCGATGCCTGTTCGATCTGTACCGCATTACGCTCCAGCTCCCCTTTGGCCTTCTCCAGTTCCTTGGCTTTTGTTTCCGCGTTTTTATACTGATCCTCCAGTTTTTCGTTGATGCTTCTCAGCTCTTCCTGCTGAAGCTGAAGCTCTTCTGACTGACTCTGCAGCTCTTCCGTCAATGTCTGTGATTCTTTCAGCAGATTACTGACCTGCATATGAATGTAGATGCTGTTCATCACGGTTCCGATATCACGTAAAATTTCCTGAAGAAATTCTTTTTGCAGAGGCGAATAGCTAAGAAAAGTAGCCAGCTCCAGGACGCCCAGTACATGTCCCTCATGAGAAATCGGCATGATCGTCAGCTCAGCCGGTTTAGCGTGCCCAAGCCCGGAACCTACCTGTATGTAATGATCCGGGACATGACTCAATTCAATGGCTTTATTCTCCAGGGCGGATTGGCCGACCAGACCTTCTCCAAATTCAATGGTTTTTACCTGCATCTCTTCAGCGTCATAGCCATAGGTACCTGCTTTGAAGAGTCTCTGGGAGTCTGCTTGTCCATCACGAACATAGAGTACAGCATATTGCGCATTCACCAATGGCGTGATTTTATTCACAAGCGTTTGGGCCAACTGGTTGATGTCCTGAATACCTTGGCAGCAAGACGTTACGTCCAAAACCTGCGTCTTCAGCCAGCTATGGTCACGCATCGCCTGCTTGTATTCTTTTTCTTGATGGGCGTGATTTTCCAATGATTCTGCCAATTCGTTGAAAGCACGGGCAATGTCACCAATTTCATCTTTGGTATCCATCTGGATACGCGGGAGGTTCTCTTGAGTCCGAAAAGCCACCTGGGAGATGACGGACGTAATTCGCTTTAAGCGATACCTCATATTCCGAATCTTCCACACGGCTACCAGAACTCCGAAAACCAAGCCACTCAGAATAAAAATCGTACTGATGGTTTGTATGTATTGATATTGATATGCCACGCTCCCAATTTTTCCCATTCTTTTCCTATTCTTTTCCTCTTTGCTGTTTCAAACGAAGTATGATGCCGTCAATCAGCAGGCCGATGCCCGCTCCGTAAAAAGGTGCTGCGAATCGAGTTCCCTCTGCTACGGGCAACTCTTTCATATACACGAGAAACACACCGATAATGAAACCGATCATCGTGTAACGCAGACGGGTTGGGCCCATTGCGACACCACTCCTCCGTCTTTATTTTCCGAACTTGTTCGGCATTTTCATGTTTTTCATCGTACGGCTCATTTGTTTGAGCTGCTTTTGATTCAAATTCATGCCCATCGAACGTGCCATTGCTTGCAGCTGTTTATCATCCATCTGCATGTTGGACATCTGTTTTTTCAAATAATAAGTAGCTCCGTAAAAACCACCTACAAGGCCCAGGAGCAATGTAACGATGGGGATTACCCAGTTGTACCATGCCATCTAAGCATTACCATCCTCTTTGCAAAATTATAAGCCCTTTTATTGTATCATAGTTGAACGTTCATGACATGACTCCTTAGGAAAATGATGAGGCTGCCCTATGCATGTTTTCACTCTTTTTCATATGCTAGAAAAGAGGTGATGATAAACAATGGCTCCGATCCTGATCATTGACGCTGGACATGGAGGGGTTGATCCCGGCGGCGGAAACAATGCACAGTTCACAGAAAAGAACATGAACCTCAACATTTCGCTTTATCAATATAGACGATTTCAGGAATTGAATATCCCCGTCGCGATCACACGCACGACAGATGTTACCTTAACAGCCGACCAACGCACAAAAATGGTACGAGAAAGTGGAGCGCGCTACTGCATTTCCAATCATATCAATTCTGGCGGGGGAAGAGGGTCAGAGGTGATCTACTCCATCTATGGCTCACCTCAGCTTCCCAATCTCATCCAGGCAGAATTGAAGGCTGCGGGAATGCCCAATCGCCGAATCTTCACACGTACACTCCCAAATAACCCGAAAGCGGATTACTACTTCATGCACCGTCAGACCGGCAGCGTAGAAACCGTTATCGTCGAATACGGCTTTGCGGATAACGCACAGGATGCAAGTACACTTGCCTCCAACTGGGAGGCTCTGGCCGAAGCCGTCATTCGAGCATTTTGCATCTACGCCAAATTGAACTATCGCCCGCCTGCTGCACCACCGTCACCAACTACACCACCTACGACTACCCCCGCTCCAGAAAATCCAGGTAACGGAGGAGGCAATAACGTGCCCGAATGGAAACTGGAAGGTATTAACTGGTTGTACGAACAAGGCTTCCTGAGCGACGAGGTCTGGCGTCAAAGAGTGGACCAACCGCTGCCGCTTTGGGCCGAAGCTCTGATCTTAAAACGAATGTACGAGAAGATCACGGGAGGACAATAAAGAGACATGGCCATTGACGTCCTCACTCTGTTCCGTAACGGGTAAGAGGCGTATCCTGTAAACCTGAGTAATTTTTCCTGGCCGGCACACTCACCAGCTCGTCCTCGGGAAAGCGATAGGCAGTAAGCATGCCGCCAAACACGCATCCCTGGTCGATATTGAGTGTGCCGTTCAATCGTTCTGGTTGTGGACGAGGGTCATGACCCCACACAATCAAAGGCTCTTTTAATTTCCGTTCCTTTGCCCAGTCCTTGCGAATCGGCCGTCCATCCGGTCCTGTACCGGCTACATCTCCGTACCGACAAAACGTATGTACCGCAGGGGATTCCATGCCAATGTAATCATCACGTATCCCAGCATGTACCGCTACCGCTACCAGCTTGTCATTTTGTCTGACCATCATATGAGACGGCGAAGAGAATAACAATCGACGGCTCTGCTCTTTCAACAAGGACGTTTTTTTCGGTCCAAACTCCTGCTGGAATCGCCGAAACTCCTCATCCACCTTTTCATCCCCATGCGCCAGTGTGACGGGTCTTCCATCCAACCAGCGAGCAATCTTCCATCCGTGATTGCTATCGACCATCTCAGCCGCACCTGACGCGATGTGGCGAATAAAAAATTGCAGCATCTTGATAGAAGCAGGTCCGCGACTTGTGATGTCACCAAGGGATAAGAGCTTTCGACCCTGAGGATGGCGGTATGTTCCGTCCGAACCGCGCTCGTACCCCAGTAGCCGCAAGAGTTCCATAAATTCATCAAAACAACCATGTACGTCTCCTACAAAATCAACCCCATGATCTGCGTTTAGAATCTTGGAACGCGTCTGTGGTTTATGTCTCACGGTCTGCCCTCCCTTCTTGATTCGATTATTTACTATCTTTACCACATCTACAAAAAAAAACTCACTCCTTTATTCTGGAGTGAGTCGGCTTTCGCTGTCAACCGAGGTTGTGGGTATGGACGTAAATCGCTGCCTGCGTCCGATCCTCCACATCTAATTTTGCCAGGACGTTGCTCACATGCGTCTTCACCGTCTTGATTCCGATGATCAGTTCGTCAGCGATCTCCTGATTGGACTTGCCTTTCCCGATCAGCTTCAGCACCTCCAGCTCCCGAGGCGTGAGCTGCTCATGTGGATGCGCCTCCTGACCATGACGAAAACGGGCCATGATCTTCCCGGCAACCCTGGATTCCAATACCGGTTCGCCAGCCGCTGCTGCCCGAATCGCTTTGGCAATCTCCGCTGCACGAGATGTTTTGAGCAGGTAGCTGAAAGCTCCTGCTTCGATCACGGGGTACACCTTCTCATCATCGATAAAGCTGGTCAAGACGATGACCCTGCTTGCTGGGCATTTCTCCCGGATCCGACGTGTGGCTTCGACACCGCCAATCCCTTCCATGACCAGATCCATCAGGATAACATCCGGTTGCAGCTCCACAGTCAGCCGTACGCCTTCCTCACCGCTTCCTGCTTCCGCTACCACTTCGATATCGTCCTCTGTAGACAAGTAGGCCGCCAAGCCCATTCGCACCATTTCATGGTCATCTACCAGTAAAACTCGAATCACGGATTACCCTCACCCTTCTTCACGTTCCGACTGTAAAACCAAGGGAATCCGCACTTCGATTTGCGTTCCCTTTCCAATTGCCGAATAAATTTCCATTGAACCGCCGACTTCTGCAACCCGCTCCCGCATGCTTCGCAGCCCGTACGAGGTCCATTTTTTTTCGTCCGGATCAAATCCGACGCCATCGTCGGTAATGCGCATCCGTACTTGTCCCTGCAGCGTGAACAGCTTGACCACCACTTGCGTAGCTTTGGCGTGTCTAAGCGTGTTGGACAATGATTCCTGCAGGATGCGGAATAGATGATCCTCAATTCCGCTCGGCAAGCCTTCGACTGCTTCAATCTCCCAAGACAATTGCATGCTGTTTTTTTGCGTCAGCTCTTCCAGGAGATCCAGAATGGCTTCCTTCAGGCTTTTATTTTGCAAAGTGGCAGGACGCAAATGCAGCAGCAAGGCTCTCATCTCTGCTTGCGCTGCGGCAGCCATTTCCTCCACCAACTCGATTTGTTGAGCCGCCCGTTGTGGATTTTTCTCCACCAGCCTTTTGAGCGCTGCTGTCGTCATCGCTATGGCAAACAACTGCTGACTGACGGCATCATGCAGCTCCCGAGCCAATCGCTGGCGCTCTTCCGTCACGGCCGTATGCTTCAGCTGATCAGCCAAGGCAGCATTGTGGTTGGACAAACGCTGCAAAGAAGCCACCTGCTCCTCCCACTGTGATGCCAGCCTGTTCAATTGCCACCCCAGCTCTCCAACCTCATCCGTCCCCAGCTCAGGCACACGATAGGACAGAATGCCGCGCCCCAGATTCATCGCTGATTCCAAGAGGACATTCATTCGCTTCTTCAACAGGTTGCCGTATACGTATGACGCGATCAGCCCGCCAATCGCACCGACTGGCAGGGAGATCATCAGCGCCAGGACCATGATCAGCCAATCCGGATCATTGGGAAGTGGGATCGAGGTGAACTCTTTCATATAGCTGTTCGCTTGCGGATCATTCGCCACCGTGGCGTACCATTGCTTGATCACAGGATCTTTCAGAGCCAGGAAGTAGACGCTAAAAAAGCAGACAAACGAAACAATAACCACGCTCACAGCCAGCAAAAGCCCGTAGCGCATGCACTGCCATTGTAAACTTGATAATCGCTGTCGTCGCATTTGTCAGTACCCCCTAGATGTACTTGACTTTTATATCTCCGACGAGCAGCGAGATATGAAGTTGTACTTTATTTACAGCCGTGTCGTAATGATCGGAACGCACCATGACACAGCGGCTGATTCCTCCCTGACGATGCCCGAAAACCTCCAGGTCACCCACACTCACTTCTGCCGAAACCGATACAGGCAGATCAACGGGCACATAGATGGTGACATCACCGATCCACCCGTCTACGGAAAGCCTCGCTTCCTGGTTCACCAGCATAGCCCGCGACAAATCAATCACGACGTCGCCGATCCCGTGCCAAACGTGCAGATGGCTCAGCTCAAAACGACCCGAGGTCAAATGAAAGTCGCCAATCAGTGAACTTCGGGAATCTTTAGGCAACAAAATCCCGCTGCCGTGTTGGGCATCTGCATCACGCGCATCTGAAGGTCGGGCTCCCTTCCAGCGGTAATGCCCTTCGTGAGGGGGTTGCTTTTTGGGCGGTGCTTCTTCTGAAGGCAAATCTTCTGTAACAAGCTCCTCCTCCGGGAAGCGCTCCTTTTGCTTCAGGGAAAACTTGCTTTTGCCTCTTATCAGGTTGTATCCAAAGTAAATAAACAAAAGCGGTACGCCAATCTGGAACATGTCCTCAATTCCAATTCCGAGCCACATTTCCAAAGCAATCACGACGCCGAGAAAAAACAAGATACCACCGCGGACTTTCTTTTTCTCGCCCCACAGTCGTAAGCCAAAGTATACGAGCACCATCGGCCACAGATCAAACAATCCGAACGAGATGATACCCAAGCTGTCTAACAAGAGTCCAATGCCCGTCAAGATGATCAGGACACCGGCCATCATTTTGTGCAAGCGGGACAATTTCACGAAAGTCTCCTCTCCTACGCCCCATGCTGATTGTTTCACTTACATGTATTGCGACAAGTATAAATAAAGGCAGGGGGAATATTGAACAGGGTGAAATCTGTCTCGACCCTAGAAAAACGTGCCTGCAGTTCAGCCTGAAGTTGTAATGAATATTGAAACGTAATGAACATGCCATCAGGTGCGAGTACAGATTGAACCTGATCCAAAACAGCTGCGCGCTGTTCTGGCGGGAAATTCGCAAATGGCAAACCGGAAACAATCACGTCTACTTGGGGAAGGTTCAATTCTTCCAGATACTCACGAAGCTTCGTCGCTTCCTCCCGAATGAGAAGATCGGGAAACCGAGAATGGAGCATAGAACGAAACTGTTGATCTCGTTCCACCAGCAAGTATTTTGTATCTGGTCTTATATTTTGGTAGATCGTCTGCGTAAAAGCGCCTGTTCCTGGACCCAATTCAAAAATGACATCCGTTGTCGACCAGTTGATTTGACTCAGCATGTTCTCACATAGAAACCGAGAACTGGGGATGACGCTACCGACCTGTCCAGGCTCAGCAATAAAACGCCGTAAAAAGGCCAAAAAGTCTGCCAAGAATCCGTACCTCCTAGGGGAAAAGCAGCCTGATGAGACAGGCTGCCTAATTGCCACTATCTATTCTTATCTAGTTCGGCGGAACGGTCTCTTAGATCAGGATTGATCAGCTTTAACAGCTGGTGCTGGCTTATCTGTCTTTTCCTTCTTATCCACCATTGCCGCCTTTATGCTCGCCAATTCCGCATCCAGCTCATCTTTTTCCAGCTCGGACAGTGCATTCTCCAGTCCGTAGCTTGGCTGGCGCCATTGCCCACTCATTTGGGCTTCTGCTTCCATGCGGATCACTTTTTCTTCCATGCGGGCAAATCCACGCCCTGCAGTCTGTGTACCAATGCCAACTACTGCGTGATTCACCTGTTTTTGCGTACGAGCTACCTGTGCACGTGCCATCAGCGTGAACCTTTTCGCACGCATTTTGTAGAACTCTTCCTTCAGCTCGTTCAGTTTTTCTCTCATCTGTGTCGCCGCTTCAGAAGCGGTCAGATAGAGCTGCTCGTATTCCAACGCGCGTGCTTCAAACTGCTTCTTGTCCGCCAAAGCTCGACGGGCAAGCTCATCCTCACCCTCAGCGAGCGCCAGCTTCACCTGACGATCTCTTTTCTCTACTAAGGCATTTGCTTCTTCCCACTGCTGACGGAATTTCTTTTCCAGTGCCACCTGACGGGCTACCGCCACTTCAACCTGGCCAATTTCCACTTCCATATCTCGCATATATTGATTCAGCATGACTACTGGATCTTCCATAGAATCCAATGCATCATTCACCGAAGCTACAGTCAGGTCACGCAATCGTCTAAAAATACTCATTCTCTTTTCCTCCTCATCATATCACATCAGAATGGTCTTCCAAAGTACTTCGTTCAACCCTACTAGCTTTTTTGAATGAACCGTGTTGGCCGTATATCCTTTCCCCATGCAGAGAGGGGCAAGCGATTTTGGTTACGACCGTTTTGTTTTGTTCACTCTGCTTTCCCATTGATCCAACGTTTCTTCTTTTAATACTCGACGCGCCCATTGCCGTTCCCATTCAGGTGGTGCCTCCTTGGAAACATCATCCTTGGAACGAATCAGCCGGTATCCCAGATAGATGACCCCGACCGCCAGAAGGCTGGTAAACAGTAGATGCAGCTTTCCAATCAGCATCAGGAACCCGAACAGAAAAATCAGTATGCCCCAGAAGCGAGACCCTGAACTTCCCATGATTTTTCGAGCTCCGTAGATCATGATCACTGCCGGTATCAGCAGTCCGATCACATCACCACTGTCGATGCCGATCTGATCTAACAGAACCAATCCACCAATGAGCAGTAGAACCAGCCCGAGCAGAATCTTTCCAGACCGTTCTCCCATCTTGCGTTTCCCTCCTCTCTACATCTGTTGATGCAGATGTCTTCCTCATGCCTTTATTCTAGCCCCAGACACCTGCCTGCCATAACGGGCGAGCGGTTGGTTTTTCCCTCCGTCCTCGGACGGATGTTGATTCCTGCCTCAATCGGACGAGCACGATCGACAAACCCTAAAGACCCAGACCGAATCAGGCCCTGTTCTGTCGAAGGGATTTGGTTACACCATCTGACAATAAATTGTGACGAAATTGTGAACAAACAGGATAATAAAAGGAGATTCCGGATGAGCATGGAATACGTAGGAGTGCTCGTGTAAAAAAATATCGAAAATAGCCGAGTTCCGTTTGACGGAAACGGGGGAACCATGTATTTGGGGTGAATGGCTGTCCACTTTGACAGTCTAGGGAGTCCTTTCGACCGAACCCTTCAGCTAACCTCGTAGGCTCATGAGAGGAGCAGTTCTTTTGCGCAAGTTGTTTGCTTCATTACTGATTGTTGGATTACTTGTGATGGGAGCCGGCGCTGCGCATGCGGAAGAGCAGACAACAAAGCTGCAAGATGTTGTCAGTGAACTCTACGGTGTCCCTTACAAAACTTCCGGCAAGACCAAAAAAGGATTTGACTGCTCCGGTTTCACAGGCTATGTCTTCAAGGAATTAGGTGTGGAATTGCCAGCGAGCTCTGCTGCCCAGTACAAGGTTGGTACTGCTGTTGATAAGAAGGATCTGCAACCAGGCGATCTTGTCTTTTTTAACACGAACGGCCGCAGCATCTCTCACGTAGGCATCTACATCGGAGACGGAAAATTCGTTCATTCTGAATCTGGCCGCGGCGTCGTCAACACCAAGTTGAACGACCCTTACTACTGGAGCAAGCGTTACGTAGGTGCCAAGCGCGTCAACGTACCTGTTCTGGAAGCAAAGGCAGAGGAAGTACCGGCAACTCCGGAAAAAGAAAAGGCTGTTCAAGCAGCTTCGTTGCCGCAAAACTAAACATCCATCAACACCATGTAAGCCAGGGATCTTGATCTCTGGCTTTTTCTGACTCCATTTAGTACCAGGTGTCAAGATGTGACGCTATTTTTTTGGACTTTGTCAGAATATGCTTTATTTTTTTCGAAAACGCTTCAAGTCATGTTATGATAGGCATGAGTATCCACTGAAAAAAATGCTCACTATTATATAGAAGTAACTGGGGGTATATCCTGTGCAAGATCATATTCTTATTGTGGATGATAATCAAGAAATCATAGAATTGCTGGAAGATATATTGGAAAACGAGGGCTTTCAGGTATCCTCTGCCGAGAACGGTGCCGAGGCCCTGATGCAGCTAAAGCGAGGAGAAATTCCAAACCTGATCCTTCTCGACATCATGATGCCGAACATGAGCGGCTACGAGCTTTGCTCCCAGATTCGCCGGGAGTGGGATTTGCCTATTTTATTCTTGAGCGCAAAAGGCAAAGCTGTAGACAAGGTAGTCGGCTTCGAGATCGGCGCAGACGACTACATCACCAAGCCGTTTGATACAGAAGAGCTGCTTGCCCGCATTCGCGCTCACCTGCGCCGTTACGAGCGGATTCGCAAGCACACCGAGGAACAGCCGGAAAAAGAAGCTTCTTCGTCCCCAATCACGATCCTGAAATTCAAAGGACTGGAGATTCACAAAGAAACGTACTCCGTTTTCGTGAGCGAACAGAAAATTGAGCTCTCTACAAAGGAGTTTCAATTGCTGACGTTCCTTGCAGAAAACGCCGGAATCGTCTTTACCCGCGAGCAAATCTATGATCGGGTATGGGGTTATGGGTACGGCTCCCTGAATACCGTGACCGTGCACATTAAAAATCTGCGCGAAAAACTGGAAACAGACCGCCAATTCATCAAAACGCAGTGGGGGACGGGTTATGTCTTTATCGGGGAGAAGCTCTAGATGAGCTTACGCAACAAACTGTTTCTTTCTTTTATAGGACTGATACTCCTCAATGTCCTGCTATTTAAATTTGTCTTTGAAGACATCATTGTAGAGCAGCTGAAAACAGATCG
Organism: Brevibacillus sp. AY1; assembly: GCF_029870785.1. Classification (NCBI taxonomy): domain Bacteria; kingdom Bacillati; phylum Bacillota; class Bacilli; order Caryophanales; family Paenibacillaceae; genus Brevibacillus; species Brevibacillus sp. AY1. The sequence goes on from NZ_JAFLPN010000003.1 coordinate 67,572, forward strand.
ACACAACCAGTACCAGTACGAAAAGGACACGGCCGAGAAGGTGCGGTTCATGCAGCTGTTGCGCTCGCATTACTTCAAGGACCCGACTGAACGGCTGGAGCTGGACAAGCATCTGCCGGAAGACCTGATGTACAGGATTGTGATAAAAGACGCAAGAGGCAACGTGATCGATTCGCGAACCTCGAAAGCCTATGATGTGAAACAACCGAAAGTCACTTCACCACGCAATGAGGAAAGCAACAGTTCCCTCAAAATCGTTGGCGAATATCACTTTCAGATGGAGCCTCCCAGAGAAGGGGAGACGGTTATCTACTTCTACACCGATGAATATGACATCATGCAGTCTAAGGGTGTCACGATGATGCTCGGATTCATTTACGGCAGTATCACGCTCGTCGGATTAGTACTGCTCGCTCTATTCGTACGCTGGGTTCTGCATCCTGTCAATGAATTGACACGCGTCACACAGGATATTCGCAATGGCAAGCGGCTGATCTCCTTCTCCTACCGCTCGCACGACGAATTCGGTCAGCTGTTTCAATACTTTGGAGATATGGTCGATGATATGCGTGTCGTAGAGGAGCGACAGTCGGAATTGATCTCTGCGATTGCTCATGATTTTCGCACACCACTAACCACGATCAAAGGCTACGCTTCCTATATCAGCTCTGGTCGTGTGACCGATCTGGAACGCATACAAAAACAGATGCGAAAAATTGAGCAAAAAACTTCCGATCTGGAAAAGCTGCTGGATGAATTGCAGGATTTCAGCAAGGACAGCTCAGAGGTCCGTTTAAAAATTAGCCGCATCCATGTGAAGCAATTCATGAAAGGGATCATCGAGGACTATCTGGAACGCATCAAGGATGCTGGACTCTCCTTTCAATGGAAGCTGCGCGTCTCCAACGAGCTGCATATCGAAGCCGATGAGGCCAAGCTGCGGCGCGTGATGGAAAATCTGATCAACAATGCCATCTACTACAATAAACCAGACGGCTCCATTCTGATTACCTGTGACCAGCGAGATGGACATGTGCTGTTTTCCGTCATCGACAAGGGCGAAGGGATCGCTCCGGAAGATCAGACAAAAATTTTCACCAAATTCTACCGTGTAGAGAAATCGCGCAATCGCGATCACGGTGGTACGGGACTTGGTCTGAACATCTGTCAAAGCATTGTTCGACGGCACGGTGGTGATATCACGGTCGCCAGCGAACTCGGTGTGGGAAGCAGCTTTTCCTTCACCATTCCGTTCTATACCACTTAATTTTATTTCAGTTTATGTTTATTTTACTGTTTCTTTATTTTTCACTGTTATAGTAATCATCGTAAGCATGTTGCTTTCAGTGATAAATAACCCCCAGTTCCGGTATCTGACACACGCGGCAAAACCGTAAGTGACTAGATGCCTTTTTTTTGTCTTTTTTCATGAAATAAGCCACCCACACTCGTTGGGTGACTCATTTTTCTGTTCTCTACCGCCGGGTCATGAATGCATTCCCGGTCTGTGCATCGATAAAGATCCGGTAATCTTTATTTCGCTGATCCTCTTGGGTATACACCAATACTGGAGAAGGACGTCCTTCTTCACGACGATACGCCAGCGAAAATGGGTTGTATTTTACATATTGGGTGACCGCTTGCTCCGGCGTGATGATTTCCTCTTTCAGTGGAAGTTTTTTTTGCAAGCTGGCCATATCCGGTACGGCGTTTTTTCGAAAGGCTAGCAATTCGCCTGTCGTACCATCGACTGCAATCTGATAAGCGATGTCTTGGTCTGGTTCCTTGACTACAGGTATACCAGCATAGCTCACCATGAAAGTAAACGTGTAGAGGTTCCGAACCTTTTCGTAGCTGGTGTGGGCCACCTGTACCTCGGAAATGGTAGGGTCCATGTACATCTGCAAATAACGGACAGCCTCCCGCTGCGCTTCTTCTTGGGCGAGTCTTCCATTGCCACGTTTCGGCTCCCGAGACAACTCAACTACTTTACCGGTGACGGGATCTGCGGCTAACATAGCCGAACGGCCACTTCCATCCCAGCTGTAAATCTTATAGCCTTTGAGAGGTCCTCTATCCCTAGCTTTCTCCATAATCTGTATATCACTCTCCACAGGCAACCCCCATGCTTGACGGAAGTATATGGCCGCTTCCTGCTTGGATTTGATCTGCGGACTATTTTCTTGCGGACTGACTGGAATCGGAGAAACGCCTCGACTCGTATCTCGATCGTAATTGGAGGTGTAGATGATCTGTCCCGATTCGGCATTCAAGCTCACTGCACCGGAAAAGCGAACAGCTGGAGCGTACTCAAGCATTGGCCCTGTCCGCGTGATCTCCCCTGTATCTGGATCTACAGCCTCCAGATTTTCGATATAACGAAGTCGCATCTGCTCGCGTAATGTTGCTTGCAGCTGTTCAGCAGTGATTGCCTGATCAGGTCCAATCAAGTCAGACAACCGCAAACCGAGCGCCCCATGCGAAGCGGAATATTGGACAACCTTTCCTCGTTCATCGACACGAATCGCCACTTCGCTGCCTAACAACGGTATTCCATTCAGAAACTGCTGATACACCATTTCCGAGGACCTGGAGATCATCTGATAGCGCGAGCCCTCCTCGCCCATCATGCTTTGCAAAAACGTCGCGGCAATCCCCTCTTTTTGGGATTCTGAAATGGCCTTTTGTGAGTGTGAAGCTAATCCCTTCCCATTGTTCTGGTACCAGAGCAAGGCACCCGTTTTCGAATCAATTCTGATATCCGCCTGCTGGCTCTCACCATGCTTTAGGCGGCGATTATACACCTCGTCGAAGGTTTCAGATTCGATCTCGTATTGTTGCAATTCCGGAACCCATTGATATAGAACAGCCAATCTGGATTTCACCAGTTCATTCTTAGCTTGGTGCGCCACCTGCTCACTTCCGGCGATTTCTACCTGTTGGGCAGGACGATCTTTCAAGACGATATAGGCTGGAACTAGAAGTACCAGGCAGGTCAAGGCACCCTTGAACAGCCATTGGAGCCGAACTTTCATTCGCTGCTGGTGTGTCCAAATCTGCTCTTGAGCTTTTAGGTTTTGCAGCATTTCCTCCGAAGTCTTCTGATTCATCTGATAGCGTCTCGCTTGTCTGAGCCTCGTAAGGATATCCTCGTTGTCATTTAACGAATGATTCAAAGAAACCACCACCCTCCTGATTTTCCTCTAACCATTTGCGCAGCTGCTTTCTCGCACGATAAAATGTCACATGGACATTCGATTCTGAGCACCTCAGGACTTGGGCCGTTTCAGCTGCCGAAAAGCCCTGAATTCCGTAAAGTAGCACGACCTCCCGATACGACACCTTCAGACGTGACACCGCCTCGTATAGCTGATTGATTTCTTCCTTTTGAACATATCTCTCCTCTACGCTCTTTTCACTCGAGGAAAAAGCATGCATGAAGGGATCTTTGACCCATTTTCTAAGCCGTTCCTTACGTAGATGATCGATGGCATGATTTCTGGCAATGCTAAAAAGCCACGTCTTTCGTGTTGCCTTTCCAGAAAACTGACTTTGCTTTCGGATGGCTTTAATAAACACGTCCTGTACGAGATCTTCCACATCATGATGACCGAGATAATAAACCAGGAAGCTGTACAGCTCGTTACTGTACAAGGTAAACCACGTCTCGATTTCCTGCTGATTCCCATCCAAAATCCTCATCCCCCGATCAATTGCACTATGATAATAGACGGATATGCACCAATTACCCTTACACCTTTTTCCATTAGAAAACTTGGCTACGCCAAGCTTTTGGCGGAGCCTTAGTTGCACTTATACTATCTTCCGCTAATCTTTTTAGCGCTTTAGCGCACTCAACACTTTCCGATAGTATAAAAAAATATAAAACACCGAATCCACGAAGAGCTTTCGCAGAACGGTGTTTCATATCCTTGCCCATTTATGAGCCTCGTTTTTCCAAACGCATCATCAAGCCATTCTTCGGACGCAGGGTAACCAGTGGCTCTGGCTCTACCTGTTTCTCTGGCTCTGCCAAGCGAAGCTTATACTGCTGAGCAATGGTGGCCAACAGCAGAGCTGCCTCCATCAGCGCGAAGTTGTTGCCGATACAGACTCGCGGGCCCCCGCCGAATGGAAAATAGGCGTACGCCGGGATTCGCTTCAACAAATCCCCCTCAAATCGCTCTGGGCGAAATGCATCCGGGTCGTCGTAGTACTTTTCCATGCGATGCATGACGTACTGACTCATCATCAGCGTGTCACCAGGCTCATAGGTGTGGCCGCCGATCTCCACTTCTTCCACCACCTCCCGATTGATCACCCAGGCCGCCGGATAAAGCCGCAGTGTCTCCTGTACGATCAGATTGGCATATGAAAGCTTGGGAAGATCTTCGACAGTGGGCAATCTGCCGTCGAGTACTGCCTTCAGTTCATCGTGCAGCTTTTGCTCCGCCTCCGGATGAGTGGCCAGCAAATAAAAAATCCAAGACATCGTGTTGGCTGTCGTCTCATGACCCGCGACAAAGATCGTCATGACTTCATCGCGTACCTGCTCGTCCGTCATGCCTTGTCCATCATCCTCATCCCGCGCAGCTAGCAGCATCGCCAATAAATCCGTATGTCCGGACTCGCCGCTTTTACGCCGCTCCTCAATCAAAGCGTAAATCGTCTTGTCCAGCACCTCACTCGATTCGATGAACTCACGATTGCTGCGAGTAGGGACGGAAAGCGGAATGTCGATAAAGGAAGTGGCTTTGGAAGAGACGTATTTCAAACCGACATCGATCGCATGGGCAATCTTGTCGGATCCCTCCTTGACCGTTTTTCCGAACATGGTTTCCGTAATGATGGCGAGTGTAACCTTCATCATATCATGATGGATATCAAGGACTTCTCCGTCTTTCCATTCGCTCATCAGCTCTACACCCTGACGGACCATCACATCGCCATATCCTGCGATCCGATCTCGATGGAACGCAGGCTGCATCAGTCTTCGCTGCCGCATGTGTTTTTTTCCTTCACTAGTCAAAATACCGTCACCTACTACTGCGCGCGCGACCTGCAATCCTTTCGCTTTGCGAAAATGCGCTTGCTTGGTGACCAGCACTTCTTTGATCTGATCGGGGTTGTTCAGCATGTAGATATGACGTTTTGGCCCAAAACGAAAGTGCGCGACGTCGCCGTATTCCTTTGCCGCATCGCGGATAAATTGCAGTGTATCACGTCGAAAAGCCAGGATATTGCCGGATAACGGAAGTCCCTTTGGGCCAGCAACGGTTTCGTTCATCTTGTCCTCCTTCAATGCCACACTTGGGATGTTTCCCCATAGTATCCGGCAGACCATGGAGTTTATACGAAAAAAGCCGTCCCTCTTGAGGACGACTTTTATTTTAGAAGGAAAACACTTACGGCTGCGCGATTCCAGAAGAGCTGCGAGGAAGCAACAGCCTGTTGGCAATCAGCCTCTCCCTTACTTTGATGCCGATCAGGGAAGCCAGTACAGCTTTGATCACACCTACCATCAGGAACGGAGTCACCCCAAAGGCAATCGCCTGCTCCCACGGGATATCGAGCACGTATTTCAGTTGGACAGTACCGAAAATCAGCGTAATGACCATACCGACGAGATTTGCAAGGATGGCAGTAACATAGGTAAAGCGCGTTTTTTCCATAATGAGCCCTGTCACATAAGCGGTAAGAATAAATCCGGTAATATAGCCGCCAGTCTTGCCTACGAGAACCTGGAAACCGCCACTCGCTCCCGAAAAGACAGGCATTCCGACAGCTCCCAGCAAAATATAGATCAGGATCGCCAAGGTCCCATATCGGCTTCCCAGGATTGTAGCCGTTAACCCGACCGCTAACGTCTGTCCCGTAATTGGGATCATCGGCAAGGGAATGGTGAGCTGTGACAAGACAGCCGTGACTGCTGCAAAAATCGCAGATAAGAGCAGCCAACGCAGACGTTCATTTCTCATAGAGTTCTTCCTCCAAATTATTTGTTAACTAAAATATAAAATCAGTTAACAAAATAATAGTATGGATCGGAAGAAATGTAAATGCCCTGCTTGCCTTTATTTTTTCGTGTCGCAAAAAATCTGCAGTTGACGGAGAGATTGTACCGTATGCTCGATCAAATCCCGCAGGTCGTCGATGTTACCTTCGTCAATTTTGCGATGAAAATCCAACGTCACTCGATTGTCATACTGCTGCGGCGGCCACTCTACGCGATGCTCGCCCAAACGCGCCGACACGGTCTGAGTTATATAGGGACGGCTACCCCAAATGTCATTGAGTATCGTAGCTATCGCCTTCACATCTTCCTGCACCTCACGAATGACGAGATGAAAATGGATGCAAATCGTACAACCGATATGGTCCGTCAACGGCTGCTCCAGCTGTTCAGCAGCGATGTCAGCCAGCCCGGTCCGAAGCTGCATCTGGGCACATACAGCCTGTTCGCGACTCTCCATCTGCGCCAGCTCGAAATGGATTTGAAACAATCGATGAAAGGTAGCCATATCCATCACGTCGGATCGGCCTGTAATGGTGATCGCCCCTTCAAAATCACGATCGTACACCGCGCCTTCCAGGACCACCCGAATATTATCGAATACTAAAGGATGAAACATCTGCCTTTCTCCCTCCACACTCCCTGACTTCTCCTGTCTAGGATGCCCGGTTTTACGCTCTTTTGCAAGCGGATGTCACTTCGATCATAGCGTTATAGCCCTCGACAGTGGTACCATGAAGATGATCCAACCATTGAGGTGACTGCCATGTTTTTAATTGCCATACTCGTCCTCGTCGCGATTGCAGGAGAAATCCTCCATCGACTGAACCCCTGGAAAAAACCAGAGCCTGCCTATGAAGACCTGGTAGCCCAGATCAAACAGACCGGATGGTATCAGGAGCTGGCGGCTGATGATGCATGTCGGCATGTACTGGAGAACGATCCGAACGTACTCAGCTTTTACTCAGGGACCTATGAAGCGCAGCGCCTCTTGACGCAAGAAGGCTTTCAGTTGGGCCTCATCGATTATGTGAAGGAGCAAGCAGAACATCAGAAGCGGGCACCACGCCCAAATAACTAGACCACTGGCCTGTCCCGCTCCAGAATTCATAGGTTCGTTTATACGTTAAAAAGAAACGCCGCTCAGGTGAATCCCGAGCGACGTTTCTATACGTTATTCCACAGACTCAGCGGCATGCTCACGTAAAAGCTGCGCAACTCGATCGTTGCCCTGAGCGACGGCAAGCTCCAAAGCCGATTCCCTTCCTTCCTGTCTAGCGTTGACCTGCGCACCATGCTTCAGCAATAGCGTAATGAGTTCTTCCTGGTCATCGTGGAATGCGGCTGAATGCAAGCAGGTATGGCCATTACTATCGAACAGATCCGTCCTCGCCCCATTCTCCAATAACAGACGGATAACGGCGAGATTTCGCTCTCCGGCAATCGCCGCATGCAACGCCGTGTTGGACGGGATAAAGGAAATCTTGGAATGGGAGCGTGCATTGACATCTGCTCCGGATCGGAGCAGTATCTGTACGGCTTCAGGGTGGCCAAAATGCGCCGCATACCCCAATAGAGTGAGGCCATTTTCATTTTCCGCATTTGCCAGCGATGGATGCTCCTGTAACAGTGACCCCAGCTGATCTTTTTTTCCGGATTGTGCTGCTTCAAACGCAGCTTGAATTACCGCTGCTATGCTCACAGTGAAATCCCTCCTCTGTTTTTTCTGTGACAGCCTTCTCGAAAATCACCTTTTTTAACGAAATCGATCTGGAGGTCGCCCCTTACTCTTCTGGAGAAAATCGGCATTTTCCTGCAAAACAAAAAAGCATACGCGCCGGATTCTTCCCTAGCGGTATGCCTGTTATAGCAGCTGTATCATCGTAGCCTGATTAGTTCTTTTTGTAGTAGTGCTTGTAAGAGTCAGCTGTCGCTTGATCCTGGCAGGAGAAGCACTCCGTCGCATAGGATTCAGCCTGCTCAGAAATCACCTTGCCGCAAGACGCGCAGCATTTTGCTTCGAGATTGCGAAAAAAGGTAGTGATCGGTGTCATGATTATTCCCTCCAGAGCTGTTGTTAACTGTATTGTAATACAACAGCATCTGTTTTATAAAAGTTTGTTATAATACATTATGGCGGATTATTGAAATTCTGCTCCGTTTTTCTACCGATTGCTCCTGTTTTCGCTGTATTCATACATTTTTGCAAATTCAACATCTGTTGTAACACAACCGCCTTATATCAATAGGTTAAACAGATACGGATCATGTGTAATCTCCACATAGCCTACCCCGTGCTGCTTCATTCTGTTGATGAGCGGCTCGTAGTCATCCTGGCATTTCAGCTCGATTCCCACCAGAGCAGGTCCGTTTTCCTTATTGGTTTTTTTCGTATATTCAAAGCGCGTAATATCATCGTGAGGGCCGAGAACCTTTTCCATAAATTCACGCAAGGCTCCCGCACGTTGTGGAAAGTTGAGAATAAAGTAGTGCTTCAATCCTTCAAACAGCAGGGAACGCTCCTTGATCTCTTGCATGCGATCAATGTCGTTGTTGCCTCCGCTGATCACGCAGACGACATTCTTGCCTACGATTTGGTCACGGTAATAATCCAGAGCAGCGATAGACAGAGCACCTGCAGGCTCTACTACAATGGCGCTGCTGTTATACAGCTCCAAAATCGTCGTACACACCTTGCCTTCTGGCACCGGCACGATATCATCGAGCACTTCCTTGCAAATCTCCATCGTCAGCTGTCCGACCTGCTTTACCGCTGCTCCGTCCACGAACTTGTCGATTTCGTCCAGCGTCACCAGATCGTCTTTTTCCAGCGCTGCCTGCATGGAAGACGCTCCTGCTGGCTCTACCCCAACGATACGCGTGTGCGGACTGATTCCTTTTACATACGTCCCGATCCCGGCAGCCAATCCTCCACCACCAATCCCCATGAAGACAAAATCAACCGCCTCCTCCATGTCGTTCATGATTTCCAAACCAACCGTCCCTTGGCCGGCTACCACCAACGGATCATCAAAAGGATGCACGAATGTCCGATCTTCCTGAACACAATATTTCATCGCTTCAGCGAACGAATCGTCAAAGGTATCTCCTACCAGCACGACTTCTACATAAGAACCGCCGAATAGCTTTACCTGCGTAATTTTTTGCCGCGGGGTTGTCGTCGGCATGAAAATCGTTCCCTGAATTTGCAGATGGTTGCAGGAAAAAGCAACTCCCTGCGCATGATTTCCCGCACTGGCGCAGACGACACCCCGTGCCCGCTGCTCGGCCGAAAGACTGCGAATGAAATGGTACGCTCCACGGATTTTAAACGACCGGACGACCTGCAAGTCTTCTCTTTTCACATAGACATTGCACCCGTAGCGTTCGGACAACAGCTTGTTTTTTTGCAACGGCGTTTTTTCCACCACGTCCTTCAACGCATGGTTGGCGACAACGATCTCTTCCACTCTCACTGTACTCATATAGGGGTTGCTCCTTCCGAGGTGTCTCGATCCGAAATAAAATAAAGCTCCCTCCTCGCCAGCAGCGCTTTTGGCGCATGGCTGGCTGAGGCGAGAGCATCGCGGTACCACTCAGCTATTCTGTTTCCCTCACGAAAAACAGACTTAAGAAGTTCAACGAGGAACTCCCGTCCTGTAACGGGGACGAATCCGTTGTCCTTTACACGGGTCAGAAATAAGATGCATTTTCCCGGCCTTTCCAGGACACAGCTCCAAGGTGATTTTCAAAACAGGCTGGCGGCCATCCTTTCAGCATGTGGACGGCTCTCTGCACGCTGCTCTCTGTTTTTACTCTTCCTTTTCTACGCTATCCAATACGAACTATTCGAATTAGTAAAACATTCTACGGGTAAACCAGCAAGTTGTCAATCTTCTGCTCCACATGCAGGAAAACAGTTGGAAAAACTGCGAATATGTACTCTATTCTTCTATCGGTGGTGTCTTTATTGAAAAGCTATAGCCCCGAATCAAACCATCCAACCCGCGAGCCAAACACCAAACAGCAGATTTTATCAAGTTCATCATCACACAGCACCTTGCCCGATCGGGTCATGCAGCTCCAAAAAAGCATTGGCAATCAGGCTGTACTCCAGCTGATGAAAGACAAAAAACAGGATCAGGTGCTTCAGCCCAAAAAGAATGAGACCGGGTTGCCTGATGCGCTCAAGACTGGACTGGAAAACCTTTCTGGTCTGGATATGTCGGATGTAAAAGTCCACTATCAGTCGGACAAGCCCAAACAGATCGGGGCACTGGCTTATGCCCAAGGCACCGACATTCATCTCGGACCTGGCCAGGAGCATCATCTTCCCCACGAAGGGTGGCACGTCGTCCAACTGATGCAGGGGCGCGTAAAACCCACCGTACAGATGAAATCAGACATTCAGATCAACGATGAGGTCAGCCTGGAAAAGGAAGCCGACCAGATGGGGGCACAAGCACTGAGATTGGGCAAAGCGAATCCAGATGATCCATTCTCGCCACTCCTCGCTCCCTCTTCACAACCAGCGATCAGACCCATACAAGGAGTCTGGGCATCGGTTCAGGGGACAGCAGCCGGCAAGCTCAATCTGAAAACGTTAACCGGAGAACTGTCTTCTTCAGGCAAGCAGTTGTATCAATTATCCAGGACCGGTGACTTATACGAAGAAGTAGGATACGTTCACGGTGATCTAGTGGTCAAACCTTATGATCCTCCTACTTCTAACTCCGTCGTATACATTCCTTCTATGAAAATTGGATGACCGGGCAGACAACCAGTCTGTCCATCAACACGGAATTCGGGCCGGTTGCCGCCAGACACAACCGGGGCGCACCTTACATTACCTCAAGAGAAGAAGATTACAACAATGCCAAGCTGGGCACGACCTACACGTCGTTTATTACCGGTCTTCGGAATGGAACCAATGATGATAGTGATGATGCCGTTTTGGCGCAAGCACTTCTCGATAACGATACTACTGAACTGACGACCGACCTCCAACATCGTGCCGCTGCCATGCTGAATACGACAGTCTATCTGGCTGAAGAATGGCGCAAGCAAGGAGCGGGGAAAATTTTCCGCGCACTCCTGCGACAAGTTATTAATGAAGAGATTACCTTCGACGATTTCTTGCAATCCTTCCGATTTATCGCGAGTGCAGACGAAGGCAGACGGCAGGTTGCCCGCTTTCAGGATGTCATCGATGAAGAGTTGGATTACGATGATCTCGATGAAGATGAACAAGGAATTTACGACAACATGTCGGAAATCGAGCACGACGATTTCAGTTCCGACGATGAGATGCGCGAGGATAAAGAGCTGAAAAAGCCCCGATTGTTCGCAGCGAGATACCAGCAATCCCGCCAAAAAGCCTTCGGAGTCAACATCCGAAGGCTTTTCGTTTAACTTCTTCATTTCGACCTTATTGTTGCAACGCCTTGACCAGACTTTGCCCAAACTCTCTGGCACCATCTGGACCATCGCTGGTAATAATGTCATCATGCGCCACTACATGCTGCTTCACGTACTCGACTTCGTTGGCAGCAAGCTCGTTGATCATCACATCGACAGGATAGCAGGTACCCTGGCGGCCTGTGAGCAAGCCGGTTTTCGCTACCACAACGGAACCCGCGCAAATACCAGATACAAGAACGTTATGCTCATAGGCTTCCTTTAGATAGGAAAGAAGCTCCTGATTGCCCCACAAGTAATCAATCGTACCCGATCCACCGATCACGGCCACGACATCGTAATCCGTAGCACTGACATCAGAGAAAAACACTTCTGCATTTGCTTTCCCTGCATTGTCACCCGTGATTTCACCCGTTTTGGTGCTGGCGACGGTTACCTGAATTCCCGCTTGCTCCAGCTCTGCTTTTGGATGATTCAATTCATCCTCGTTGAATCGATCCGGCGGAATGATCAGCAATGCTTTTTTACTCATATGAAAAGCCCTCCCAGTAAGCGAATAGCTTCGTTTTTGAAAACCTACACACATTCTATCTCCTGCTTGCAGCCCCGTGAAGTATGCACCTTTTTGTACGGAGGTTACAAAAATGTTACTATCGGTAGAGGAGGCGTATGGATTCCATGTCAGATACACTACGAAAAGAAATCAGAGAAAAAATACAAAATGGCGATTACAACTGTGAAAAGGAACTCACCATGTCCGTCATCAGCGGTAAATGGAAAGTTGTCATCCTGTGGCATCTCGGTGTGGAAGGACCACATCGTTTCAGCGATTTGCAACGGCTTTTCCCGAAAATCTCGCACAAGATGCTCACGAACCAGCTCCGCGAGCTGATCGAGGACGGCATTGTTCATCGAGAAGTCTATCCCGAAGTCCCTCCCAAAGTAGAATATTCCATGACCGAGCTAGGAATGACGCTTTTGCCGATCGTGGAAATGATGTATGAGTGGGGCAAGAATCGCATGCAGACACTCAAGGCACATATGTCTTAGGTGTTTCACAGTCACACCCTGGTTGCCTCAAAGCACGCAAAAACGGGTCCCTTTTCGAGTAAATCACTCCAAACGGAACCCGTTTTTCTATAGGGCGATCCTATACCGTTTCGTAAATAGCTTCGTAACGTTTGCCGATCTCTTCATCGTTCAGACCCTCATCACGCAAGCGTTTGATAAGCGCATTTGCCCAGATTTCGGTACGTTGCGCCATTTTTGCGTATTTTTTCGCTTCCTTTTCCTTGCGCTTTGCACGGTCCTCGCCATTGGACTTGAGATTATCGAGGATGAACAGCATGTGCATCGTGTCATCCTGATTGAGTTCAGTCCACTCGTCGTTCAAGAACGCAACCACCTTTTTATAATAACCGTCAAACTCATTGAAGGAAATCTCTGTATCCATATTGAGATATTCTTTCATTTTTTCAAATAGCTCTTGCATCTAGCGTCACAACTCCCTCATCCATTTCTTCCGCACCATTATATCAAAAAGGAGTTCACTGAGGAAGTTGCCATTATTTGTGAAGCTATTAACTTCGATGAAATTGATTCGAAAGTCATTTGCTCATGCGTAATTGCCTATGTTATAGTCTCCTTTGTCTGAAAAAACAAAAAATTACGAAGGGGATGTTGATACTGAAGAAGCTGTCGTTTCTGCTAACGACTGGCGGGATGGGTGTTGGGGCATTGGCTAACTCGCACCTGCAGGAAATCAAGAGGATTATAACAATACCCTGTATTCGAAGGATCCAAGCGATACGACCTTCGGGGGCAAAACCTACACTGAAGTACTCATCAGCCCGGCCGGTACGAATATTGAATATACCGCCTTCACCCCGAATGGCAAGTATCAGAAGCTGTACTTGCAAATAGCCGCACTCGGAACAGAGATCAAGGATATCCGGATTTCCGACAACGATACCCATGCAACTCTGAAAACCATCGAATCGCTCTCGTCAGGTGACGGCATGCAAACAATCGAAGTCGATATCACTGGTGTGAAAAACATTGCGATCAACTTGAAAAAAGAGCATGACAGTGGATTTATCATCCCTCTGACCACCTCTTACTACAAGTAATGTAGCCACAGCTTTTTCTCCGACGACCTACTCAAAGGTGAACCCTCTTCCCCGTAAATCACCGCTTCTCGTTTGACTCCATCCGCTTTTTACAGGTAAATTTCCTAGAAATATAATGGTTTTGAATAAGAATGTCCATTTGTTATAATCGAAGGTGGGTACGAAGCCCATTCCTTGTTACAAAGGGGAATCATGCCATGATGAACATCCATTTCATTCGCTTGCGATAAAAATACTTGTCAAGAAAACCCAGCGTTTTTCCTCGCATTTGCTTGGGTTTGTTTGAACATGCTTTTTATTTGCTAAAATAACGAATGAAACGGAGAGATTGGCTATGAAAGAAAAGATTCACACCATCTCAGGTATTGACATATGTTCGGAGAGTTTTGGAAATCCTGCCCATCCCGCAATTCTGCTCATCATGGGAGCGACTTGCTCCATGGTCTATTGGGACGAGGAGTTTTGCCAGCGCCTGGCGGACACTGGACGATTCGTCATCCGCTACGACAATCGTGACACGGGCCGCTCGACGACCTATGAACCAGGCACAGCCCCTTATACCGTAGCAGACATGGCTGACGATGCCATCGGTGTACTCGATGCATACGGGATCAGTCAGGCTCACCTCGTCGGCATGTCGCTCGGTGGAATGATTGCCCAAATCATGGCAGTCAAGCATCCCATGAGGGTGTTGAGCATCACGCTGCATGCCTCCGGATTTTACGGGCCTGCTCATGAGGTAAATGAGGCAGAGCTGCCGCCCATGGACGAGGAAATCCTCGCTCACCATGCGAGAGGCGCCGCACTGGACTGGTCAGACGAAGAGGCTGTCGCAGACTATCTGGTAGCCGGTTCGAGAATGCTTTGCGGCTCCAAGCATGTGTTGGACGAGGCGCGGACATACAGGCAAGTAAAAGCTGAGATCAAGCGTGCCCGTAATCTGCTCAGCATGTTCAACCACGCTTTGCTGCAGGAAAACGAATCGTATGAGGTGAAGGTGGCGGATATTCGTGTGCCTACTCTAGTCATTCACGGCACAGATGACACCATCCTTCCCTATCAGCACGGTGTTGTCCTCGCCCGGGAATTGCAAGATGCCAAGCTGATCACGCTGGAAGGCACAGGGCACGAGCTCCATCCAGACGATTGGGAGACCATCATCAAAGCCATCGCAGCACACACTGCCAGCTAGATAGGCGAAACCGAAATACGAAAAGGGTTACACATTCGGCTCTGCCACGTGTAACCCTTTTTCTTTTTAAAACCGGAAAACTCGTTATAATAGGATCATAATCGAATCGTGAGGTGAACGGACCAGATGAAACCATATCCAAAGGAACAAGACGCCAGCATCCGTGTCGGCCAGCAAATGACCCTCACCATCAAAAGCCTTGGCATCAACGGCGAAGGCATCGGCTATTTCAAGCGAAAGATCGTCTTCGTAGATAAAGCGCTACCCGGCGAGGTCGTACATGCCGAAGTTACGGAAGCACGCGAGAAGTACGCCATCGCCCGGCTTTTACGCGTAGTAGAAAAATCCTCTGCCCGAGTCAAGCCTCCCTGTCCCGTCTACGAGGAATGCGGTGGCTGTAGTTTGCAGCACATGGACTACCAGGCACAGCTCGCCAGCAAACGCGAAATCGTCATCGAATCACTTCGCAAATACGCCAAACTCGACCATCCTCCTGTCTCTCCCACTATCGGAATGGACAACCCATGGTCGTATCGCAATAAGGCACAGTTTCAGGTAGGCAGTCAGGACGGTAAGCTGGTAGCCGGTCTCTATCAGACTGGCAGCCATAAGCTGGTCAATCTGGAAAGCTGCCAGGTACAGCATGAGGCGACCACCCAGATCGTGCAGGCAGCGAAGACAATTATTGAGGAGCTTGGCATCCCCTCGTATGACGAGCGAAAGCGCAAAGGTGTCATTCGCACCATCGTCGCGCGGGTGGCTTTTGCTACAGGAGAGACTCAGCTGACGCTGGTCACCGCTACGCCAGACATTCCCCGCGTCAAGGAACTCGTGCTGGAGCTGCGGACACGTCTCCCCCAACTAATCGGCATCACGCAAAACGTAAATCCGCAGAAGACCTCAATCGTATTTGGCGAGAAAACGGTCACCCTTTGGGGCAAGCCCTCTATCGCGGAAAAGCTGGGTGATTTGTCATTTGACCTGTCCGCTCGCGCCTTTTTCCAGTTGAATCCCGAGCAGACCGAAAAGCTGTATGATCAGGTGAAGCTAGCGGCTGGACTGACGGGAACGGAGCTTGTGCTGGATCTTTACTGCGGGACAGGCACCATCGGTCTGTGGCTGGCTCCCTTTGCACGTGAAGTGCGCGGCATTGAAATGATCCCCGAAGCCGTCGAGGATGCCCGTCGCAACGCCGAACGCAACGGCGCGACCAACTCCAGCTTCCACGTGGGCAAAGCCGAGGTGTTGATGCCCAAATGGGCCAAGCAGCAAGGTGTTCGCCCGGACGTCGTCGTAGTTGACCCACCCAGAACCGGGTTGGATGATGCTTTGATCCGATCGTTGCTGGAGGTGCTGCCAAAACGGATTGTTTATGTTTCCTGCAATCCGTCCACGCTGGCAAAGGATGTTGGGAAGATGCTCGGAAAGTATGAGCTGGTGAGTGTGCAGCCGGTGGATATGTTTCCGCATACGGCGCATGTGGAGTGCTGTTCACTGTTAGTGCGGAAGGACAATTAAATTGGAGATGTATTGGCGGAAATAGTAAAGAGGGGCGGAAATCCCCTCTTTTTTGTGCTTAAATAGAAGTTGGTTTTTGAAGAACGCTTATTGAGGTTAGGTAGTCGTTTGGTTACAGAAAATGATTAGTGAAATTATTTATTCCCTTTGAACGTATAATGGTCAACATATTTTGGAACTTCGTTTGTGTCTAGGTTTTCCCAATCAGTATCCATTAGGGTACTGCCTTTAACTTGAATTTCGGCTACAATTTTACTTGTTTCTTTTGTGATGTAATGAAGATTTACTTCCTCAAAAAGATTTAGCTCTTTTCTAGGGGATTTCTTAACCGCATCAAGTAATATTTTTGTTTCTAATTGGATATGTAATTCTCCATCTTGACTCCATGTTTTCTCCTCATCTAGCAACGGAATTTCAATATTTAGGACACCATTATTAAATTCGGATATTATGTTGTAAGAGGTACTTTCATCTAAGTATTCAAGTAATTTTTCTTCCTGACTTTGAGAACAAGCTGACAGTCCAATCATTAATGCCAATAAAATTAATGTCCAAATCCGGTTCATTGTTTTCTCCCCTTAAATAATCCCCGTTGAAAATAAGTATATCAAAAAACGGAATAACTTTCCTCGTTTATACTCCTGTTAGTATTATGTAGAAAATTGTTGAAAGCAGTTTTTTACGCCTAACCGATATTCTAAAAATTTTCAGGCGTGCAATTCGAACCTAAACTCTAACTGTGAGGTAATTACCCGAAGACTAGGCACTCCACCCCATTATGCAAGGTTGTCTAAGGAATTAACAATCCCCTTGCCCTTCGCTTCGCTCGGTCAAGGCTTCGCTTCGCTCAGAGGGTTCGCTCCGCGTTGCTCCGCTCACGGGGCTGTCGCCCTGAATTTTCTTGGGGTGAACACAGGTGGGTCTAGGAAACGTTATTCCCCTTATACAAGGAGGGGAATGGAAAACACAAGTGGGTTGAGGTTTCCTACATGACATCTGACGCGCTCAGGTACGGCTTTACCGCGTGTATATAAAAACATACTCTGTCATGAATCCCTCGCCATATGGCGACCGTGACGGGGCTACTGTTAAAGTAGAATCTGAGATTTGAGTTACTAACTCAAATTAAATAACTAACCGTCTAACGGGGCTACATCGACTAGTGAAAGTCGAGCCAGTTTTTTTCGTGTTCTCCTGTAACCACGTTTATTCATTATTTAATTACTGGCTAAAGTCCTGCCGCTATGAGCGCACAGTCGCTACCACGGTGCAGAATAGCTTATTACCTTCCCTGCTTGTTTTCCTCCATGAATTGGATTATGTCAGCTTCTTTGAAGCGGATGCAACCACCCAAACGGGTATGCGGAAGAACATTCGACTTACAAAGTTGATAAACGGTGCTTTTAGATACCCCTAAGACCTGCATGACATCCCGAACAGAAATATATCTCCCCACCGCCACCCCTCCTTCTTTTTAATTTTCTATCCCTATTAAAAGTAAATCGTTGGTTTTTATAACATTACGCGCGAAATCGAAGGGTTTGTTTTGTGCGGAAGTCTGTCGGCTTAATAGGTAGAAGCAGAGCGAAGTTAATAGGAATAGGTACTTTATGGAAGTAACTGTGATTTCTTATTTTGATAATTCGTTGATTGAACCAGAAATAATACTGCTTCGAGATTGCTAACGAAAGATATTAAGAGGTTTACTTTATCGCGTTAATTAATCGGGTTGAGCATCATCTTGTTGCTTTATGCCGCCCGTATTTTTAGCGTGTTAAAAATTAGGTACTATCTCGCAATTATTTGTCTTCCTGCCGCGATTGTTAGTGCGATAACGTCAAGGGAGGAATCACGAATGAAAATCGAACGTACTTATGATGACAGCGCAACATTCCTAGACCTGTTTATGCCGCTCGTTTACTCGGAAATCGACAGATTGATAGAACAGGCAGCCGATTTCCAGTATAATGATGGTAACGCCAATACATCTCATAGTGAAGGAGTGGCCTAACTATGAGATGCGCAGTTTATATACGAGTTTCCACAGACAAAGATGAGCAGAAGTTGTCGTTAGAGAACCAAAGAAGTTTGTTCTATAACTACATTGAGGGCAAGAAGTGGGACGTTCACCATCTGTATGTCGATGTAGAGAGTGGAACAACGGAAAAACGTGAAAACCTAATTAGAATGATTGAAGATGCGAAGGCTCGAAAGTTCGATGTTATTCTTGCCAAAGAACTTTCGAGATTAGCACGTAACGGTGGGCTGTCGTACCAAATTAGGGACATTGCCATGCAGAACCGTATTCACATCATCACTTTGGACAACGCGATTAACACGCTAGAGGGTAATAGCGAAATGTTTGGCCTATATGCGTGGTTGTATGAGCAGGAATCACAGCGCACGTCCAATCGAATCAAAGCCGCCCTCAGCAGTAAAGCGCGAAAAGGTGAGTTCAAAGGTTCGGTTCCGCCCTATGGGTACAGACTTCAACAAAGCAAGTTGATTATGGCTGATGATGGCACACCGGACGTTGTAAAGCGCATCTACCGTATGTACCTTGATGGTAAGGGTTTTGATGCAATCGCACGAACACTGACACGAGAAGGAATACCTACACCTGCTCAAATCATTGGTAAGAAAAATGCAGGGCAATATTGGCATGGTTCATCCATAAAAATTATTCTGAGCAATCCTCATTATGTCGGCGATTTGGTGCAAGGCAGGCAGACGACAACAAGTGTTACAATTAAAGGCCGCGAAGAACTGCCGAAAGAGAAGCAGATAGTTGTTCAGAACGCCCACCCTGCCATTATCTCTAGGGGAGACTTTGAAGCGGCTCAGAGGTATATGGAAGGACGGAAGCAACAACAGGCTAAACCGAAGGCTAAAAAGCATCTGTTCACAAATCACCTGTATTGTGCGGACTGCGGAAAAAGCTTATGGTATGTCCATCATCGTAAAGGTTACGTTTGCGGAAACTATTACAAGCACGGTAAACATGCCTGTAGCCAACATAGCATCAAGGAGAACGAACTTACAGGGGTTATTCTGGATGACCTGCGCTGCCTGACAATAACGCTCAACAAGAAGGGCGTAATGGAACAACTAGAGTTCAAAGTTAAGCAGGTGGCTAAACAAACGGAAAAACAGGTTCAATCCCTGTCGAGACAAATTGAGAAGTTGAGGGAAGAAAAGAAGGGCTTCATCAAACTTCTTGCCAGTGGAATGATAACGGAAGAAGAATATAAAGAAGTAATTCAGAGTAATAACGAGGAAATTGCAGGTTTGCAGTCCAAGTTAATGAGACTTACAGTGAATAACAGTAGTAGCGGTGCAGAAAGTATGTTGCGATTAAAGAGGGAACTAAAGAAGTATATGGGACTGATGGAACTAACGCCCGATATACTTCATCGTTTAGTAAATAAGATTGTAGTCAAGGCGGATGGTTCGGCGAACATTCAATATAAGTTCGCCGCCACCGCCATTATCTAGGCAAGTTTACCAGTGACCAGTAGTCCAGTCATGTGGAGTGTACAGTGTTACTAAAATTAAGAGGGGCAAATGACTAAGCCCCTCGTTTTTCCAACGCCCTGACCGAATTAGGGCGGGTAATGTTATAATGAATTGCTTTGATCGTGCCATCTTCATTGACTTCTATTCTCTGAATAAGTCTTTGAAGAACCTGTTTCAAAACTTGTTCATCGTCGATGTCTAGCTTTGCGAAGCGGGCTATCTGCTTTTTAAAGGCATGGAGTTGTTCGTCCATGTCTTTTTTCGTTTCAAGCAGCGATTCAATCTCAGCCTTCTTTTGAGTTAGCCTAGTTTGTTCCTCTTGAATGTGTTCGTTCTGTACCTTGAATTGTACGATGTCGATAACCTTTTCAGAGTACAGTTGCAACAGGCTTTGAAATTCTTTATTAAGCTGTTTCAACCGTTTGCTGATGTTGGTCAACTCTTTGGCATACTTGGCTTGCTGTTCACTGGCTTTGCCATTTACCGCCCCGTACAGCTTTTCCATCTTGACGTTATCAGCAATTAATTCTTTTAGATCATCTTTTACCGCTCGTAGTAACGTATCAGATTCTACGATGTGTGAGGAACAATAAGATCGTGAATGCTTCACATAGCCCCCACAAACATAAGCCCCGCTTTTTCGTCTGTCGGTACGGAAAACCATTCCCTTACCGCAATCAGCACAGACTGCGATGTGAGCAAATAGACTCTCGCGTCCGTTGCTTTTGTTCTTGCCCTTTTGCTTCATCTTCTCTTGAACTGCGTTGTATTCGTCCATAGAGATAATGGCAGGGTGGGCATTTTCAAAAACAATCTGCTGACTTGGTTCTACTCGTTTACGCTTCTTGGAAATGAAGTCCTTTGTTTCTTCTCGATGATGAACAAGCGTACCTGTGTAAACTATGTTACTCAAAATGAGTTTTACCGTGCTTTGATGCCATAATTCCCCTGCGTTACTACCGCCCGATACGGTTCTTGGAGTTGGAATGCCCCGATCAATTAGGTGGTTGCTGATTTTGTACATGCCCCAATCTTGATACAGATACAGGTCAAAGATTTCCCTGACAATGGGGGCATAATCTTCATCCAGTTCCAGCCGCTTATTAAACGGGTCACGTTTGTAACCAAATGCGGGGAGGGAAGCCTTGTAAACTCCCTGCCTTGCACTCGCCCGCAATCCTATCTTTATCCGCTCAGACAGTTTTGCGCTTTCTTCCTCAGCAAGTACAGCCTTCAAGTTAAACATGAGTTTGCTTGTGCTTGTTTCCGTATCATAGTTATCCTCAGGAAGAATCAATCGAACTCCAGCGGACTCTATTTCGTAGGCAGTCAGCATATTCTCAACACTGTTCCTTCCCAGCCTAGATACGGATTTTGCAATTACAGCGTCAAACTTTTTCTTTTTTGCATCGTTGAGCAAACGCATGATGCCATCACGCTTGTTCCTGGTTGCTCCACTGATACCATCATCAATGTATTGACCAACAACTGTCCAGCCGTTTTGTGCAGCCAGGTTCATAGCGTAGGATACTTGATTTTCAAGACTGTTCTTTTGGGCATCTCGCTTAGTACTTACACGGGCATAAATGACAACTTTCATCATTAGTTTTTTCCCCCTTCATTGTCCACGCAAGAAAGGGGAGTATTCGCTTTATCGCTATCGTAAGCGGCTGATAAAATTTTGTCAATTTGACCATTCAGAATAAAGATCAATGCTTCCTCCAATGAATTTCTTCCGATAAACAAACGATCTACTTTGTTCATCAGTTATCCCCTCCTCACCGTCCCTATCGTGGGGAGTGCGGAAACAGTTGCGAAAAAAATTAGGGGCGGGAGCGGGGCAACAGAACTATTGGATAGGGTACCCACTGCCTGATAGTTAATTGATTCTCAGATAGGGATAGGTAACGCTTGAAATATGAGTACAATAAATTCCTCAATCTTTTGTGCGCACCGAAAATTCTGTTCCCAAATATAACCTAAATTCCCTTTTGTGTTATTTCGGTACTGAATTGATGTTCACTAAGGTAACTCCGATGAAGAACGAAGCATTATTTAGTGCAGATACTTCCATTTTATTGAAATAAAATGTTGATTTCGTTTTGCCTATATTTTTGTCAGAAGGAGATTCTACATTCCGTAGTTAGCGTTTTTATACGGTTACTTATACTATCCAAACAAAACAGTAAAGAGGTGATTTTTTGTCGATGTTGAGCAAATTTTATACGCCCCGCCAGGTAGCCACGATGCTGGGGCTTACTCAATTGACTATCTACAAATGGATTGATGCTGGAAAACTAAAGGCTTACAAGGTTAACCAACGCTGGATGATCGAACACAAAGACGTTGAGAACCTTTTTTACGGTAAAGGAGGGATTCAGTAATGAATTACTACTCCATTTCTGAGGTTGCTAACATGCTGACCAATTCTAGCCGTAGCAGAATGATAACACAGGAGCGGGTTTGGCAGTGGATTGAGAGGGAGGGGCTACGTGCTGAACGTGTACCTCCCAATTTAAGAGTCGGCTCAAGACCGTATCTTATTGTTGAATCTGATCTTATTGCCTTTTTACAGAAAAAGGGCTGGGATGTTGATTCTATTTTCCCAGCCCGAAAAGACGAATTTTCTCTTTAAAATCATAAGTATATCTTCCGTGGTTTTACGGTAGCACACGTTAAATAACCGTCCCGACTAATCAGTCGGTGTGTCGCTCGTTAGAAGAGCATGCCCCTGTACTACTGGTTTGAATACTACACGGTACAGGGACAACTCGCAACTGATCATTGCATCCCTCAGATTCTACCTTATGTAGCCCCGTCACGGTTGCCGAAAGGCAAGGGAGTCATGGCAGACTTATGATTTATCATAAACGCGGTAAAGCCGTACCTGAGCGCGTCTGATGTCATGTAGGAAACCTCAAACCACCTGTTTCCTTTACTCTTCCCCTAAAATTAGGGGGAGTAAAGTTTCCTAAACCACCTGTTTTCCCCCCCAGCCAAAGAATAAATAACCCCTCCTCAATTCAGCGGGCGAAGCGCAGCGTAGCCCGCATGTGAGTAGACGTGAGCGAAGCGAACGGCTACCACATCAAAAAACATGATTTTCATAAAGAAAACCCGCCATGGGCGGGTAATCAGTAAAGTTAAGTTGTAAATCTGTTCAGCAGACAGGCTTTCTATACTTCAATCTTTAACTTTCTCTAGTTCTACTTAATATACTTAGGGTGACGAAAACGACACTTCATGAAGTGCTGAAAACGACACTTCACTTTGCGTTTTGAAGTGACGAAAACGACACTTCACTTTAGCAGTGTTAAACAAGTCTTGGTAAACCTTTAAAGGCTTCCCCCACCGATACATATGGGTTTGGCGATAATAAATCGGGAGTATCACTATGGGTTGGAACAGGGAGTTCCATAACCCCTAATTCCTTTTTACAGCCTAAGAAAATTAGACGTTTTCTAAGTTGTGGTGCACCATAATCCGCCGCTAGAAGCGGGGCAACAGTCACATTGTAACCAAGATTAGACATACGCTCCAAAATGTCGCGATAAAGTTCCCCGCGTTGAACTCCTTTTAAGTTCGCTACATTTTCCATTACAAAAAACGGGGGACTAATTTTCTCAATAAATCTGAGGTATTCGTAAATCAGATTTCCCCTTGGGTCATTTGTTGCCTTTTGTTTACCAGCTTGACTGAATGCCTGGCAGGGCGGCCCACCAAATACAATATCAGGAACCTGATCGCATTTTGATTCTTGATGCCATAATAATTTTGGGTCTTGTATCTCTGAAATATCTCCTTGCAAAACGCTTGCTCGCCCTTGGTAGAATCCTCTAAGAGTATCACATGCGTCTTTCCAATTATCTAATGTAACTAAGGTTTCTATTTTCATTGATTTATATGTAGCTTGCTCCGCACCGATATCAAGTCCACCAGCACCGCTAAAAAGACTAAAAGCAGTTAAGTTTCTTTTACCATATCCCAATTTTCTAACAGAAATTAGTACCGCTTCAAAAACCGCTTTAGCCAATTGTACTGGCACTGCATTGCCAACTTGCATTTGCGTACTGGTTAATGAGCCTTCAAATTTTAATGAATCTGGAAAGCCCTGAAGTCTTGCAGCCTCGCGCACGGTAATAAAGCGATTCTCATAAGGATGCACAAACTTATTAAAGATATATCCAGTTACCGTTAAAGAAGGTTTAGACGGATCGAGGCGTATCATTCGCATGTTTGGGCCGCCGCGTCTATTTGGGTCTTCCTTTACATAATAACGAAAGCTATCATGCCAAAGTTCTTCAGGAAGGTCTTGCATTTTTTGTCCAATTTTTAATGCGTTAATCCTTTTTTGTACTTCAGAACCTGAGCGACGAAAGACATGATTAAAAACAACAGCACCTGATTCATCAGAATTGGAAGTTTTCTCTAATCCATTCGTCTCTAGGGTGATTTCGTGTAAAGGAAATGATTCCGTCAAATAAGTTGTAGATTGGTGTCTCACTGTCAAGTTCACCTGCTTTCTTCGCTAATCCTGTTTCATCTAAAGCCCAAACTACATCTTGTAATGAGGTTAGATATTCGTCGTAATGTCTTGCAGCATGTATATTTGATATTAGTGCGGTTTTAATCTGATATTGCTGGTTAATAGGTTTGCTCTCAGCGCCTAACTTTAACACTTGATAAATTCCTTTTTTAATATCGTCAGTTCTATCCATGCCCACACTAGTTTTTCCATCGGAAACAGATTCATAGCCTGTTCCTGATCTGGCAGGCCAATCGACAGGTCTTGGCTTAGGTTGTCCACAAGCGTTGGTCAACCAGAATATGTTGCTTGATCTGTCTTTATCGTGATAAGCCACTTGATATGCTTCAAATGCCCTTTTCCAAGTATCTAAGTATAAATCAAAAAGATCATCATTTCCCCTAATAATATTTTCAAGCTGGGTGTATGCCCAAATAGTATTTGTTAAAATATCATCTTTCGTTTGAAGTTCAACAAATTTACTTTGCCAAGTCCCATTATGAAAAATAGGGAGAAGCAAGCAAATATTTGATGAAGATAAAGATGAGTTGTCTACAGCAGAATGAGGTATTTCAACTATTTCACCATCGACTAAATCAGTAATTTTTTCTTCAGATCGAACCAATAATGGCAGGGTAATTAGCGGCGCAGCTTTAACTTCAGCCAATAGCAATATGTTTTTTTGCTCATCGTGTATTAAAATATCGATAGGTTCACTGCCTTTGAAAATCTTAAAGTTCCTTGATGATTTTACAAAAAGCCTATCCAGAAACACACAAAGCAAACGGGATGTTGCAGTGCCAATTTTTCCTGATTCCGGTTTATTAGAACGATGAAAATAAAATTTTCCCGAAAGTACACATGCAGGGCAAGTATTGGTATAAGGGAAAATTAAGGATTGGTGTTCCGGACAGTAACACCACCCTCTGTTGATTACGCTTCTATAATACTCGGCACCTACCAATAAATCGAATGATGCGGCCAGAGCAATTCCGATAGGAACATTGGTTCTCTTTACTGCATTGTAACACAAATCGATCAATGTATCGGCTAAATTTTGTTCATGAGTTTCTGGCTTAACAAGTTGGGCTTTATCTAACATTTGATCTGCCCATACTGATTCTTTACTTTCCCCCATAAATGATCGCTCCCAAAGGTTAATATCACAATGTAGATTATAACTGATTTGGACTTAACCATCTATTGGGATATAAACAGGTAATACAGCGAATACTCCCGCTTCCTTTGGACACAACGTACTTTGTTCTCACTGTCTATTCAACACATGTGGAATGTTGCTCACTGTTAATTAGAAACGAAAAGTAATATGAGATGTATTGGCGGATGATGAGTAAGGATAGAGTATCGGATTTGATCCCGATACTTTATCCTTATTTGTTTTTCTTTGATGGGATACACTGCCTATCTTCATATATGTAGCCGTGGTATAATCTACCTATCTTTATTGTTTTGAAGGGATGGTATCTGTGAATCAAGCGGTAAAGGGAGAAATTCGAGAATTAATCAGGAGTAAACTAATATCGAAAGTTGAAAATTATAAACCAGAATCAGAGCATAAGCCATTTTTTACAGCCATCTTTTCCGAAGACAAAGTATTAACTGCTTCATTAGTACATTCTTTTTATACAACATTTGGAATGTCAATCTATGAACAGTTAACAATGATGTTAGCTAGGGCAGCTAATTATCATGTAGAAAAACAATATAAACTCGAAGGGGACATTGATTTACGAACTTCCCAACTTATAGATGAAATGTGGGAGTCGGACAAATCAAATGGTAGTGCGGATAAACTCGAAGAGTTACAAAAAATAAGGGACAGCATTTATCCTGCTCGACAAGTTCAGGTTCAAAATGATTCTGTTGTAGATATTTTTTTAAGAAAACCGAACGGTGAAGAATATTATATTGATATAAAGACGGTTAAACCAAATAAAGGAGAGTTCGAGTACCATAAAAGAAAGTTGTTGAGATGGGCTGGCTATCGTTACTCAGTTAATAGAGATGCAAATGTCTCTACATTCCTTGCCATACCATATAATCCTTTTCATCCACAGCCATATACCAAAAAAATGTGGGGAAAAGTGAAGTGCATGGATGGCAACAATGATCTACTTGTGCAAGAAGACTTTTGGAATTTAGTTGGTGGTTCCCAATCAACATACGATGATCTAATAGCTATCTTTAAAGACGTAGGCGATGAACTCAGTGATGTAATTAATTCTAGGTTTAAAAAATAAGAAAGCAATTACTACTGAGAACAGTAATTGCTCCTTAAACATTTATATGCTCAATGCTAGTTGATCGCTGTCTTCATAATCACTTTCAATTAAATTGGTACTGTTATGGCTAGATAAACAACTCACGATAGCTTGTCCAAGTTGGAAAGCTAGCTTAACAGGAACTGCATTTCCAATTTGTTTATATTTATCGCTCATAGAGCCTTTAAATTCCCACCAATCAGGGAAAGTTTGAATTCTTGCATATTCTCTCACTGTAAAAGGTCTGACTTCATCTGGATGGCATCTTTCTGTTTGTTTTTGAGAAGGGGAAGTGGTTAGGGTAAGGCATGGCTCGTCCCATGACAATCTTCTTGCCATTCCTGTCCTTCCCCCTCCAGAGTAAAAACTTTTACCCATAAAGTCTTTCTGTATTTCTAATGGGAGGTCTCTCCAGCACCCCCCAGGAGGTACAAGTTCTAAAACCTGCTTTCTTCTTGCAGAATACTGCATCCCCTCGGATTTAGGGACGTCTTTTAGTGCTTCTTGAAGGGTGAGGATTTTTTTATGTTGCTTAGGATAATTAAATCTGTACCCCTTTTGGGTTCCGACAATCACAACCCGCTCTCTTTTTTGCGGAACACCGTAGTTAACAGCATTCATTAAACGGTATTCAACATGATAGCCAAGATCAGTAAGGATTTGAATTATCGTTTTTAATGTACGTCCTTTATCGTGGTTGATAATTCCTCTTACATTCTCAGCCATAAATAGTTTAGGTTTGATTTCCTTAACCGCTCTTGCAAACTCAAAGAAAAGAGTTCCTCTTGTGTCTTCAAAGCCAAGTTTTTTGCCTGCGTAACTGAATGCTTGGCAAGGAAATCCGCCCGTAACTACATCTACATTAAATTTTGTAAAGTCAATATTCCGAACATCTTCATTTATTACATTGTATTGAGGACGATTGTGCTTTAATGTTTCACACGCTTGCTTATCAATTTCAATCAGAGCGGTTGTTTTTAATCCTGCTTGTTCAAGTCCAAGAGCCAAACCGCCACCACCTGCAAAAAGTTCAAGAACAGTAAAATTTGTTTTAGTCTTGGGGACAGTATATTCTATCGTAGATTCTGCAATCATTAAGTTTTTTGAGTTATGTACTACCTCAGTATTTTCCTCAGACTCTAGTAAATCCATAGGAGTAACACCTAATAACTCACATAAATTGAGAACATTGCTTTTGATAGGATTAAATTTAGTTGATAGCATTACGGATAGTTGATTTTTTGTAATACCAAGTAATTCGGCAAGTTCAGTTTGAGTTGCTATCCCTTTTTTGTTCATCAGTTCTTTAACTTTTTCTTTGTTAATCCGCATGCATTTCCCTCCTTTACCCGTTCGCAAAACTAAGTTAGTTATGATTTAATAATAACACACTAAAGAGGATAATGGAAGTGTAACAGAACATTTGTTCTATTTTATTTTGCCTTTTTATAAGACGGACGGACGTCTGGAACTAGACAACAACCGCAGTGAACGTTCGATCAAGCCATTTGTGATCGGGCGTAAAAACTGGCTGTTTGCGAATACTTCACGGGGAGCAACGGCGAGCGCTACTATTTACAGTGTCATTGAGACGGCAAAAGAAAATGGGCTACACCCGTTCCGGTATCTTCAGTACCTATTCGAACAATTGCCACAGCTTTCAGATATTCATGAGCCGAAGGCACTGGAACCGTTTATGCCGTGGTCAACTTCGTTGCCGAATACCTGCCGTGTTCCTTAATCTCCATCTATCATACGCTGGCTCCCATCTACCTACTAGGTGGGGCCTATTTGACGTTCACGTATGTAAGACGGTAAGAGGCGCAGGGAGAATCCCTTGCGCCATCTTGAGCGTTATTCCGATTCCTTCTCAGCTCAAATCCACTTTTATAATTAGAAGTGAATAAGATGTTCCATTAACATTGAAATGTGATTTCATTCTCAATGTTTAAAATTTCGTTAAATTAAAGCATTGCCTAAGCTGTATTGATCTGAAAGAAGGATAGTTAAAGCCTTGTCGGTAATCGGGATGAGATTTACACTATTAGCAGTAGGGCACGATAGATTGTCTCTTAACTTTCTATTTTACAAATAACTGGAGAATAGTATAATCTAACTGACAAGCAAGTGGGTAATTGACTTTTGGTGGTGAAAATCGCTACCTGATATAAAAATGTATTATTTATCTGCGCACTGTTTACTGTTTTGTTTAATGGTTGTGCGCATGTGTACGCGTTAAGCTTTTGAAGGGTAGAATTCAACTTGCTTGTCACATTTTATAATTGTAAGGAGTAGGGTGTTATTCCTAGTCATATCCAGATTGAGTTAAAGAACAATCCCACTGATATTAGAAATAGATTTAAAAATTTATCAGAGTTTGAGGATATTGCTACCCTCTTAGAAATTCCGGTTGAATTTCTTTGGAAAATATTGGTGAGAGATAAACTTAATAATTACAGAATGTTCAAACTTCGAAAGAAAAACGGTAGTGAACGTAACATTTACTCCGCTTCAACAAATTTAGCTATTCTTCAACAAAAACTAGCATACATATTATCCTTAAACTTCAATGATCATGAAAGATCCCACGGTTTCGTCAAAAATCGTAGTATTGTAACAAATGCATCTGTACATTTAAATAAAAAATATGTTCTTAATTTTGATCTTGAGAATTTTTTTGAGAGTATTAAATTCCCCAGAGTAAGGCATATGTTTATGGCTTATTTTAAATTTAATGCTAAAGTAGCTGCTACTTTAGCAAATATTTGCTGTCACCCAGATGGATTTTTGCCTCAAGGTGCAGCAACTTCGCCAATAATCTCAAATATACTAGCTAAAAGTCTAGATAAAGATCTGACCAGGATTGCCATAAACACAAAGTGGTGCCATTATACTCGTTATGCAGATGATATTACTTTTTCAACAAACAATAAAAAATTCCCGAAAGAAATTGCCTACTTGAAAGAAGATGGCAGTGTTGCTTTGAATGATAACATAGTCAATGTAGTTGAGAAGAATGGCTTTCAAATCAATTTTGAAAAAACAAGACTCGACTCTTACAAAGAAAATAAAACAGTCACAGGAATAACAGTTAATGAAAAGCTAAATGTTAGTAGAAGATATATCAGGAGAATTAGATCAATATTAAATTGTATTGAAAAAAACATCGAAAATCTCGATAATGCAAAAAAAATATTTGAATCTAAATACCCCTTTCGCCAAAGAGAAAAGGCAAAGCAACCTGACATGTTTCGTATTTTAAGGGGAATGATTTCCCATGTGGGACATGTAAAAGGTAGACAAGACCCTGTTTACTTGAAACTAGCTAGGAGATTTAATGAAATTGCAAAATTATATTCCCTGCCTTCTATTAAATTACCGTTATCCAGTAGAGAGTTTCATGAAAGTCATACATTTGTTATAGACTGTGACACGCAGTATTATATAACGAAAGATGATGAACTATCTGAGGCTTTTTCTGGTCAAGGCACTGGTTTCCTACTAAAAAACATAGGTTTAGTTACAAACTCTCACGTAATTGAAGATTTTATTGATATTATAGCTGAGAAAGGTACTTTTACAAAAAAGTTCTACATAAAATTCTATAAATCTGTGAATTATCTTGAGAATCAATGGGCCAGAATTATTTGTTTCGATAAAGACAAAGATATTGCAATATTAAGCGCAGAAGGTATAGACACTTCAAGCCTAGGATATCTGTATAATGAATCTATTGATAAAGGGCAACCTATTGAACTTGTTGGTTTCCCAAACTATAGACAAGGACAAGAAATTAGGATTCAGAAGGGATTCGTTCAGGGTATTAGGATTCATAAAAGCAGGGATGAAAATAACAATTACAAGCGCTATGAAGTCTCAACTACTATTTATGCTGGAAATAGTGGGGGACCAATTGTTAATGAAAACAATGAGGTTGTGGGGATTGCAGTAAAGGGAGCAACAATGGACGGTGTATCACCTAACGAAATAATCCCAATATCGGATGTAATTGAGTTAGCTAGGAAACACGGTATTGGACAAGATCAAGAAAATTTATCACTTCAAGACTAATTTTTGGTTGCTCGTTTTAATTTTAGTATAATACTATTTCACAATAATAATGTTGCTAGAGATATTATCAAAACTCACAATGGGTCTAAGATACATCTAACGTATCCTGACCCATCTTTAATTTAATTAGTATCTCTGAAAGTTAGTGACCACATTTTTGACCACACAGTAATGTAACAAGCGATGGCTGACGGTGAAATTAAATGCTTTAGACATCCTCAAAGCAGCACACCAATAAGGATTTAGCGGATTAACCCCCTAGGTTTGGACACATACTCTCTTATTCTTACTTTTTCATAGCTTTTCGTTTTTGGGTGAGGAATACTATTGACGGTAACGGCTTGACATGGAGCCTCTACGGGCATAATTTCTTACTCAAGTCCGATGCCTAAGGGTTTCGTAAGGCTACCCAGCCTATCATGCCCGCCTCTCCATGTAAAGCCTAACGAACTTTCCGGTATGAATCCATGTGACTCTAGATTATTACACACGAACGGCTTTAATGGGGATAGGACTTACTTGGTTTTGTCTATAAAACTCGGCAGGTGCTAAATCACGAATGCTAGAGTGAATTCTTCTCTCGTTGTAAAACTTCATATACTCGGTTACCACCTCATACGCTTCCTTGTACGTTTCAAATTCGTGTCGAGATAAGCAATCGTCCTCCAATAGTCGGTGAAAGGACTCAATATGTGCATTCATATTCGGAGTCCTGGGCGGAATTCTCTCATGTTCAACCTTGAATGATTCACAAGCCTCTTGGAAGGCATGGGAAATAAACTGTGGTCCATTGTCTGATCGGATCACAGGTTTTGGGTCATCTTCAAATAATTGGCGTTTCCATAGAGCCTGTTGTAGAGTTCTTGCCACATCTTTTCCTTCACAAGTTAATCCGATATGATAGGCAACTGCCACTCGATCATAGACATCTAAGACGGTCTGAATAAAGAAAAAGCGGTCTTCTCCTACAATGTAACCATACTTGATATCTGTCTCAAAAAGCTGATTCGAATTCGTAATGTTACGGTTTCTAGCAAGCTTTCTAGGGTAATGCGTTCGTTTCTGGCGTTGTGGACGAAGAATATCTAGCTCTGTACAGAGTCGATAGACTTTCTTCTTGTTGATAATTAAATCATGCTCGCGGCGCAGGAGAACGGTTAGTTTGCGATAACCGTAGGCATACCCGTCTCCAGTGATGCTCTCCATCAGCCACTCCTTGATTTGTTCATCGGAAACCTTGGTTCCATCTTGTTTGAATGAGTAGCCCGGTATTTCTCGTCCCTCACGTACTGTTTTTTCTAGATGTGGTTGAGTCTTTTGTTGCTTATGATAGTAGTAGGTCGATCTCGGAATCCCTATAAGACGAAGCACTAAGGCTGCTTCGTATCCCTGTTGAATATAATGTTCGGCTACTTCAAGCTTTTCAGTAAGTGAGGGTTTTTCTTTTTTATGAGGTCACGCAAGATGGCAATCTCTAAATCCTTTTCACCCAGTAAACGCTTGAGTTGATCGTTTTCTTTAACCAAAGCCTTGGAACCTGCATCATCGACCACAGCCATATTGAAATCCTCGAACTTTCCTGCATCTGCATCTTTCATCCAACGTTGGACGACATTGTAGTGGAGTTCGTATCTTCTGGCAACGGCAGCTCGATTTCCACTTTCCAGAGCTTCTTTTACCACTTGCATTTTAAACTCATTGGAGTATTGTTTTCGTTTCATTGTTGCCTTCCCCCTGTTCACATATAGTGTACTAAATTACACTCCATGTGTCCAAGTTTCCTAAGGGGCTATTGAGTTAGCTATTAAAATTATCACAAGTAACCAGCATCCCGAAACGGCGCATGTGGAGGTGACAGTGAGACTTGAAAGAAAAGATACCTCTTAAGCCCCAAAATTGGATTTGAGTCTACCCCCCTTATCTTGTTAAGCTGGTATCAGAAGAACAGAGGGGGATTTTTTATGCAACGAAAACGCTATCCAATCGAGTTTAAACAACAGCTGGTTCAAGAAGCCCAAGATGCAGGAAATGCAAGCCAAGTTGCCAGACGGCATAGGATCGATGCGAAAATGTTGTATCGTTGGATACGTGATTCGAAACATGCGGATTGGAAAAACACTCCTGCCGAAGCCAAAGCGGTAACGAGTTATACTCCGAGCCCGGGAGAATTTCGTGAATTGGAAACCGAGAATGATCAACTGAAGAAACTACTTGGAGAAAAGGATTTGGAAATCGCGATCCTCCGTGATCTTGTAAAAAAGGTGAACCCAGCTTATCGGACAAAGTGGAAATAGCCGACAAGTGGATACAGCTGGGGTATACAGCCAAATTGGTGCTACGTGTTCTTTAGAGGGGTACGACAACTATTCTGACACAGGGGGTATTGATGGTTGGCGGATGAAGGCCAGAGCACTCAGGAATAGTTGCGGAGTGTCTGGGATTGCCTTCCTGCGGCCAATCCCCTTCAGAGGATGTCCGAGCCTTTTCGATATTCTGCCGGTGATAGGCCAAGGACCGACTTGAAATCTTTAATAAAATGCGCCTGATCGAAATAGCCCAGCTGCACCGCCAGTTCCGCCCATTGCGCCGACTTGTCCCACTCGAGCCGAAGAGCCGTTTCCTGCAACCGGAAGCGCTTGATGACCCATTTCGGTGTAACGCCGACATATTTTCGAAACAGGCGCTGCAATTGCCTGATTGACAGTCCGGTACGTTCGCTCATCTGCTCCACGCGAATGATATCTCGGTAGTCCATTACGTCCTGCACGATGCGAGCCGCCAGTTCCGCCTGCGCATCGCGCTCCGGCAACCGCGTCGACAAGGCGATTTCTGCCTGCCGGGCCATCGCTGCATCGTCGCCAGCGTCCAGCACTGCGTGCTTCCACTCGTCCGCCACAGAACCGAACACTTCGGACGCCTTGACCGTCGCCCCGGTCAACAATGAGACGTCTCTCTGCCAAAACGGGTAAAAGCCGCCCGCACGAAACTTCACGCCAAGCACACGCCCCACTCCGCGCAGCTTTCGGACGAACGGCTGCTTCGGAATGCCATACAGCAGCGCCCGGCGTCCCAGGTCATCGTGCTCGAAAACCAGATGCACGTTCGGATACGACAAGACTGTTTGGGAATAAGGCGTTTCGGGGTGCACATCGAAGTGTATAGTCCAGTAATGCTCGATGAACGGTTCGAGCAACGGACCCGGTTCGAAACGGGATAACGCAAACTTGTCTCGACCGGCGGTCGCATGCAAGATGCCGCGCGTCGACGAGCCGTCTTTTTCCTTCATGCCTGGTCAACCTCCCGGTAAGTCGGCGATGTCGCCTTTTTACAATACTTTGGAAGTACGAAACGCCTATAATCAAGAATAGCAGTTGCGATCCGATTTCAATTTCGATGAAGTCGCAATTGTCAGCTGACTTGACGAATTGGAGGAATAACAATGGACAACCACCAAAACGATGCAGGATCTTTGGGGAAATTCACCAAAAATGGAACGCCAAACGGATATACCACTATTACGCCGTTTATCGTTGTAAACAAACCAGCTGAAGCGATCGCCTTTTACGAAACCGTATTTAACGCAAAGGCGAAAAGCGTAACGGAATTTGGCGATGACGGCAACAAAATGATCGTACATGCAGATATCGATTTTGGCAACGGATATTTGCAACTCGGTGCCGCAAACCCAGCCTATCGACTCGTTTTACCAACGGGGGAAGGCAACGTGTGTTATTCGCTTGGGATTTATGTACCCGACGTTGACCGGACCTTTGCCTTGGCCGTAGCCAACGGAGCGACAGTCAGAGAGCAGGTTGCGAGCTTTGTTTCAGGCGATCGTTACTGCAGCATTCTGGACCCGTTTGGCATCAGATGGTCTATCATGACACGGGTTGAAGATATTTCTGAGGAAGAAAGCTACCGCAGAGTGGCAGAATGGAGTAAGAGCCAGTAACGGGAATTAACGGCTAGGCTTCAAGAAGATGCAGGCGAACACTCGCCACATTGTAAAAGTATGCGACATGCGGGATTGAGACGGCGGGAGCCGTTTCGCTCCCAATGCTGCTTCGACTCGTACTTCCGACTATAAGTACGGAGGCGTAATTCATCCAATGTTTTACAACAATATAGAGCATTCCACACATGTGGAGTGCTGTTCACTGTTAGTGAGGAAAGATTATTGATATGCGATGTATTGGCGGAAATGATAAAGAGGGGCGACAGCCCCTCTTTTTAGCTCTTGGATTCCTCTGCTAACCTTTTAATAACATCTAAAGTTTCTTCCCAGTTTTTGTCCGAATGCTCGTATTATGAAAGTAACTGGCAGGATAGCCGAACAAGAAAGAAGAAAATGAAAATTTAAAGGGGGATTAGATATGATTGCTTGGCTTAATCTTGGTAGCCTCGTGCTTGGAGCAATCGCATGGATTCTTCCAGCTATTACTATATCTAGATATGATAAACGTTCTAGAAATTGGGTTGCTCTTTCTATTATGAGCATTAGTGCTTGTTCTATTTCGTTGTTTCTCCAGATTTGTAGTTTCTATGAACGTGTAAAGGCTGAGGATTGGTCTGCTCTAATGGATACAGTAAGTTTTATTGCATCTGTTCCAGCAATTCTGCTCATCGGTACAATCCTATTAAATGCAATTACATTGTATATGTATCGTGACAGAGCAGCATGATAGGGTTTGTAAAACGGTGTAATTAAAGCAAAGGGAACGATAGTTAAGGAGCCTGCTTCGTCACGGCTCTTTTGTTGTTTGTTAAAGTAACGGGAATATAGTTGAACTAACGTGTCGGTATAGATTCTCGTGTTTTCATCGGCAACTGGAAGGAAAATCCAAAAACCTTTAAAATCTTGGGAGTACGAAGCCGGAGCAACACAAAGACTACTAAAGCCCCAGCTGAAGATTGGCCTGTTCCTGCTTCGGCCCAATTTATTGCAGACAGCTACCATCAAGCCAGTGATGCATTTGTTCAGGCATTAAAAACGCAATGGATCGATCAGACCTTAGAAGAACGTATTGACTTTTTAGGTCAAAAAATGCCAAATGGGTCTCTTTTGATGTTTTTGCTTCTGCATCAAAACCACCATCGAGGACAAATGACGGTTCTTATGCGACAAGCAGGCTTAACCGTTCCAGGTATTTATGGCCCGTCAAAAGAAGAATGGGCTAATTTTGGTATGGAAGCCCCGAAGATGTAACCTAAGCATGATGGAAATTTTTGATCACACAGTCATATAACTTTAAATGGTTAATGGTGATAATATATACTTAGAGAGCCTCAAAAATGGATTTATTGATACCTCTCCCCTCTTAAGCTAGTGGCATGAGGGATTCATGATAATACCATGAAACAGAGATTATGGTTTCGAAAAGATAGCCTGACAGCCACAACAACTGGTTAGTCAGGCTTTTAGAACATAGGAGGATACATGTCCTGGAGCAAATTAAAGCAACAGCTGGATAGTTTTCTCTGCCCTGCGTTATATGGTAGAGTCGAATACCGTGCAACTGGTTACCGTTATTTACCTGATAAAGCAGGAATTTGTTATATTTCGGTAGATAAAAAGAACCTTCTTAATATGAATGATAAAACTACTTTAATCAAATGGTATCAGACGGAGTTGGAAATTAAGAACGATTCAGCTATCCAAATTCCCATCAGCAATGAAGAAATTGAAGCAGCCAGAAAAGATACCCAAGGAAACGTTCCAGAGGATCGTCTGAAGGTAATTGTAAGGAATAAAAAAATATCCGTATATGCAAAGGAGCTATTGTCAGCGCAGGCTTCATTAAGTAAATCAAATTTTTTCGTCGTAGCTAATAAGTTTCTATCTATTTCTATAGAAGAAAGCTTAGAGAGCCATGATGTCTTATTGAATATTCTAGCTTTGGTGGACAGACGAGTTGGAAAAAAGCGAATTTTAAACATGACCGAGAAGATGAAGGTAAAGCATCCAATCGTCCAGTATTTTTATGAACTACGGCTTAGTACATTATGAAAATAAATAGCTTTCATTGAAAGTGGAGCGTTGCTTACTTTTAGTCAGGAAAGACTAAGGAAACCCGCCAATGAAAGAAGTGATATGCGATGGATTTTGAAATGATCATGCGTGAGCTTGAGGCTCTCGGCAAGGAACGAACCAAGAAAATATATATATCCAATGGCGCTCACGAACCACTTTTTGGCGTGGCTACAGGCAATATGAAGCCTATCGCGAGAAAAATCAAGATAAATCAGCCCTTGGCTGAGCAGCTCTACGCCACCGGGAACTACGATGCCATGTACTTTGCTGGTGTGATTGCAGACCCAAATGCAATGACCAAGGCTGATTTTGAGCGGTGGATGGATACAGCTTATTTTTACATGCTGTCCGATTTTGTGGTTGCAGTAACCTTGGCTGAAGCAGATATTGCACAAGAAGTCGCCGATCATTGGATCGCGAGCGGCGAAGAGCTGAGAATGTCAGCGGGCTGGAGTTGTTACTGCTGGCTTTTGGGTAACCGCCCGGATCATGAATTTTCCGAGAGCAAAATTGCCAGTATGCTACAAACTGTGAAAAATACGATTCACGATTCTCCCGAACGAGCGAAATACGCGATGAATCATTTTATTTACACCGTGGGCACTTCCTATTTGCCACTCCACGATAAGGCGGTCGAAATGGCAAAGGCAGTAGGTCCGGTCGAAGTCCAAAAAGATAAAGCAAAAAGCAAGTTCCTAAACGCTTCCGAAAATATTCAAAAGGCAGTAGTGAAAGGACAGCTTGGCTTCAAACGGAAACATGTAAGATGTTAATCCCTTTGATTACCACACGCATCTGCTAAGCTATTCGAAAAATTTTCCTGTTCATTCTGGTTTTAAGAGTAATGGAGAGGAATCGGATCAAGTAATTCCGTGTAACCAAAAATTGTATTCCTCACTTTGAATTTACGAGAGAATACGGAGTGGATTCATTAAAAATCGTCTTCGACCTCGCTGAAAAGTACAATCGATTAGTTGACATTCATTGCGATGAAATCGATGATGAACAATCTCGCTTTGTTGAGGTTGTGGCAAAAGAGGCATACGAACGGGGAATCGGTACTCGCACAACAGCGAGCCATACAACGGCGATGGGCTCTTATAATGATGCCTATACGTATAAATTATTCCGCCTATAAAAGCTTTCTTCCATCAATTTTGTATCAAATCCTCTTGTGAATATTCACCTTCAAGGTAGATTTGATACGTATCCAAAACGCAGAGGACTTACAAGAGTAAAAGAGTTGCAGGAAGCAGGACTCAACGTTTGCTTTGGCCACGATGACATCTTTGACCCATGGTATCCGCTAGGAACAGGAAACATGCTTCAAGTCTTGCATATGGGCATCCATGCATCGCAATTAATGGCTATGAGCAAATTGTCAATTCCATTGATTTCATTACGAAAAATAGTGCCAAAACACTACACATTGAAGAGAATTACGGAATTGAGGAAGGTAAACCAGCTAATTTCATTGTCTTGTCTGCAGAAAATGAATATGAAGCCATTCGCAAGCAAGCGGTCGTTACGTATTCCTTTAGAAATGGAAAGCTGATTGCCAAAACATGCCCCTCCCCCTCCGTTTTGGCTGTTTTTTGAGACTGTAGACAAAGTGTGAATGTCAATCAAAATGTTGACCACCGTGCTCATCAAAAAATTGACCACCATGGCAAAAATCAAAATAAGTGTCGCTATAGTGTTCATCCTGCTCTTCGCAGGCATCGCCGCGTTCATCTTCACGAAGGGCGTGGGGCAAAAGGGGGTAGATCAAACCTTTTTATTGCCGATGGATTTTGAAGGCTGTGTCGTGATTTACTACGACCATAAAGATGCACCGCCTTTGCAGATCGTGAACAATGAAATCATCTACAGCGTTCCAAAGGACGGTGTGATTCGCACGTCCTCTCCGATGGAATTTGGATGGGTAAATAAAAACAGCTCCGGTGCATACCGCACAAGAGCCTTTTACGTTGACAGGTATGGAAAGAAAATCGATGAGCTGCCGCAGGAAGACATACGCTTCGGTGCTACGGGCTCTGTACAGGAACAGGGAGGGCTTGAGCAAAAACACTTTTATCAAATATTTGGTTCCGAAGAAGTTGAAGAACGAGGATGTCCCCAGTTAGAAGGATAGCTCCACATTCATTACCATGTCACGAAACCTTAAAACCAATGCTCCGGACGGGAAAGCGATGGCGGGATCTTGGTCTCGCCGTCGCCTTTCGCTGCGTTGAGCTGGGCTTGGGTGAGAAAAATACATTCGGTGAGGTCAGCACCCCGAAGGTCCGCATCTCGGAAGTCAGCACCGATGACATCCGCTACTCGCAGGTCAGCCCCTCTGAGATCAGCAGCAATCAGGTATGCCCCTCGCAAATTTGCACAGCGAAGATCTGCTCCTTTGAGCTTGGCACCGATCAGATCCACTCCCCTGCCGTACTTCTTCTGATTACCTTTCATTCCTTTGAATCCTCTTCTGGCTTCATCCCGGACGAGCTCGCTGGCCTTTAAAAGCCATTCATTCACTTCGGCACGATGTGCTGCAACGTCGAGCTTTTTAAGATCATCTGCAGGGAGTTCAGCGAATCGTTTGGTTTTCTCGAACATCGCTTGGAGTGACGTATGAATAGGTCGGGCTGGCTGCAGGGTAAGGGCTTCACTGACGTACCAGAGCAGCTCATGAAGCTGCCACATGATCGGGAATACCTCAAACATTTGCTTCGCAGAGCCGGGAGCTTTCCGCCAGTTGCTCCCCCCAAACGTCACTTGGGAAACCTGTTGCCCCGCCCCAAAACAATCGTACACCGTGCATCCACGAAAGCCTCTCTCCCGAAGGCTGCTGTGAATCCCGCAGCGAAAATCAGGATGCAGGTTTTGACAGGCCGTCCCGCCCTCCTTGTCGATGGCAAAATCTGACGAAGCTGCGAAGGGCAGCGCGACACAGCACAATCCAAAGCAGTTTTCGCAGTCTGCTTTCAGCGTCAATCGATTATTCTCTTTCATTCTGTAAGCTCCCTTCGCAGAGGTTTTCAACCTCTATTTTCAGGCAATAGACGTCAAAGGATGATTCACTTTCACCGGATACAGCTGATCCCCATTGACCCTTACAAAAAGGCCATTATCCCATGCAGTCCGATCTGTTACGATCCCTTCGTCTTCCGGTGTGAAATAAAAAACGACCTTTGTCGTGTCTACGCTCGCTAGCTTCTCTACGATCGCTTTCAGATCGACTTCCTTTTTGCTGACCAGATCGTACATGTGCAGGCACTCGTTCTCATGCCGATACATCACGATCACATCCTCTTCTTCCAGGTAATAGAGATCCTGACCGTAGACGTACAAGGCATAAAACATAAAGATACCCGCACTATCCTCTGTCCCGAACCGTTGCGACACAGGGCGTCTCTGCGAAGCAAAGCGAGCTATAAAATCCAGGTCTTCATGACGTGAGATTTCTAGCTGTCGCAAGCCTGTCTGGTCTACTGCTGGGCGCGGCTTGATATCCGCTGAAAACTGGAGCTCTTCTACCCTGCGAAATCCAAACCTGGGGTAGAAATCCATCACAGACTCATTGGCAAAAAGGTACATGATTTCATATTCATTCTCGTATTCTTCCACTATTTGATTCATCAGGCGAGCTGACAAGCCCTGTCTGCGATAGTCGGGATGGGTCATGACCGTTCCTATTTGGATCGCTTTCTTCTTCTCGCCATTGATTACGAGTGAAAGAAGATTCACTGAAACATTTGCCACTACCTGGCCCTGCCATACGAAAGAATGAGGGATGTAACGCTCATTCCAAAAGCCTTTCTGGTACCACTCTTCAAAATCAATGCCAAAAGTCGCGTTGGCCAAGGCACAAAAGCTCTTACGAAGCGTTTCGTCATGTCGATAGCCCTTGGCGTATATCATCTCCTGCAAAATCGCAGCCCCCTTGTTCATTCTCTGAAGGCTCAATGGCAAGCCTGTTTTGAATTTTACCACAAAACGGAAAACACGACCTCTTTCGTTCAACGTTGTTTGTTTCGCTTTTTCAATTCCTTGGCCAATAACGAGCTTCGAAAGCCTTTTTGCTGAATAAACTCCCTGATCTCTTCTACACTCATATACGACAGACGAATATGGTAGTAATTGACGTGCTCAATAATCGCAAACGCAAACAAGAAGACAAACCAGTAAAACTCTTTCGGAAAGACCATACACTGGTAAGCCAGAAACAGAAATCCGATGACGATTAACACCAGATTGCTCCTTTTCAAGAACACAAACAACCGCAGCTGTTTATCCGCAAGCTGGGAAAAGACACCCCTTTTCACCTGTCTCCACTTCAAAAACCAGTAATACCCTCCTTGAAGCAGAATCCATTCTAGCAAAACAAAAGCGTAGATAGATGAAACTGGAGTCAGATATGCTTCGAACCCTTCGTCGAGTTGTGTATATAGGAACCACAGCACGGCAAATAATAGAGTTGCAAACCACTCGCCTGTGAATAAACTGAACAGCTTTTTCCGTACTTTATTTTGCATCCGCTTTTCCTTTCTCCTTGCTGCTGGATTTGGATGTTTGTTCGTAACCTTCGTGAAATCCTAATTTTAGCGAAAAAATGTTACAAATGCGAGTGGGTGGATCCTATGCTATACTGATTCGCAGAGAGAGTCTTCTCTCTGATCGCCCTTTAGAGGAGGGTTTTACGCCATGATCATCCAGTTCATTCGTTACCGTTCATGGAAGGTACAGAGAAGTAGGCTCACGTCATTTTTTTACAGATGGCTTGGGTTTATTTAACTGTGCCTTTTTCATTCATGAAAAAACCAATGAGGGTCATGTACGCCAAGAGCTTGCTTTGTTCAAGTGGCCATTGCTTTGATCTTGCCAAGCAAGGCTATGTGAACTTGCTGACCCGTCCACACAAAACCAAATATGACTCACAGCTGTTTGAAGCTCGGCAAAAAGTGAGCATCAGCGGATTTTTTGAACCATTGATTTCCCACATAAGCGAGCGCATCCCCCACATGATGAAACCGAGCTGCGACATGATCAGGATGTTGGATGCGGGATGCGGAGAAGGTTCACATTTGACCGCCATCCAGAATCGAATCCTTGCACGAAACCAACCTGAATATCTTTGGAGTCGGGGTGGACATATCCAAAGAAGGAATCCGGATCGCTGCGAGAAGCACGTCCGACATCTGGTGCGTGGGTGATCTCGCCCATTGTCCATTTAAGGACCAATCCTTTCACGTGATCTTGAATCTCTTGTCTCCTTCCAACTATTCCGATTACAGAAGATATAATCTATCCATCTACTGAAATGAGGTGCCGTCATGAACCGCACATCCTTTTCCGACACAAGCAAGCAGATTGGCAAAACCGCTTCTGTAGGATTTCAGGTTGGCGTGCGTAGAACCTTCCCCATCCCGCAAGAGCAGGCTTGGGAGATGCTAACCTCGTCAGAAGGGCTGACATTATGGCTCGGCAATTCCCCCTCCGTACAGCTAGAAGCTTCATTGGGAGGACGTTCTGCTCACCCTTCAGCAAAAAATAATAGGTCCGTGATAGAAGGGACCTATCCCGCCACCCTCTGACTGATCAGTAGGGTGGTTTTTTCATCTCTTTCTTCCCAGTTTGAAGGCTTTGCAGATAGGGTATAGGGTATAAACGCATAAGGAATAGGCTTTTTGGAACCAATTTCTTCACCAAACAATATTTCTTTTTAATAAAAATGAAATAAGACCTATAGACCTTATGCATGATCTATACGAATATGAAAAAAACCTGTCTGTTTGAGAAAGGATGCCAAAATAATGAAAAAATTCATGCCCTCAATCTTGGCTTTGTCGCTTATGGTGACGAGCACGTCAGTCGCAGCTGCAATGAATACGGTGGATCAAAAAGAATCAAAGGCAGTCGGTCAAGGAAAAGGCAGCAAGGCTGATGACGACGACGACGATGACGACGATGATGACGACGATAAGGAAGAAAACAAAAAAGAGAAAAAACACAAAGACAAATACGAAGGCATTGAAAAGAAACTTGAACATCTCCTGAAAGTACGCGAACAAAGTAATAATGAACACCAGAAAGAAGCTCTCGATAACGTGATTCAAAAAATGGTTACCATGCTCCAAGAAGAGGGAACGGTCAAAACGGATGCCGAAGCCATAGAATC
Organism: Brevibacillus sp. AY1; assembly: GCF_029870785.1. Lineage (NCBI taxonomy): Bacteria > Bacillati > Bacillota > Bacilli > Caryophanales > Paenibacillaceae > Brevibacillus > Brevibacillus sp. AY1. Next base: position 110,433 of record NZ_JAFLPN010000003.1, read on the forward strand.
ACTCATCGAGAAGCTGGAGACTGATATTGAAGACGGAACGGCCTCTTCCGAGAAAATCGTGATCCTGGTCGAGATGAAAATGAAGAACAAAAAGGCCAAGGAAGCACTGAAAAACCTGGAAGATGGACTCCAGCACCATCCGAAATCCCAAGAGCTGTACAAGCTGTTAAGCAAGCTTTACGCTGAACAGGGAGATACGCAGAAAATCAAAGTCTTCGTAGAAGGTAAAAAGCCAGCTTTTGATGTGGAGCCTTATCTGAAAGATGGACGCAATCTGGTTCCCGTCCGTGCTATCTCAGAGGCACTCGGCTCTGATGTAAGCTGGAACGCGGACAGTCAAACCGTCGTTATCAAGAAAAATGGCACCGTCGTTGAATTGCCATTGGGCAGCACCAAAGTAAAGGTTAACGGGGAAGAGCGCAGCATCGATTCGACTGCCGAGCTGAAGAACGGGCGAATTATGGTTCCAGTCCGTTTCATCTCTGAATTTTTGGGACAAGAGGTAGAGTGGGATTCCACCAGTAAAATCGTAATCATTAAATCTGTGTAACCACTTGCCACCAGCACATCAATATTTCGGGATCGCTCCCTTCGTCTGAACAAGACGGACGGGAGTGATCCTATTTTTTTCCCTCACAGGCTGGTTCCCGATTCCCAGAAAGTCAGGACCGTAGAAACGTTAATTCGTTAATAGTTAATCATCCTAAGCTGATAGATAATATGATTAATTTTGCAGCTACTCTAGAGGAGGAATTTACAGAATGTTCAAATTTAACAGAACACGCATTTTTATTCTATCATTCATTTCCTGTATGCTGATCCTCGCTGGGTGTGGAAATGGCAGCAGCCCCGCAAGCCAACCTGCAAGCTCCGGTGAAGCCTCCGCTGGAGCTGTCGAGTTGAAGCTGGTCAGCTTTTTAGCGCTAGACCACCCATTCCCCAAAGACATGGTTCCCCTGTGGAAAGAGAAAGTAGAGAAAGCATTAAACGGCGCCGTGAAAATCCGGGTCGTTGGTGGACCAGAATCCTTGCCGGTAGGCGACCAGTTTGATGCTGTTCGCAATGGTGTCGTAGACATCGGCTTCAATGTCAGCTCCTACTACGGTCACCTGATGCCAGAAGCTCACTCCCTGAACATGTCTCCTTTTACACCTGCTGAGGAGAGAGAAAACGGGTATTTTGACTACATGGCGGATCGCTTCGAGAAAAACAACCTCGTCTATCTGGGCAGATGGCTCAGCGAGTCTCCCTACTATTTCTGGACGAACAAAAAAATCAGCTCCCTGTCAGAGCTTCAAGGTACAAAGTTCCGTTCCAATTCCACCTATCACGAGGTCATGCTTGCTTTGAACATGGTTCCGATGGAAGTCAACCCCGGTGATGTCTATACCTCGCTCGAACGCAAAATGGTGGATGGATTTGGCTTCCCGCTCCTAGGTCCTCGCTTGAACGGGTGGACAGAAGTGACCAAGTATTTGATTGACGAACCGTTCTTTAATCAAAATGCAACGATCATCATGAACGTAAAAGCTTTCCAATCCCTGTCACCTGAGAATCAGCAAAAGCTTCGCGATGTAACCAAAGAATTCGAACAAGAAATGGTGGCGTATTTCAAAAAAGAAAACGAAGCAGAAAAGAAAGCCCTACAGGAAAAAGGCGTAGAGCTGATCAAACTAAGCCCTGATGAAAGCCGTTCCTTCCAGGACATCGTGAAAAAAGAAAAGTGGGCTGTGATCGAGAAGGCCGTTCCAGATCAAATCGCGGATTTAAAAAAGCTGCTCCAATACAACCCTTGAGTTCTTCTTGAGGGCTGCGCTTTGCAACCGGCTTTTGCATATAGGCTAGAGGAGTGACACTGAATGAAAGACATCCTGTTCAGATGGCTCGACCGCATAGAAAACGTCTTGGCCGTTCTTGCCTGTCTCCTGCTTCTGTTCGCTACTTTTTCCATCGGCGCTCAAGTCATTAGTCGCTACTTTTTCAACTATCCACTCATGTGGGTCGACGAAATCAACGCCTACATCCTGGTCTACCTGCCGTTTTTGGCAGGTGCCTGGCTGGCGCGCAGCAGCGACCATATCACGGTCGATATTATCGATAGCACCTTGTCACCGCGTATGCGCGCCTATAACGACATACTTGTCGCGTTGATCGGCATCGGAGTGAGCATCGTCCTGGTCTGGTACGGCACTCTTGTGACCATCGATCATTTCGTCCGGGATATTCGCAGCATGTCTGTCCTGGCTTTTCCCAAATTGTATGTCGTCTGCATCATCCCGATCGGTTCGTTCGTTTTGCTCTTGGAATTTACACGAAAGCTGTACCTGGCTTTCCTCCATCGCACGGAAGCGAGTACGGACGATGAGTCTGCCTTGCCAGAAACAAAGGCGATGTTTGCCAATGAACAGGTCGTAAAGGAGGGATAATCGTGGATTGGTGGCAAATTCTCTTCCTGATTTTTTTCAGCTTGCTGGCACTGATGCTGATCCGAGTGCCCGTAGCCTTTTCATTCCTCGCTGTCAATATCGTAGCCGCCATCTTTCTGTGGGGTGGCGAAGTCGGCTTGAAGCAGCTCATGGGGAGCATTGAAAGCTCACTCGCAACCTTTGCCCTGGCACCGATCCCCTTGTTTATCCTGATGGGCGAGATTATGTTCCACACGGGCATTGCTCCCAAAATGATAGATACGCTGGACAAGTGGTTCGGGAAAGTGCCGGGACGCCTGAGTCTCTTGGCTGTAACGGGGGGAACCCTGATCTCGACACTGACTGGCTCGACGATGGCCAGCACCTCGATGCTGGGCTCGACGCTCGTACCAGAAATGGAGCGCCGGAACTATAAAAACCAGATGTCGATCGGCCCGATATTGGGCAGTGGCACGCTAGCAGCCTTGATCCCTCCGAGCGCATTGGGCGTACTCTTGGCTTCGATGGGCCAAATTTCAATCGGCGCCTTTATGATCGCGATCATTTTACCAGGTGTCTTGATGGCCATCCTGTTTGGTCTCTACATCATCATCCGGGCGAAGCTTCAGCCGGATCTGGCTCCGAACTACGCCGTAGACGCGATTTCGCTATCTGAAAAAATCAAAGCGACTGTAATCTATATCTTTCCATTGTCCCTGATCATTTTTCTTGTGGTAGGCCTCATGTTTTTGGGCGTGGCCACTCCTACAGAAGCGGCAGCGATGGGAGCAATCGGCAGCTTGCTTCTGGCCGCCTACTACAAGCAATTGAATTTCCATACGCTGCGCAAAGCGCTGGTCGGCACCTTGAAGATTTCTGCCATGATGCTGATGATTATTGCCGGCTCCACCGGATTCAGTCAAATCCTCTCTTTCTCAGGAGCCACCAATGAGCTGGTCAGCCTGATCGCGAGCATGGATCTTTCGCCAACATTGCTGATCATCGGAATGCTATTGATCGTTCTGGTGTTAGGCTCCTTCATGGAATCCCTGTCCATTCTTATGGTTTGCCTGCCGATCTTCATTCCCATTGCCAACATGATGGGCATTGATCTCTTGTGGTTTGCGGCGATGCTGCTCATCACGATCGAAATCGGCACGATCTCGCCTCCATTTGGTACCGGACTCTTTGTGATGAAAGCCGTCGCTCCCAAAGGAATCCGAATGGGGCAGGTCTACACGGCAGCATTCCCGTTTATCCTGCTCGATTTGTTGCTGGTCGGAATCATCATGGCTTATCCTCCGATCGCAACCTGGCTCCCTACTTTAATGATGAATTAATGGGATCCCATCCACGTAAAAAGCTGATCGACTGCATTCATGCGTTGATTGGCTTTTTTACATCTCCCATCTTTTCCGAATAAAATAAGACATATTTTTTAAATGTTTTGTCGAATGAAAGGAATATTTGTCTGTTTGTGGAATAGTCCTATCTAACTATTATTTCCCATACGTTTTGGACTAGCAGCGAGGTGCAGCAGGTGAATTTCCGTTTTGGAATCAAGTTAACGATGACCATGATCGTATTTGCTATCGCGATTTCCTTTACCATAGCCACGAATGATTACCTGCGTCTCAGGGACCAAGCGATCCAAAATAAACTGGATCAAGTCCAACGGGACGAGCAACTGGCCAAATACGCTTTGGAAACCATTGAAAAAGCCTATTCTGTATTTGGCGACAATATCGCGCTCAAAATGAAGGATACTTCTGTTCAGCTTTCGGACATGTATGAAGCCAACCCTTCCTTTGATACATGGGATTTCGCCTCCCTCAAGCAGTTCCTCTCTTTGGACATCTATATCATCAATGACCAGAACACGATCACCCACAGCAGCTTCAAGCAAGATATTGGCCTCAACTTTTCAAAATGCTGCAAGAAGCTATCCAAAATCCTCGATGAAAGAAGAGCATCTGGCGAATTTTTCCATGACGGGATTGATATCGAGCAAAAGACGGGACTTATCAAAAAATACAGCTACATGCCGACACGAGACAAAAAATACATCATTCAGTTAGGCCTGTCTCTGCAAGAGGGAGATATTTTTCACAAGTTCAATTTTCTCAGCACCATCGAAGAGCTGGTACAACGATCTTCCTCGATCAATGAGATTCATATACTGAACACCGGTGGTTATGCACTCGGAAATCCAGCCAATGACCACGCCCACAAGCTCACATCGGAGCGAAGAAGCGTATTTGAAGAAACATTAAAAACAGGGAAAACCACTGAGTACATCGGCGAGTGGAACAACGAGCCTGCGATTTACCGCTATGTGTACTACTTATCGGAGTATGACAAGGGAGCGACAAACCGCAAAGTCCTGGAAATCATCTATAACGACAAGGATTTACAAGCGATTCTGACTGACCATAAGCACAAATTCATTATTCAGCTGATGATTATATTGATCTGTACCATCATTCTTTCCATTCTCATCTCTAGCTGGGTATCCAGACCGATGTACCTCGCTTTTCACGACAGCCTCACAGGATTGAATAACCGTGCAGCGCTGGACGAGCGGCTAGAGTCTGCGATCTCCAAAAACAAGGGAAGCACTGCCCTGCTGATGATCGATCTGGACAACTTCAAGCTCGTCAACGATCATCTGGGACATGATACAGGGGACCATTTGCTAAAATGCGTGGCGCAATGTCTTCGAAAGGTATCCCGCAATGAAGATACCCCGATCAGGCTGGGCGGGGACGAGTTTGTTTTGATCATGCCATCCGCGAGTAAGGAAGATGCTGAACATGCAGCTAAAGAGCTGATCACTTCGATCCTGAATACGACTGCGCAGGAAATTGATTTGGACGGAGAAAAAGTAACGGTCAGCATCGGGATTGCACTCGCTCCCGAGCATGGAGAAGACACCGACATGCTTTGCAAACGGGCGGACATCGCGTTGTACGCTTCCAAAGAAAAAGGAAAGAATCAGTACCAGTTCTATGCTTGATCGCTTCTCCTGCAGACAGCCTTTTGCGAGGCTGTCTGTTCTTTTTCTTCCCCTACAAATCCTGCGAGAGACGTATCATATCCACGACTTGAATGCCATTTTCATAGATTTCCTCCTCGTAATGCCTGAGAAAAAAATCCCTGTCGACCCCCGTGATGCGAAAACCGCATTTTTGATAGAGTGCGAGCTGACCTACGCTCGAATTGCCTGTTCCTATTTCTATTGTTTTATAACCGATTTCCCGGGCCAACTGAATGGCGTGATGCACCAGGCTTTTCCCGATCCCTTTCCCCTGACTCTCTTCGTCCACAGCCAGGTTCACCAGCTCTACCGTCTCGGGCCGGGTTGGCAATAGCACATAGGTGCCTACGATGCGCTGATCCAGCTCAGCCACGTAGCACTGCCCTCTTTTCAGATACTCTTCCACCAGCTTTTCAGATGGATCTGCCAATAGGAGCAAGCTCATCGGAGGGTGTTCGGTATGATCCAGTTTTCGTATGTTCATGCTCTAGACTCCTTCATCACACATCGTTTATCAGACTTTTTCGTCATGAAAGAGTAAAAACCTCTGCTATTCTCACAACGAAATCGGTCTGAAAAAAGTTTTATGAAACTTTATCAAAACATAAACTTACCGGAATGTTTATCAACAATAATTAAATCTTCACTATACTCATTTTCACCCTCCTTTTACCTAGGTATAGTAAATACCAGGTCAGGTTCTAAAAGGAGGGACATTCTGTGTACAAAGGCACTTTCTTAGGCTTCTGTTTCTTGCTCTGCGCTTGCGTGCTGTTTGCGGGTTGTGGAGAGCAGGCCTCCAGTCATACGCAGGTCGATACGAAAACAGAAGAAAAATCAGACCAGCGTCCAGACGAGAAAGTCCTGCGTATGAACCTGCGATTGGAGCTGCCGACCGCAGACCCTGCTTTCGCGGAGGATTCTACCTCTGTTGCAGTCATACGAGCAACCTTCGATGGCTTGACACGGATGGGCAAGGATGGAAAGCCCCAGCTGTCAGTTGCCGAAAAAGTGGACGTATCAAAAGATCAGCTCACGTATACGTTCCACTTGCGCGATAGCACATGGAGCAACGGAGATCCCGTGACGGCGCATGACTTCGAATATGCTTGGAAGCGTGTCCTAAATCCCCAGACCACATCCATTAATGCGTACCAGATGTTCTACCTGAAAAACGGTGAGAAGTTCAATAACGGCGAGGCAACTGCAGATGAAGTCGGCGTAAAGGCACTCGACGACAAGACCTTGGTCGTGAAGCTAGAAAATCCTACTCCCTATTTTTTGGAGTTGACTGCCTATTTTACCTACTATCCGGTGAACCCAAAAGTGATCGAAGCCAACGCCAAATGGTCCACAGAGGCAAATACCCACGTGGGCAACGGGCCATTCAAAATAGAAAAATGGGACCATAAAATCAAACTGGTTCTCGCAAAAAATGACACGTACTGGGACAAAAATGCCGTCAATCTGGATCGTGTGGACTTCTCCATTATCGAAGATGAGAACACAGAGCTGTTCTTGTTTGAAAAAGATGAGCTGGATTGGGCAGGTTCCCCATTAAGTACGCTGCCGATCGAAGCCATGCCTTCCCTGAACAAGTCAGGGAAGATGACAACCCAGACCATTGCAGCCACCTACCTGTACAAATTCAATACCGAACAGGTTCCTTTCAACAATGTGAAAATACGCAAGGCTTTTTCCTATGCGATCAATCGTCAGCTTATCATCGATCATATCAAGCAAGGGAATCAGGAGCCTGCCCTGGGATTCCTGCCACCGTCGATGTCTGTCAATACGGGACCTTATTTTCAAGACAACAATGTGGAAGTTGCCAGACAGCTGCTGAAAGAAGGAATCGCCGAATTAGGGCTGTCCAAGCTGCCTTCTGTCACCTTGTCCTTCAACAGCTCCACCTCACACAGAGTCGTGGCTGAAGCCATACAGGATCAGTGGAATAAAGCCTTTGGCATCGAAGTGAAGCTGGAAAACAAGGATTGGAAAGTCTTTTTGGAGGATCAGCATCTCGGCAACTATCAAATCTCCAGATCTGGCTGGATGGCGGACTTCAACGACCCGATCACATTTCTGGAAATTTTCCGAGACAAGGAAGTAGGAAACAACGATACCGGATGGGAAAATGCCCGCTATGAAGCACTGCTAAGGCAATCCGCAAAAGAGCGAGACCCGCAAAAACGAATGCAGCTGCTCGGCCAGGCAGAACACATACTCATGGACGAAATGCCGATCGCTCCGATCTTCTTCTATACCAACTCTTGGGTCAAAAACGAGAGAGTGAAGGATGTTTTCATAGATGGACTGGGTAACCTCGAGCTGAAGTGGGCGGATATCGTGCCACAGATTCAGGAGTACAATTAAATACACATGATTGGGAGTGGTGAAGGATGAGAGAGCATCTAGAGAAATTCCTTGCATCGAGCCCTAGAAAGATCGTGAATACCTTTGACTTGGAGCAGTACGTGATACAGGAGTTAAAGGATGGCTACTGTGAAGAAGCATTTTCCGAGGAAATCCATCGGCTCGTGCACGAAGACTATTTATTGCCCGTTACGAGCCGGCAAAAATACGGCCCACATGGTCTGTACAATGGATATCGGAAAGCGAAGCCTGTCCCCAATCAAAATGATCGTTGGGGCCCGTTGCTGAACGATTTGCATCCGCTGATTTCGACAGCTTATTATTTGGAGAATCCGAACCAAATGACCGCGGACATGAAATATATTTTGAGCATCGACAGATTTTTAAAGAACGGAGGCGACATCGAGCAGCTGACGATTCAGCAGCGGTCGTTCTCCCTGTTTAAAGATGAAGGCTTTTTAGGCAGACGGAAGGGACAGGCGCTACTGCAAAGACTGCGGCTGAGCTATGCCGACTTGCATTGCCATCAACCCGTTCTGCCCTTTGTGTATTCGGTAAACATATCAGAAAATGAGAGTCCGACCCGTCATATTCTCATAGCTGGCGGGCAGGACAGCTTTCATACGATACGTAAGCTTCTGATAGAAGGCAAAGACCACTTTTTGCAAAAGCGCGTAGATTTGCTTATATTTGGTGATGGAGACAAGATCGCTAGCTCACTGAACTTTTTTGAAGAGATTACTCCCCTTCGATCCAAACAGAATCAGTTCTACTACTTCGGAGATGTAAGCTACGAGACGTTTCATTTTATCAGGAAATTGCAAAAAATGTATCCCAGCTACGACATCCTTCCGTTTCAACCCCTTTTCCATGAGATGGTGAAGCTGGATCCCTCCACGGCTGTCATCGATCGGAAATGGGTGCGTGACAAAGAAAGAGAAAAAGATGTGCGCGAAATCCTAACAACGTTTCCCCCAGCAATCGCGTCTGCTCTCGAAAGAATTGTCCTCACTGGCAAATACATACCACAAGCAGCCCTGACGAGACGCAGTTACGAAAAAGTTTTTCAACGTCTTGAAGAAGAAGCAGGCGAGAAGCGGAACTAGCCTAAGAGAACTTTCGCAGAGGAGAGATCAGCTTGTTCATTGTGAATGTAGAAGCAGCCATCTTCCATCAAGGCAAGTGGCTGATGATTGAACGCAGTTTGAAAGAAGAGCATGCCGGAGGAACGCTCTCTCTCGTCGGTCGTCCCGGTCATCAATATCGTGTTTCTTTGTACGTACAGCTCTGGGATCGCTTATGCCAAAAGCCCCGATGAAGTCGAAGCTACGTATTGGCTGCGGGAAGAGGAAATCATGGAACACCCGAAAGCACCCTCTTGGACAAAAGAAAGCGTGAGTAGAGCCGCTGCACTCTTGCGTGGGCAAGAGCTGGAGTAAAATAGCGAAATCAGAATAGAGGTGCGAGGATGGATATTTTTCTAGTCAGACATTGTCAGGCACATGGACAAGAGACAGATGCTCCTTTGACCGAAACAGGACGTGAACAGGCCTATCACTTGGCCGAATTTTTGCAAAAAAAAGAAATCGGATTGATCATTTCCAGCCCGTTCCTTCGAGCTCGTCAATCCGTCCAGCCCTTGGCTGAGCAGTTGGGCCTTTCCGTCGCTGTAGACGAACGGCTGGGAGAGCGTATCCTGTGCGCTGAGAATCACCCGGATTGGCGCGATATGCTGGAAAAGACATTTGACGATCTAGACTTGTGTTATCCGGGTGGAGAGTCCAGCAGAGAAGCGATGCATCGAGCCCACTCCGTCATACAGGAGGTCATTGCTTCCAGTTCGGCAAACACCGTACTCGCGACTCATGGAAATCTGCTCTCCTTGCTGCTCAAGCACTACGATGACAGCATGGGCTTTGCGCAATGGCAGGGGCTTACCAATCCTGATGTTTACCTGCTGTCTGTCGATGGGAAACGAACGAAGCTACAACGGATTTGGATGGGGTGAGCGTGACTCACCCCTCTTTATTTCTTTTTAGCCGAGTAAAATAAAAACAGGGGAATTCTCAGTCGGCGTTCGTAGGTTTCGTCTGTGAGAAAATGGGCGCGTACAGGTGTCTGATAGATGTTTTGCAACAGGCTGTTCAGATCCTGTACGTAGTGAATGGCCAGTCGGGAAAGCACCAGATCATATTCCGCTTGCGGGTAGTCCCAGTCTTCCATCCGAGCGTGAACGATTTGTCCATCCCAGCCTTCCAGCGTCTTTCTGGCTGCATGAACCATATTGATGGAGCCTTCCAATCCTACGTAGGCAGCACAGCCATTTGCCAGACATTCTCTTCCAAAGTTTGCGTCGCCGCATCCGATATCCAGAATACGCAAGCCTTTGACGCAGCCGAGAAGCTCTTGGAAGACAGGCTTTTCCAGGGTGTCATTGGCATTCTCCTCTGCCTTTCTGCGCTCCATGTATCGCTCAAAATGATCGGGGTTGTCGTAAAAATCTGATCCGCGATATTCCATTTTAATCCATCTCCAAAGGCAAGCGCATCGTCATTGTCCTGACCTTGAATCCCATCTGCTCATAGAGCTGCACCGCGTGATTATCTGCAAAAACACTGAGTCGCACCTCGGGATACCCACCTTGTCTCAGCTGGTCAATTCCGCTCTTCATCAAGGCTTTGGCGATTCCCTTCCCCCGGTAAGCATCCGCAACGTACAGCTCGTAAATAAAGCCAATTTCCTGATCTGTAAACGAGTCTTTGCTCGGCCCAATCAAAATCCAGCCTGCAATCTGCCCCTCCTCGGTTGCTAAGAGATAATACGCGCCTTTTTGCAAAAGCGGCTCTACCATTTGTTTGATTCTTTCTTCCGTCGGGCTGACTCTGCCCATTGTCCCATCGAACATGGCTTGTGGGGATCGCTGTAGGATCTCTCCCAGCTCGTCGTGATTTGGTCTTCTTATTTCCATATCCATTTCCTTTCTCATTTCGTGTGATTTCTTTTTCATGTCATCCTCTTCTTGTCCATGATCGCCAAGAAGAGTCAGGCACGCACTGTCCGCCCAAAACATACGATGAATCAACAAAACGTTGATTACAAGGGTGAAAAATAAAATGAATTGGTACTTTGAGCCTTACTATGTATCTTCGCAGCATGATTATGTACCAAGCCAAAGCTTTGCGGAAATCCAGGGTCGTCTCCAGTGACGGGTACGCACGAATGAGTTTCTTTACGAACAGATTCCGCGCAGCAGATGTGATCGGCAAGGCCGTGATCATTCATCAAAATCCGGATGACTATCGCTCGCAGCCTTCGGGAAATGCAGGAAAACGATTGGCATGTGGCGTCATTCAAGCTGGATAAGTGAAAGCCATGACACAGAGTAACAGACTCTGTGTTTTTTTCTAATCATTTTCAAAAAAATAGGCACATTTCCCTAAAATGCATAGGTATAAATTCCGATATTATATCTAGTTCATCTGGTAAAGGAGATCTACAACATGATTTGGAACAAAAAACTTTTCAGCATTGCCCTTCTGTTTATGTTCTTATTTTCTACGTTGGGGACCAGCATCGCCGACGCAGCCTGTTTTGCAATCCGCAATCCCGTGGCCCCTCTTTTGAAGGAAGTCATTGTTCAAGAGGATGGCAGTCTCTCCGCATATGTGCGCGTTGAGCCGGAATACCTCGAACAAATGGAGCTGATTTTTACCAGCAAAAAGGGGAAGGAACTGTTTCGTGTTCCTGTGACAACCGTAGCCAAACAGCGAAACGACACAGTTCGAGCAAAGGACTTGCAAGGGAATGATATCGAGGTCAAGGTGAAAACCGGTGAAATTCGCGTTCCCAAAAAAGAGCTGGACGAGCTTAAGGACGACATGCTGGTGAAACTCGAAGTGAAGAATTATAAGCCAGCCAAGCCAGCGAATGAAGAAGGCTTGCAGATCGGTCTGGTCGTGTCAGAAGAAGGCTGCGGCAAATCGACGCTGCAATCCGAAGCCGAATCCATCTACTTCAACACAATCAAAGAAATCGATTTCCCAGGATATGTGAACATCCATGAAGGTTCCATCCAAATCGTTATCAACCTGACACCGGAATACGAAAAGGCGAAATTTAACCTGCTGATCTTGGGCGAAAACGGAAAGCTGATCAAGCGTATTCCCGTACAAACCAAGAATCCAACGATTTCTTCCAAAAACCTGTCACTCTCAGCTGGCACCTATACTGTCCAGCTCGAAATGTCGCACAATGGGGTCAAAACCGTCTCCAAGAGCGTCGTCTGGGTGATTTCCCCGCCTGAAATCGAGTTTTCCATTCCTAGCGGCGCCAGCTTTCCAGGAAGTGTAACCGTCAATAGCAATGGTACCATCAAAGTAAACCTTCAGGTATCCAGCACCTACCATGTTTACGAATACTATCTCGTCGTAGTCGATGCATGGGGCAATGAAGTGCGACGGATTTTGGTCAATCCGGCAAACGTGAATACGATCATTCAAAATCTGAACCTGACCACAGGCGGGTACTCGGTGTTCATCGAAGTGATCGATCCTGAAAGCCAGGAATACGCCCAATCCCTCTCGACGTTTTATACCGTGAACCAGACTGGACAGATCATCGTCTTCATCGATGGTCAATTGCAAAGCTACAGCAAACCACCTGTCAAGATGAATGCACGTGTGCTGGTCCCCATGCGCGCTGTTTTTGAAGCATTTGGCGCAAAAGTAGACTGGGACGAAGCGACGCAGAGCGTCACGGCAACGAGAGGAAATGATGTTATTCATCTGACGATCGGTTCCAAAATCGCTTACAAAAACGGCCAACGTATCGTGATGGACGTTCCCGCTATCCTGTATAACAACGAAACCACCATGGTCCCGATCCGCTTTGTCAGTGAAGCATTGGGAGCTACAGTCAGCTGGGATGGGTACTCCAATTCCGTCATCATCAGCAATGAATAACTGAACACAGCAAAGGGGCGATCTGTATCACCCCTTTTTTCTTTCACTACCAGCGTAAGGCAGAAAGGTCTATTTTCGGTACGAGCCCTTCTTCCGCTGCACGCCCAAGCAAAGCTGTAATGGCTGCGAAACCATCCTCACCCAAGTCTCGCGTGAACTCATTCACGTATAAGTCAATGTGCGCTTTTGCCACTTCGACAGACAGCTCCTGTGCATGGCGCATCACGTAATCCAGCGAGGCTTCCGGATGTGCCCAGGCGTACTCGACGGAAGCGCGCGTCCATTTGGTCAGCGCCTCCAGATCCATATGTCTGCGGGCAATGATCGCCCCGAGCGGGATCGGCAGATTGGTATCTGTCTCCCACCAGCTCCCCAAGTCCTGCAGCAAAGATAGACCGTAGTTCTGATAGGTGAAGCGTGCTTCATGGATGACCAGACCAGCATCAATCCGACCGTCTCTCACGGCAGGCATAATTTCATGGAATGGCATGACGACGATTTCTCCTACACCACCCGGTACATTTTGCGCTGCCCACAAGCGGAACAGGAGATAGGCAGTCGATCGCTCACTAGGTACAGCTACGCGTTTTCCAGAAATTACAGACGGATCTGTGCCATCCGCATGGGTCAGAACCAGAGGACCGCAGCCCCGTCCAAGCGCACCACCGCAAGGAATCAAGGCATAGTCTTTCAAGACCCAAGGCAATGCCGCGTAGGAAATTTTCATTACCTCTGGCCCTTCTACACGGGTAGCCAAAGTATTCGTAATGTCGATGTCCGCATATTGGATCTCCAGTTCAGGTGCACCAGGAACCAAGCCATGCGCCCATGCGTGAAAAACGAAAGTATCATTGGGACAAGGTGAAAAAGCAATTTTCATCGTAGTACCTCCCGTAATGCTGAACTTGCTTGCTCCAGCGCACTTAATGCTTCCTTGATCCGCCAGGCTGATTTATCTCGCGGTCCGATTGCATTGGATACCGCACGCAATTCCACAATTGGCAAGCCAAAATCCAGAGCCGCTGTAGCCACCCCAAATCCTTCCATCGCCTCTGCCGCTGCTGTTGGCACACGAGCCAACAATTCTGCTGTGGTCTGTGCTGTCCCCGTAACCGTCGATAAGGTGAGAACAGGAGCACAAACGGCTGGAATTCCGGCTTTTTTCACGGCTGCCGTCAAGCTACCGGACAGATCAGAGTCAACACTGATGCGAGCCGAGCCAAACCCCAGCTCGTCCACGCTCATATAGCCGTCTGGTGTTTCCGCGCCGAGATCGGCACAGATGATTTCACTTGCTACGACGATCGATCCGACATCTGCCCGACCGACAAAACCACCGCAGATCCCTGCACACACAACCAGATCATACGGTTGGCTGGCCAACTCTCTGGCTGTCCGTGCTGCTGCCGACATCGGGCCCACTCCCCCGATAATCACCTCGAATCGGCTATCCGCCTGAAGTCCTCGCCACACGGCTTCACGTTCTGCTTCGACAGAAGTGACGACCAGCACGCGTCTTTCTTTCCACTGAGCCTCCATTTGCCCAAACTCCCTGTCTTCTTGATTTCTGCAACCTGCCTGTCCTGCTTTCCACTCTCCACGTTATCGCTACTTTCTTGCCATGTAAAGCGGTTTGCAAAGTTTATCTGCCTTACACGGTATTTAGCGAATAATTCCTTTTACAATCATGCATCATGATAAGGAAAGTCCGCCTGAAACAGGCAGGTAAAAAAAGGTACAGGAGGCATCAAGCATGGGAAGCGATTTTATGTCAGCCGTAAAAAACAGACGAAGCTATTACGCTATCAGCAAAGACAGTCCTGTTTCAGATGAAACCTTACACGAGCTGATCAATGAAGCTGTCAAGTACACGCCGTCGGCTTTCAACTCGCAAAGTGCCCGCGTGGTCGTATTGCTCGGCCAGAAGCATGATCAGCTGTGGGATCTGACAAAGGAAACATTGCGCAAGATCGTTCCAGCAGATAAATTTGCACCCACCGAAGAAAAGATGAATGCGTTCAAAAGCGGTTACGGAACCGTGCTGTTCTTTGAAGATCAAAGCGTTGTAGAAAATATGCAAAATCAATTTGCCCTCTACAAGGATAACTTCCCGATCTGGTCCAATCAATCATCCGGGATGCTGCAGTTCGTGGTTTGGACAGCTCTGGAGGACGCTGGCTTCGGTGCCTCTCTGCAACATTACAATCCATTGATTGACGAAGAAGTGGCAAGCACCTGGAACCTTCCTTCCACATGGAAGCTGATTGCGCAGATGCCCTTTGGCAAACCGACAGCAGAGCCAGGAGAAAAAACCTTCCAGCCTTTGGAAGAACGAGTCAAATTTTATTCCTGATTGACTTGAAGGGACTGTTCTCTTCTCTCCTTTTAGGGAGCCTGTAGCTCGATACGCAAACGCTCCGCGGAGTGCCGTTTTCATTCCATATGAACAACAACATCTCGCGGAGTTGGCGTGGGCTTTTTTCCAATTTATCCATTTGCATTTGTATTTTGCCTGTGATATGATGATGATAATTAAAGAAATTTTCAAGCGTTCACATATTGTAAAGGGTTTACATGTATGTTCGAACCTTTTCCAATGTGTGAATTTTTATTTTCAACAAATAAAAGTTGCATATTCATTTTATCTTTTTGGAGGTAACACCCATGCAAACAGGTACAGTAAAATGGTTCAACGCTGAAAAAGGTTATGGCTTCATCGCAGTTGAAGGCGGAAACGATGTATTCGTTCACTTCAGCGCTATCCAAGGCGACGGTTTCAAAACCCTCGAAGAAGGCCAACGCGTTGAATTCAACGTGGTAGAAGGCAACCGCGGACCACAAGCTGAGAACGTTGTAAAACTGTAATTGGCATACAAACACAAACCCTGCTTCGGCAGGGTTTTTTCATACCTTCGCTTGTAAGAAGATTCAGAAATGGTTGACATCTATGGATGCCAGCCCATATAATCACTTTATAATTAATCTTAAGCAATGGCGCTTAAGGCTACATACCAGCACTCTTTTGTTCATCGTCTGTCTGTGATTCCACCAAGAATCTCAATCACAAGTTCATACAAGTAAGCAATGGCGCTTAGGTACCTCTCGCTCGCGAGATATCCTAAGCGCCTTCCTTGTTTACCTGGCATAAAGGGGGACGAGACACAAACAAGCAACCTTTCCTGACAGCACCTGTACCGGACAAGGAGTACAGGAGAAATCTTGCAAAAAAGGTGGGATTCAATCGTGGAGCATATTGGAAGCGTTATCATTTACATTATTATGATTTGTGCCGTCATCGGCGCCATCGCTGCCATTCGCAACAGTGATACAGGGCTTGGAAAGGAATTCATGGAAGGCTTGCACTCGACAGGCTACATATTTGTACCTGCCGCGGGTATTATGGCTTCCCTCCCGTATATTTCCTGGTTTGTTGAAAAAGCAGTCTCCCCGCTTTTCCATCAGATCGGAGCTGATCCAGCGATCGCTGCTACAGCCATTCTCGCTTCCGACATGGGAGGCTATCAGCTAGCCAATATGCTGAAAAGCTCCCTCGAAGGCTGGGTCATGGCTTTGATCGTCGGTTTCATGGCTGGAGCTACCATTGTTTTCTCAATTCCAATGGGATTGGCGATGCTCGACAAACGTGATCATAAGTATATGGCGCTCGGTATCATGTCCGGGATCCTGACTGTTCCGATTGGTGCTTTCATTTCCAGTGCCATTCTCGTTTTGACCAACATGCAAGTACGTCCCGAGATTGCGGCTAGCGGCGAGTCGACCTATGCTTTTGCCATCGGAATGGGGCAGGTAATGCTGAACTTGTCTCCCATCCTCGTCTTTGTAGTCGCGATTGCCTTGGGGCTGCGCTTCCTGCCGGACATGATGATCAAAGGCTTTATGATCTTTGGTAGAACGATGGATGCTGGAATCAAGCTCGTTCTCGTCTTCTCCATTGTGGAATACTTTACCGGCTTTTTCTCTATGATAGGCGGCTCCTGGGGATTTGACCCGATCATTGCAGATGAGAAGGACCAGTTCCGAGCATTGGAAACAGCCGGTTATATCGGAATTATGCTGGCAGGTGCTTTCCCCATGGTCTATCTGCTGCGCAAATATGCGTCGAAACCATTGGAAGCATTGGGCATGCGTCTCGGATTGAGCCCCACAGGCAGCGCAGGCTTGCTGGCTACCATCGCCAATATCCTGGCTATGTTCCGCCTGGTACGCTTTATGCCCCCCAAGGACAAAGTCATTAATATCTCCTTTGGTGTGTGTGCGGCCTTCCTGCTTGGTGATCACCTTTCCTTCTCGGCCAATTTTCAGCCCAATATCATTTTGCCTGTTATTGTCGGGAAGCTGAGTGCCGGTGTCATCGCGATCGGTCTCGCTTACTGGCTCTCTGTTCCAAAGGCACTGGAGCTGGAAAAGCAGGATCGGGCAGCGGGCATTATCGGTCCCCACGAATACCTGGATGAGAAGCAAGCAACCAGTGACACCGAAGTCGCTGCAACCAAAGAGTAAGTCATACACACGAAAGAGCTGTCCACACAAATGTGGATGGCTCTTTTCATCCAGTCTGGAAAGCCGCTCTTCCTAAATACATGCCGAAAAATAGATGAAGCAGCAGGCGAGGACCCTTACACGCGTCCATGCCTGCTGCCTTTTTTATACTATCGGAAAGTTTAAGTGCACTAAAGCGCTAAAAAGATTAGCGGAAGATAGTATAAGTGCAACTAAGGCTCCGCCAAAAGCTTGGCCGTAGCCAAGTTTTCTAATCTTCCATATCATCGGATAGAGCGTTGCTAATAGTTGGCTAGGGCGTGCAGCACAATTCCCCTACTCCTGCTTCCAATGCTTTTTTCAGACTGCCCAATACTTGCGACCAAGCCATCTGATGCCAGGCACGTGCCTTCTCCCACTCTTCTGTATCGCCCCAGCCAAAGTGTTCCACCAATACCTTGGTTGCTCCCTCCTGCTCGGACAAAGAGACGAGTACGTAGGTCAACGCACCTTCATGATTCATTACAGCTGCGAAATCATCCGGTCCCTTCCAGGTAAAGCCCAAACGTTCCTGTGGCTCCCACAGAGTGACGATGCACCCCTTGGTCCCCATCGTATCGTGATTGCCGGGAGTAAAATACAGCTCATAAGCTCCGCCCAATCTAGGCTCCAAGTACGCCTCCGGGGCGAACCATTTGGTAATTCGTTCACTTTGTGTCCAAGCCAACCAGACGAGCTCCTTTGATGATGCGATATCGATCTCTGTTTGAAAAGAACTCATGCCATTCTTCCTCCTCCATTTTGTCCATCAGTACGAAGATATCAATCCTGTAATTTCCAGTCAACCAGCTTTATTCTGAATTTTATACCAAATGTCTTTATTTCATTAAAGTTGAAAAATACTTTTTTATCCAATAAGCAGCTGCCTGCACAAATTTTTTCAATTGAGGTGATATAATAGAAGTAATTCAAGCAATTCAGATATTGGGAGGATACCGATGGATCAATCAGCCAGTAAAGCCAATCATCAAAAATTATCGATATCAAAGCTGTTAAGACGTGCATTTTTCATCTTTATCGGAGCTGTGTTGGTTTCGGTCGCATTGGAAATTTTTTTGGTTCCAAATCAGATTATTGATGGTGGAATTGTCGGCATCTCGATTATTGCTTCGCATTTAACCGGAGTAAAATTAGGAATCTTCTTATTCATTTTAAACCTCCCTTTCCTCTTCATCGGTTATAAGCATATGGGCAAAACCTTTGCTATTTCCACTTTGTTTGGTGTAACCGTCATGTCGATTGGCACCTCGCTTCTCCACCCTGTCTCTAGCTTAACGGACGATCCACTTCTTGCTGCGGTCTTTGGCGGAATTATTCTGGGTATCGGTGTCGGTCTTGTTCTGCGTTACGGAGGTTCGCTCGACGGCACAGAAATCGTCGCTGTGCTTATGAACAAAAAATCACCATTCTCTGTCGGCGAAATCGTCATGTTCATGAATGTCTTCATCCTGAGCAGCGCCGGATTTGTGTTCGGCTGGAACCATGCTATGTACTCGCTCATCGCCTACTATATCGCCTTCAAAATGATTGATTTGACCATCGAGGGCTTTCAGGAATCCAAGTCTGTCTGGATCATTAGCGACAATTACAAAGAGGTTGGCGACGCGATCGTAGCTCGTCTGGGCCGAGGCATCACCTATCTGAAGGGGGAAGGCGGGTACTCGGGCGAGGATAAAAAAGTTGTCTTTTGCATCATTACTCGCTTGGAGGAAGCCAAGCTGAAATTGATCGTGGAGGAACTCGACCCATCTGCCTTTTTGGCTGTCGGCAACATTCACGATGTCAGAGGTGGACAGTTTAAAAAGAGTGCCATCCACTAATAGGGGATCCAAGAAGCTGACCCGTTTAGCGAAGGTTATTACTGCTGTATCGGAAAGTCATTTTTCAATCGTTTTCCGATACAGTCGTAAATAGCATCGCTTGCGCGGGAGGCTTTTTTCTTTTTTAGCCCCCTCTACTCCGCTACTACATCCAGCAACTCCTCCACACGCTTGATAACCGCCAACGGTCGATGATGAGTCTCAGCCGTCAAACCATTCGGATTGATCCATACCGCAGACATGCCGGCTTCGATCGGCCCGGCAACATCGGCTTCCCAGTTGTCTCCGACGAAAAGCACCTCTTCTGGCTTTAGGTCCAAATGCTTCAAAACCGTTTGAAAGATGCGTAAATCAGGCTTGTGATAACCGATTCGCTCGGAGAGGAAAACCCGCTCATCGGGGAAGTACGCAGACAAGCCCAAACGACTCAGCTTGATGAACGCCATATCGGCCGGTCCGTTGGTGACAATCCCCAGTCTGAATCGACTGGCCAGCTGATCCACCGCCTGCTGCACCACTGCATGAGGCTCTACTGCATCCATACATGCCTGTGCATACATGTGTTGAAAATCATCGGCCTCCTCGAGCTCGATGGATCGCTGGAAATCCGCCAACGCTCGCTGCAGTCGAAGCTGGCGATATTGGGTGAAGTCGTACTTTCTGGCAATGACATCGATCCAAAGCTGGTCCCCGTGACGTCGCAAAGCTTCCAGCACCGCATTCTCATCCAGATCAGCTGTTAGCGAATGGGTTCGGATCGTGTACTGCATGCCTTTCTCCCAGCAAGCTCCAAAGTGAAACAACGTGTCATCCAAGTCAAATAGAATCGTGCTGAATGTCTGCAATGTCCTCTCTCCTTTTATCGTGCAGAATGGATAAAGGGCCCAATCCCGGACCCTTTTCTTTCCTTATCCTATTTTATCAAATTCTCCTGAAGCGAGACCGTTAGCTCGTCAGGCAAGGCAATCGAACGACGCGTCTTTGCATCGATCATCACCATCGTGACATCTCCATCCGCTACCAGCTCTTCTTGTTGATTATACAGCTCATGCCGGATCACAAAGCTTTTGGTGCCTATTTTGACAACGGTGGTTCTGACCTGCACTTCTTCCAGCATCCGCAGCTCTTTTCTGTAGTTGATCGAGATGTTGACTACCACCGGCATGATTCCCAGCCGTCTCAGTTCATCCAGTGTAAACCCCTGCTTCCAGATCCAGTCAAACCTGGCCCATTCCATATACTCCAGGTACTTGGCGTTGTTTACATGTCCGATCACGTCAATGTCGGTTGAACGCACAGTAAGATTAAACCGATGCTCCATCTCCATCACTCCTTGTCTTTCTCCCTAGTATACTGCTTAACCCTGACTGAGTGAATGTTCATTCGCAATTTTAGCATTTCTACGACTGCTTATCTGGTTGCTTTCCCTTATAATAAGAATAAACCTGTACCTGCAAAGAACACCAGCTTTCCTGGAAATTGGCACCTGGCGTGTTTAAGGACCAATCCTATGAGCATCTGCTGCAAACGCTATCTTCCCTGCCTGAGGCGGATTGGGATATTCCCTGTGAAGCGCCAATCGGCAAGCTGACCCCTCGTCAGGCATTGGGCAGGCTGACCTTTCACATGGGCTACCACAGTGGCCAGATTGGGTTGATTCGCAAATACGGAGGAAATCTGTGAGCTTGTGTCTATCAGGAAAACGGCTTGTGATCCAGGAGTTGACTCGCGCCGATCTGCCTCATGCCTTGGACGTTTTCACCAGCAACACCGCCTACAATACGTTGAGAAACGGAACTGCTGCCTATTCACTGGCAGACCTGGAGCGTGAATTCGATTCGACCGTATCGATTCCCAGCGGCGTCTGGCTCCAAATCATAGGGGAGAACAAACGGATTGGCGTCATGCACTTGGTGCTTTCGACTCCGACAGACCCCAAGAGCTGGATCAGTCTGCTTCTGCTTCATTCTGACTATCAGCGCCAAGGCTTGGGCAGAGAAACCGTCAATATTGTGGAAGCCTACTGTCGGGATAACGGCTGCACCCAGATTCATCATGGCGCCATCGCCGAAAATGAACCAGCGCTCCTTTTTTGGGGCAGGTTGGGCTACGAACAGTATCGGCAAGTGAGCGGCCCGGTAGGTCTTCTCGTGAAGCCGGTAATCTTGGTGGCCAAATGGCTCCAGAAGTCTATTCCAGGGGGTGAATAACATGCGTGCTCCACGATTCGAATGTGATGTACCCAACCTCTCCTAGCCGGCGAGGGAAGGTTACGACGACTGTCCCCCCGGCTAACGGAATAAGCTTGTATCACTATTCCGGGAGGGGCCTTATCAGATGAATAACCAATGGAAGAACCAATTGTTTGGAGCCATTTGCCTTACTTTGGCTGCCGCTATTTGGGGTGGCGTGTACGTGGTAAGCAAAGTGGTGCTTGAAGTCATTCCGCCTTTCACCTTGTTAATTCTACGCTTCGGGATTGCCCTCGTTGTGTTAGGTGCATTCGTGGTCGCACGCAAGGAATACATCCCCAAAAAAGAATATCCGCTGCTTATGGCCATTGCTTTTGTGGGGGTGACCATCTCGATTGCTGCACAGTTTCTGGGGACCAAGCTTTCTACTGCCCATATGGGTGCGTTGATCACCTCGGCTTCCCCTGCCTTTATCGCCATTTTTGCTGTCTGGCTCTTAAAGGAACGGATACATTGGCAGCAGACAGCGGGTATTCTGCTCGCAACGCTCGGGGTGCTGATCGTCATTGGTGTACCGAGTGAAGCTGATACGGAAACCTCGATGATCGGGAACGTCATCCTGCTCGTTGCGGCTCTCAGCTGGGGGCTGTATACAGTGCTCAGCAAAAAGGCGACACAGCGCTACTCATCTCTGGCCGTCACCACCTACGCTGCATTGTTCGGATTGATCTTTTCCAGCCCGCTCATGCTCTGGGAGCTCTCCGTCACTCCCGTTTCCTGGACGTGGAGCTGGCAAACCTGGATGGGTGTTCTCTACATCGGGATCATTTCCACAGCAGGTGCTTTTTATCTGTGGAACAAAGGCTTTGAAATGATGAATGCTGGAAGTGGAGCTGGTTTTTTCTTTGTCCAGCCAATCGTCGGAGCATTCCTTGGCTGGCTATTACTCGGTGAGCATCTTGGCGTTGGATTTTTTATCGGTGCCTGTTTTATCTTTTTAGGAGTAATGCTCTCTAATCTGCAGCAGGCAAAAACAAAGCAAGAAAAGCATTCTTAATTCAGCAGCTGCCTCGGCTTGTTCGGGGCAGCTTTTCCCATTTTAGAAAAAAAGAGCTGTCCCACGCTTACAATGGGACAGCTCAGTTATATGTGAACCCGGGAGGGAAGTAGAGGAGTACAAACGAACAATCTTGACTACGCCGTAATGGACTAGTTACGGATTAGTTGTTTCAGCTGCTGGTGCTGGTGTTTCAGTGGAAGCGTCAGCAGGTGCTTCAGTAGAGGCATCGGCAGGTGCCTCAGTAGAAGCATCAGCAGGAGCTTCAGTAGAAGCATCAGCAGGAGCTTCAGTAGAAGCGTCAGCAGGAGCCTCAGTGGAAGCATCAGCAGGAGCTTCAGTAGAAGCAGGAGCTTCGGAATTTACACCATCTTGAGTAGCTGGTTCTGGAGTTTCTCCGCTAGAGCAAGCTACCAAGCTACCAGACAACAACAACGCAACAGCTGCGAGTGAAAACCATTTTTTATTCATCTTTATTTACCCCTTTCATTCTTTAGCATAGTGACCGTCTCACCGTCACATCTATAGAGTAAAGGGTAAAGTTAACCATTCTGTGAGCGAAATTGGAAAAAAGCATGATTAAAATATGAAAAAAGTATGACCATCCCGACTGACAATGTCTAGGTCGCTTGCCGATAGACGGCTACGTTAGGCAGCCATACGGTAAATGTGCTTCCTTCCCCTGGTACACTGTGAACACTGCACTTTCCGTCATGCAGCTCCACCAGTTCCTTGACGATTGCCAGTCCCAATCCCGTTCCCTTGTTTTTCTTGGAGCGTCCACGATCTACTTTAAAAAATCGCTCCCAGATCCGGTGCAAATCATCGGAGGAGATTCCCACCCCTGTGTCCGTCACCTGAATCCGGACCCACTGCTCCTCTGCTACCGCAGACAAGCGAATCTCGCCTTCTTCAGTGAACTTCAGGGCGTTCTTCACCAGGTTCTTCAGTATTTGTGCCACTCGATCGCGGTCAGCGTAGATTTTCGGCAATTCCCCCTGTACATCGACCTCCAGAGAAATGCCCTTTTCTTCGGCCTCCGGATGAAAGGAGAACGCAATTTTATTCAACAAATCGCTGACATCTACCGGGAACTTGGCGAGTGTCACCTCATTGTTTTCCAGCTTCATCAGATCCATCAGATCATCGACCAGACGATTGACTTGCATCGTCTCTGAATACATCACCGCATAGTACTTCTGCCGCGCTTCCTCCTCCTCGACCAACCCGTCCTGCAAGGCTTCCAAAAAGCCTTGAATCGCTGTCAAAGGCGTGCGCAATTCATGGGATACATTGGCGAGAAAATCATTTCTCACCTGCTCCAAATGATGTCGCTCCTGCTCGACCTTCTCCAGCTTCTCTGCCATCGTATTGATCGTCTGCGCCAAATCATTGATCTCATCTGAGGTATTGACCTGTACCCGCTCCGCATAATTGCCTCTTCCGATCTCGGTTGCAGTTCGCTCAATGGTCCGAAGCGGCCTTGAGATCGACCAGGACAAATAGGAAACCATCGCAGTCGACAACAATACGCCAAAGAGGGTTGCCCACAGGATCGTCTCACGCATTTGCGCAATCGTGCGTTCAATTCCTTCGATCGGAGCGTGCAGGATAATGCCCCCGTACACCTTTTCTCCCTCACCCCAAGGAATCGATACAGAGAGCATCGGATCGTCCAATCCTTCGATTTGCAGCTCCGTGACGGCATTTTTCCCTTGCAGCACATTATCGGCAATCGAGACAGCTACGGATTTCCCTGTGAACACCTCATCCTTCATCGAGGTGGCTACAATTTTTCCTTCCTGATTGAACAGCCAGATGCGCGTATCATACGTCAGGTCCTTTTCCGCCAAAATGTCCAGCAGCTTCTTGTCCACACGAGGCCGCTCCAGAATCGCCGCATTCACATTTTTGGCCATGCGCAGCAATTCTTCTTTTTTTGCATCGTAAAAATATTCTCTTGCCGACATGGAAATCAGAATGCCCGAGATGCCCAATCCAAGTAATACGGTTGCCAGAAAGCTGTACAACAGGCGACGGAAGATGCTTTTTGACATCCCTAGCATCAGTCTTCCACCCCGAATTTATAACCGATTCCCCAAACGGTGTGAATGCATTCATAAGGGAGCTTTTCCAACCGCTGTCGGATTTTTTTAATATGCACATCAATCGTGCGAACATCGCCAAAATAGTCAAAACCCCATACCTGTTCGAGCAATTGCTCCCGTGAGAGGACATTGCCGGGTGATTTGGCCATCTGAACGAGCAGATCAAACTCTTTGGGGCGGAAGCTGATCTTCTCTCCGGCTGCCACCACTTCTCGCTTGTCTAGATCGATGGTTAATTGATCAAAGGTCAGAACGGAAGTCGTGTCTTCCTCTACTTTTGCTTTCGGCTGCAAACGCCGCAATATAGCACGTATGCGCGCTACCAGCTCGCGGGGGCTGAACGGCTTTGTAACATAGTCGTCAGCACCCAGCTCCAGACCTAGCACGCGATCGAACTCTTCGTCCTTTGCCGTCAGCATTATGATGGGCGTATCCCACTTTTTGCGGATTTCCCGACAGGTCTCAAAACCGTCCATCTCCGGCATCATCACATCAAGGACGATCACATCCGGATTTTCCAATTCCACCATCTCGATTCCTTGCATGCCGTTGTGGGCAACGACCAGGTCGATTTGTTGCTTGATAAAGTACAAACGTATGATTTCACATACATTGGGATCGTCATCTATGACTAATACTTTGGTTTGACTCACAGTCCACAACCTCCTTTTTCGAAAAACAAGGCTCTTCGCCGCTTCGTTAGCGAAAGCAATGCGTTTTTCGCAGCTTTTCGTTCGTGAAGATTTTAGACAGCGATTGTTCATTGTACATGGTCACTTGCCAGAAAACCATGTTTCTAACTTTTCTATGTTATCATAGATGGTCATCCTTGTGGACGGTTTGAAGTCCTAGAGGTATGGTACTAGCTGGAAAATAAAAAAGCAAAGGCTGATCACTCAAGCCTTTGCTTTTTATAGAATCGTATTATCTTATGCCACTTGACTGCGCGGCCCGCGTACAAGACCCCATACAAAACCGAGCAAGCTTCCTACGAGTGCTGGTACAATCCAGCCCACACCTTGACTGTACAAAGGAAGATACTTTCCGAAAAACAACGTGATGCTTGCGACGGGTGCACCCATCATCGAAGCGCCATCGACCAAGCTGACTGCCGCCGTAAACAGAATGGCTCCCACGTATACCGAGCGATAGCCACGGAAGAAGTTATGCAGGAAGGAAATCAGCATCAGCACGATCGCAATCGGGTAGATCCCCATTAATACTGGGACAGAGATGGCAATCAACTGGGTCAGTCCGACATTGGCTACCGCAGTACTAAACACACTGAGGATCAAAATCATGGTGCTGTAAGAAATCCCCGGTATTTGTTCGGAGAAAAATCGTCCACAGGCCGTAACCAGGCCGACTGAGGTCGTGAGACAAGCCAATGTAACGGCTAAGCCAAGTACTATATTTCCTAACGAGCCAAATAGCTGCTGTACGACGGCAGTCAGAATCTGCCCGCCATTGTCGGATTGGCCAAGTGAAAAGCTTGTCGCTCCCATGTAGCCGAGAGCCAGGTAGACGAGTCCCAAACCGATCGCTGCGATCACCGCTGCCTTGATCGTAGAGACTGTAAGACTTTTCTTGTCCGTGATGCCACGAGCTTCTACGGAAGCTGTAACGACAATCCCGAATACCAAAGCGGCCAATGCATCAAGCGTCAGGTAGCCTTCCAAAAATCCTTTGACAAACGGAGAAGATTCAAGGTATGCCCCGGTTGGCGTTCCCATTTCTCCCATAGGATTGACCATTGCTCCGATAAACATGATTGCGATAATGATCAGCAAAGCAGGTGTCAATATTTTACCGATCCGATCCACGAGCTTGGACGGATTCAGTGATAGCCAATAGGTGATGGCAAAGAAGACAATGGTGGTGACAAACAAGGGTACCCAGCTCGCCTTCCATCCATCAGACAAGAAAGGCAGAACCCCCATCTCATACGTTACGGTTCCCGTCCGCGGAATAGCCATTAATGGACCGATCGCCAGATACACGACAAAAGTAAAAATAATAGCAAACACCGGATGTACCCTGCCAGCAAGCGTCTGCAAATTACCGCCACCCAAACCGACAGCGATAACCCCTAACAGCGGCAAGCCCACCCCGGTTATAATAAATCCCAAAATGGCGAACCAATAACTCGTTCCAGCTGCTTGACCCAGTGCAGGCGGAAAGATCATATTCCCCGCTCCAAAGAACAGGGCGAACAGCATTAACCCCACAGTAAGCGTCTCTCTCTTTGATAGTTCTCTCATGATGTCTCCTCTATGTTTGTAATTATTAAAATTTTTAATAGTATAACTAAAATTAATAACAATAATCAACCTTTGATTCTTGGAAGGACTTTTGTTAGTATCTCTCGTTTTCCCCCAAAAAACTCAAAGCACCCTCAGAAACACGTCCGAGGGTGCTGCTTATTTTCCTCATTTTTTATTTCGTGAACATGCCCTTCAGAACAAACTTTACGTTCGCAGGACTTTCCGCCAGACGACGCATGAAGTATCCATACCAGTCGTTGCCGTACGGGACATAGACCCGCATTTTGTAGCCTTCCTTCGCCAAATCAATTTGTGATTGGGTACGGATTCCGTACAGCATCTGAAATTCGAACTGTGTTCGCGGGATATTATGTTCCTGAACCAGCTTTTTCACGTAATCGATAATCGCATCATCATGTGTCGCCACCGCAGCATATCCGCCATTGAGCAGATGCTGCTTGATGATTTTCTTATAGTTCTCGTCTACATCCGGCTTGTTTGGATAGGCCACCTCCGGAGATTCCTTGTACGCCCCTTTTACCAAGCGGAAGTTCACTTTCTTGTCCTTCAGCTTTTCGATATCGTCCGCTGCCTTATACAAATAGGCTTGAATAACCGTTCCTACATTATCATAGTCCTGCAGGAGCTCATCCAAAATATCCATGGTCACCTGGTTATGCGCATAATCCTCCATGTCGATCCGCACAAAAATGTTTCCGTTCTTCTTGGCTACATCTAAAATGCGGCGCATGTTGTTCATGCACAGGTCCCGACTGATATCCAGTCCTAAAGAAGTCATCTTGAGCGACAGGTTGCAATCGACCCCGGACTGATGGATCGCTTCGAGCGTCTTGATGCAGTAGTCCGCGGACTCATTCGCCTCTTCCACGCTAAAAACAAATTCACCCAAATGATCCAGCGTGCAAACCAAGCCTTGTTCGTTCAACTGACGGACAGCTTGAATGGCTTCGCTGATGGTTTCCCCGGATACGAAGCGACTTGCTCCAAAACGAAGTCCCCATTTCTTTGCGGCAGCATTTAAGGTTTTATTATTGGATAAATACAGAAAAAAGTTCTTCATTGCTTGCTCCATCGCGGATGTCTCCCCTTCAACGGTACTCTATGCCATTAGGATTAGCATGAAGCGTGCCAAAACTTGACACGGAAAGTATAGGCCGTTTCCTGTCTTTTTTGACAATCGCTATATACACATGTGTACATTACGCGTCCATTCCTGTACACTTTTGATTAATAAATAAGATTTTCAGCAAGACGGATTTCTTCTTTATAGTGTGGATAGGAAGTGATGATTTGAAACCGTTATTCTCGCTGGATAGTGTTGTCAAAACGCTTGCATCGCCAATCGCCCCCACTGATGTCAGCATACGCCCTCAAGAAAAAACAGGTGTATGGAGTCAAGGGTCGGAGCAGGTTGAAGTATCGGTCATACAGGAGTCCTCCACTCTGGGACAAATCATGCAAGAGCTTTGTCAGTCTGCGCATACGCAGACCTGGATGCCATTTGTCACTGTCGATGATCAGTACCAGCCAACAGGCATCATCCATCCGCATGATCTGATCACCTGCTTTTTTAACGTAACGCAGCACCAATCTGCGCTCCTTGGCACCTTGCTGGACACCATGAGTGAGGCCATTACCGTCGTGGATACGGAAAACATCGTACAGTACTGGAACCGCTCTGCTGAAGCGATTTATGAGATTGATCGGGAAAAGGTAGTCGGCATTTCGTTAGCTGAGCATTTCTCCAGCGAGTCGATTCGCCTTCTCGACGCCCTGCGCCACGGAACCTCTGTCCACCGGGTCTACCACATCCCGCGTCCGGACAGCCATGTCCTGATCAACGCCGCACCGATTGTACGGAACGGAGCCATCATCGGTGCGATTTCCATTGAGCAGGACATTACCGAGCTCGTGCGATTGAACGAAGAGCTGGCTCACACGACCGCACACCTGCACAACCTGCAGCAGGAGATGAATCGCGTTCACGGGTCAGACGATCCTTTTTATTCGATCAAGGGGCATTCGGCTTCTATCCAGTCTGCCATTCACTCTGCTCAAAAAGTCGCTCAGACTGACGCTACCGTACTGATTTACGGTGAAAGCGGTGTAGGCAAGGAGCTGTTCGCCAAGGCCATTCATCAAGCGAGCCGACGTCGGGAAAAGCCTTTTATTGCTATCAACTGCGGGGCGATCCCTGGTGCTTTGTTTGAGAGCGAGCTGTTCGGTTATCACAGCGGAGCATTTACAGGAGCAGAGAAGAA
This sequence comes from Brevibacillus sp. AY1, assembly GCF_029870785.1. Taxonomy (NCBI): domain Bacteria; kingdom Bacillati; phylum Bacillota; class Bacilli; order Caryophanales; family Paenibacillaceae; genus Brevibacillus; species Brevibacillus sp. AY1. The sequence goes on from NZ_JAFLPN010000003.1 coordinate 139,495, forward strand.
AGGAAAGCCAGGCAAATTGGAGCTGGCACATGGAGGAACACTGTTTCTCGATGAGATTGGGGAGCTTCCGTTAGAGCTGCAAGTGAAGCTGTTGCGCGCGCTTCAGGAAAAGCAGTTTTATCGCGTGGGTGGTACCGAGCCGATTACCGTCAATACCCGGATCATTGCCGCCACCAACAGACAGCTGGAGCAAATGATGGCTGAGGGCCAATTCCGTGAAGATCTGTACTATCGCCTGAATGTCTTTTCGCTGGAAATCCCGCCACTACGCGAGCGTCGGGAAGATCTGCCCGAGCTGGTGCAGCTCTTTTTGCAGGAGTACTCCATCGCCCAGGAACAGCCTGTCCCTCGCATCACCTCGGATGTGATGCAAGCCTTGATCGATTACCAGTGGCCTGGCAACATTCGTCAGCTGCGCAATGTGATCGAGCGCCTTTCTATTTTACAGGAAAATGGAGTCATTCTGCCGGATCACCTTCCGACCGTCGTCCGTTTTCAATCGGATCATGCTCTTGGCCAACGCAAGCTGCCTGCTTTTGCTGGGAATGCTGGTGGATCTACAGGTGGAGCAGTACAGCCATACACGTCCCGATCCGCCTATGGCTACACATCTCCTGACAGTGAAAGAGAGCGGATCCAGGCTGCGCTGGAAAGAACCTATGGAAACAAAAAAGCGGCTGCTGACCTGTTGGGAATTTCGCGAGGCACCTTATACAACAAATTGAGGAAATACCAGCTGGATGGGGAGGCGTAGCCAATGGAGTTGATCGAGTGGTTCGACGATACCTTTCAAGTCCGCTACGCTGACCAGACCATATCACTGCTTCCCAAGGAATACGCACTGCTGCACTACTTGTACAATTGGAAGAACCGCACGTTTTCCCGGGATGAACTGCTTGATCGCGTGTGGGCAATGGAGGAGCCGACAGATCGGACCGTAGATGATCACATCTATAGGCTGCGCCGAAAGCTGACCAAATGGTCGCACTTGTTCACCATTGAGACGGTTCGAGGTGTCGGTTATCGCTTGCATTGGAAGATCAATCACTTGCCAAAGCCGGCTACCTTCAACCAGGATTTCTCGAAAAATGTGCGCAGTATGCTTGAAACGTATCACGGGATGGGGATGGGAGCCGCCATGCATACCCTTGCCTCCCATCAGGATGTCCTTGGTTTTCAGCTGGATCCGTACTATGAGGTCTATCTTCCATTTGTACGCGGTGATTTTTCCTGGTTTGTTCGACATCCCTTTCCTTTGCCTGAAAAACTGTTTTATCTCTTCCACGTATACTACATGGTCCAGGCTGATCCACAACCAAGTATGGAAATCCTGGAAAAAATCCAGCCCTACCTGCCGAAAATGCCAGATTCTTTTCGGCTCGAGCTGCAGATTGCATCGATTGGTCTCCTTGCCCAGAATGGGGAATACGAGCGTGCGAAAAATCAGCTGGAAGCATCCTATCCGCTCCTGGAGACCATCAATTCGAAAAGCTTTATCCTCTTTTTCCAATCCCAGCAATGTTCGCTTGATCTTCTGACAGGTCGGCTGGATTCCGTGGAAGCAATCGTAGAGCAAGCAATGGAGCGCCTTCAGGAAGTGCCCATGCAACGGGAATTGGGGACCTTTACACTATTGCGAGGGTTTTGCCTGTATCTGCGGAACAGACAAAGCGAAGCCCGTCAAGTCGTGGACGAAGCCATAGAGGTGATTTTAGCCACACGTTTTGTCCCTCATCTCATCTATGCCGTGCGAAATATTCTCTTCTTTTATCAGAATCTCATCCATGACCTCGAATGGCAGCGCAAATACGAAGTCAAATGGCGTGAGCTGGCACAGGAGTATCAATTCGAGGCTCTGCGCAAAGAAATAACCGAGCTGTTCTCCAACTCGGTCTGAGGGACCCTTTCACAAGTCTAAGGGAACCGGGGGATGAGTCGGATGATTTGATCGTCCGAAGCACGCGGCCTCCCCCGACCATCCCGATTGTTCGTCATGAAGTAAATCGATCCATCTTCCGCTTCCAGCACATCGCGAATTCGTCCGTATTCATCATGGAATAAAGTTGATGTCTGCAGCACCCGATCTGGCTGCTGCGGGTCAAGCTGGATGCGCAGCATTTGATCCCCGCGCAGATTGGCAATCAATAGCTGCCCCGCCCAGGGACCTTGCTGTTTGTACCGGACCAACACTCCTCTCTTCACACGCCATGACAAACAGACTGACTACCAGTACGAGCGCCAATGTAAACCACTTTGCTTTCATAGACGACTCCCTTTCCTTGTATAGTTACAAAAACACCCCCATGCCAAGAGAATGGGAGTGACCGCGAGTTTATTCCATCTGAATCCTCCGACGTTCTTCTAATTGCCGGTACAGGATGTATTTGCGCAAGTTGTGAAAATGACGGGCATTGATCCCTTTTATCGTACAGCCGTATAGCCGGTAAGGTGCGACGAAACGCTCATGGATGATGCTCAGCTCCGCCTTGATTAGGCCATCCGGGCGGTTGCGGCCGTAGAGTTCTGCCGAAAAGTAAATCGGTTGATCATCCGGTATTTCTCGGTCTGTGCGCAAAGCCAGTCCCCCCAGGCTCAGGTTCACCAGATCCACCATCTGGTTATTCAGCGATAACAAGGAGATCGGCTCCTGTGTCCGATACTGGAGCCAACCTTTTAGCTTCATGTCAAATCTCGGATAGCGGCGACGCTGCTCCCGAAACTCCGTAGCCGTAGGGGAGTGAAACAAAAAGAGCTTGCGCTTGTCCTTGGCTACTACCACGGCATCAAAGGTTGAGATCGTCTCATAGTCAGCAGTAAGCAAGCATCTTAGCTGATCACCTACCGTTACTTCCACCTCACAGGAAAAAAGGACCTCTACCAAGTCACCTTCTTCATAAGTAACGATACCTTCTATCGTGTGATTTCCTCTTTTAATTTGTATCATGCTTTCCATCTAAGGTCTCCACCAATTCACTCTATAATGTACCGGGGTTTTCCGGAATCTTACTGGGATGTTTTTCACGGAAAATAAGGTATAATGATAGCATTGACAGATAGGAGGTTACTGACCGATGAATCGTTATCAACTGGTTACACTCGCGTTAGCCCTAAGCGTAACCGCCTGTCTCATCGGAGTTGGCATATCCATTGGAGAAAAAAGCATCCTTGGTATTATCGGCTGCTTTGTCGTTGCCTTCGCGTTGATGGGATTCGGCTTTTCGTACAAGCGCAAGCACATGCGCTAGCCATTGCTGCCTAACGACGGACCAAAAGGCTGTTCACATAAAAAAGCACAGCGGGCAGCCCCTTCGCCTGCTTCAAAAGTTGTCTAGCAATCGTGTAAATGCGCGGCTGTGTACGATTCACTTTGCGATCAGCGAGATAAAAGGCAACTAATCCGTCTACGATCATACGGTGAAATGCAGGATTCGGCAAGCGTCTGACGCTTGTCTTTGCTTGTTTGATGAAATACTGCAAGCGCTCAGTCGCCTCTTCCTCCGATTCGTAGTAAGAGACGAAATTGAGATCCCCACCTAGTCGATCTTCTTCCAAATCGATCAAGTAGTCAAGGAGGATGTGCAAGCCGCAGAGCCAAGGGAAGTATGCCTTGCTGACCTCGTCGACCTGCTCCTGTCCGAGGTCCGAATCTGTAGCCAGACAAAACAAAGCAAAGATGCCGATCGTCGAACCTGTTACAGCCGCAAACTCCTGCCAATGCAGATTCGCACGCTGTTCCTTATGTGTGTCCCACCAGGCCAGCAGTTCGTTCTCCCGCAATGCTGGATGAATATGCTTGTACACCTGAAGGTCGCTGTAAAGGACAGAAAACTCCAGTACGCGAGGCTGAATCTTGTCATAGGCAGGAATTTGCGCCGCGTAATGTTGACAGGTCTGGACCAGACTTGCCAAATATCCACCGTCATCCTGCTCTTCCCGGTATTGATAGTAATTGCGCAATGGCGCTCCTGGTGTCAGTGCATCCTGCATGGACACATGCAGCTGTCGGAAGTCTACCGGGTCCAGCGAGGTGCTGCGATCACACAGGTTGTCAAGATAATCACTGATGGTTTGATAAGCCACGATCAGCGGTACGATCGTCTCGACGTGAGAAATCACTTGTGCCGCATATACACAGCCACCTTGGCAGTGGAATTTTTTCGTGTTCATGCTGTCCAATGCCTGTTTTCTCAATTCAGGGTTGGGAATCGACTCGGCCCGCTTATACCAGGCGGCAAACTCCCGTTCCAATACAGGCTGTACATAACGATAAACCCGGTATAGCAGCTGCCACGGATTACGCAGTTCGCTCACGAACATCCCTCCCTTCACAACAATAGTGTTATCTTACCACATTTGTTGCCCAGCTCCAAAATACATCCCCTATAATCCGATGCGACTTTTGGATTCGAAATACAGCACGAAGAGGAACTTTTTTGTATTGATACGGGCTGTAGAAATGGTTGAATCGGTTTTGCTCTCCAGCTCCATCATGCGCTTTCGCACTTCAACAAAATCAAAGAAGGTAGCCGCGTAGGTTTCGAATTTGGGGTTGTTGTAATCGGTAAGTCCCAGTGAAGCCAGATGCGTCAGTGCCTGATAGATGGCTCTGCGCACACGCTGCTCCGCTGCCTTGACCTCTTTGTTGATCTGGGATTCATCCGTCGTATTCAGCTTTAATGTAGCAACACGGATAAAAATCTCCTTCATGGATGGAAATCGGTTGTCTCCCGCGTTCTCTTTTTCCCACTGATGCAAGGAATCCATGATCGCCAACAAATCCTTGCTTCCGTTCTCACTGATCATGCCCAGCTCCGTCAGCAAAAACTTGGTCGAAGACAAGAGATTGGATTCTGATTCCGCGTCTTTTTTACTCGCTTGTGCAGGAGTATGTCCGGACAATACCTGAAGCGAGCGCTGGATTCCCTCAATAGACTGTTCCAGAAGCAGGCGTTCCTTCACTTTTTGCAAAACACTGATGACCTCCAGCCGATTGATCGGCTTGGTCACATAGTATTCGATGCCGTACGAATACGCTTCAGCGATCATTTCCTTGGTTTCAATCTGCGAGATCATGACCATCTTGCCGTTAAAGCCACGCAGCTCGCGGACCGTCTCGATGCCGTCCCGCTTGGGCATCAGCAAATCGATGAGCAGGATATCGACTCGTTTCCATTCCAAAAAATCAAGATCAATGTTCATGCCATCTTCCGCTTCCCCGCAAATGACTCCGAGGTCTGCATCCTCAATGATCTGTGCCAACATGGATCGGATGGCCGGATCGTCGTCAACAATGAAAAAACGCATGTATTCTTCACCCTTTTTTCTGTGAAAAGCGTCCCCGCTATGCGGGAGATCCATATACATCTCGGACAACTCCATTGCCCATTACGAGAGGAACCTGTAGCTTGTAGCTCATTACCTTTTTTGCACGATGCTTGCATTGGGCAGACGGATCGTAAACACGGTGGCGAATTTTTCTGCCTGCTCGGAAATCTCAATGTGTCCGTGCAGATTGTCCATGACTTCCTTTACATAGCAAAGCCCGATTCCTGTGGAGGGTTTGCCTGAAACATCGTACTTCGTCGTATAGCCCGGCATGAACAAGAGCTCCTTGTCTTTGACCGAAATACCTGGCCCGTCATCGGCAACCGAAAATTGAACCCATTCTTTCGATTCGTCGATCGTCGCTACAATGGACACCATTCCCCTATCCTCAATCGCTTCAACCGCGTTCGCTACGAGATTGTTCACCAGGGACAAGGTGGTATAGATGTGACAAGCCAGGTAGGGAGCATCGACGTTGACTTCAAAACGAATGTCCTTGTCCAGCATTTTTGCGTACTTCTCTTGTGCGCGCACGATAATGGAAATCAACTCGCCAAGCGGCATGTAATCGCGCACGTTTTCATCCGAGATCAGCTTGGACAGACCCGCATAGATTCGCTGGTTATCCTTTTTCACCTCATGCACCTGACCGGCAATCATCAGCATCTGGCGGGCATAGCGTTCACTATCGCCCTGCTGCGGCTGATCCTTCATTTCCCTGTACAGCTCGTAGCAATCACGTGTGATATCCTCCACCTGCGACAACGTTTTCTGAAGATGTATGGATTCTTCGTACAGATTGGAGATGAGCATGAGCACGCGTTCATTGCGATGACGCTCCTCCTCTTTTTTCCAGATCGCTTGCCGCAATTTGATCATATTAAAGAAGCTTAATACAAAAAAACTGCGAATCAGAGCAATGACGGCAATCGGGCCGATGAAGGAGAGCTGGATGACATGAGCCCAATTGGGGGCACGAAAGGAGAGCTCGACCATGTTCGCCCCGATTTCGGCAATGGTCCCAAGCAATCCAACCCACAACGGACGATGATGCAAATCATTTACGCGAAAGAGAGAGAACAGGGAGGCAAATGTAGCGTAAAAAAAGAAGGCAGGCATATGCATTTGGAGAGAGTAATTCCACACAAACTCGTCCATGTTGATCCAGTCCAGCATACACCGAAACAGAACGACCACTGCTCCGGTCAGCATCCCAGCCAGCAAGGATGGGCGTAGCCAAAGCAGAAAAAAGAAAAAGGCTGTCGTGCCAAAGCTGACGCGGAAATCATCCTGAAACGGGTGAAATTTGAGCTCACCTGCAACCGGAACCGCTATCAGCATGATGAACAGGATGGAGATGCTTTCTCGAAAACGCATACGTGCTTCAACCGCTCTTTCTACTAGTATCTAATCTATTTTACTATATTTTTTTATAGATTTTTGTAGTTTTTTATAGGCCGGACCATACAATGGCTAATGAACGATTGTTCAGCGAAAAAAAGACAGGGGGAATTCACTTGAAAAAACGTAGTTTGCTTCTCTCATTAACGTTACTCCTTACTGTTTCTCTCGTCACTGCCTGTGGCGGCGGCGGCAATGCTGGTGGTGGAAACACAGGTGGCGGAAGTGCTGGCGGCAGCAATGATCCTAGCCAACTCGTCATCGCTACCGGCGGTACTGGCGGAACCTACTACCCATTGGGTGGCGGTATGGCTGACCACATCACGAAAAATGCAGGCGTGACTGCAACGGCTCAATCAACCGGTGCTTCTGCCGAAAACGTACGCCTTCTGCGCGACAAGCAAGCAGATATTGCCTTTATTCAAAACGATATCGCGGAATACGCCGTAAATGGTACCGCAATGTTTGAGCAAGATGGAAAAATCGACGCATTCCAGGCATTGGGTGCTCTCTATGATGAAACCATTCAAATCGTTGTCTCTGCGGACAGCAACATCAACAGCGTAGCTGACCTGAAAGGCAAGCGCGTCTCTGTAGGTGCTCCTGGAAGCGGTACCGAAATGAATGCTCAACAAATCCTGGAAGCATACGGCCTGAAATTTGAAGATACGCAACTGCAGCGCCTCTCTTTTGCTGACTCTGCAAATGCCATTCAAGATGGTCAGCTGGACGCTGCTTTCCAAACCGCTGGAACACCAACTGCTGCGATCACAGAACTGGCTGCGACCAAAGGCGTAAAAATCATCCCAATCGATGCTGACAAAATTGATGCCATCATCGCAAAATATCCATTCTATGTAAAAACCGTGATCCCAGGCAATACGTACCAAACCGTTCCGGATGAGATTGCTACTGTATCCGTCAAATCCATGCTGGTTATCCGTACTGACCTGAGTGAAGATCTCGTCTATAAAGTAACCAAAGCCATTTTTGAAAATACAGATAAGCTCGGTCATGCAAAAGCAAAAGAAATCAAGCTGGAAAATGCACTTGCTGGTGTAAGCGTTCCTGTTCACCCTGGTGCGAAGAAATACTTTGATGAAAAAGGCGTGAAATAAAACCTTCATGATTGCCAACAAGCAAGAAGGAAGGCAGAAAAGGCGGACACGGCTCCGCCTTTTCACCTTCATGCTGCTCGCGACGTGTATCGTCCTGTTGAATCTTCCTTTATTCCCCTCTCTGGTCATTCGTGATTCGAGGTCTGAACAACTGGTATGGAGCAGCAGGATCAAGAATGACGCAACGTTTGGCATGCGTTGGACTCATTCCATCCATCGTTCTTCTATTGAAGAGCTGTATCGCATCGAACAAGGACAAATTATTTTATCTGAAATGACTTTCCATGACTATGGCATCGGCATGGAAAATGACTTGGCTCCTGGAGAAGAACTGATCTTTCAAGACGGTCAGTTTCGCGTCCTCCATATGAATCGTGTCTTTCCCGCCTTGCACCTGATTACTGGACAGGTTCGGGCTGACCATACCTTGCTTTTTGCAGGGACGCAGATTCCGCTTCGCTCCCTGATCGAACCTGGAAGCGCCATCACGATCCAGGCTGAAAAGCGATCTATTTTAAGTGAGATTGGAGGATACTAGATGAGCACAACCAACAACATGAGCCAGCAAGAAATGGATAATCTCATTGCCAAATACGACAAAGAATCTGCGATACGCCAATACGTGGGGCCGATGAAGTGGATTACGTTTTGCCTACTGGTTCTCTTCTCTGTTTACCAGCTGTCCTATTCACTATTTTTAACCTTGCCTCCACAAATTCACCGCCCGATTCACTTGGCTTTTGGCTTGGGACTGATCTACTTGCTATATGCGGGACGAAGCAAAAACAACTCGCAAAAGGTCGGCATCGTCAATATCATCCTTGCTCTTCTGAGCGTCTTTGTCACTCTCTACTGGGTATTTGATTACGAAGGTCTCGTCGTGAGAACAGGAAATTACACCACGATGGACATGACCGTAGGCTTTATCGCAATCCTGCTTGTCCTGGAAGCAGCACGTCGGGTTGTCGGTCTTCCGATCACGATCATCGCTTCGATTTTTCTCTTGTACACTTATTTTGGACCCTATATGCCGGGATTTTTGGAACATCGCGGAAGCGGCGTCCAACGGATCGTCGGCCACAGCTATTTCACTCTGGAAGGAATTCTCGGCACTCCTCTAGCTGTTTCTTCCACATTTATCTTTCTATTCGTACTGTTCGGAGCCTTTTTGGAGAAAACTGGTGTAGGGCAATACTTTAATGATCTCTCGCTTGTCATTGCCGGCCGTCGCATTGGTGGTCCAGCCAAGGTAGCCGTGTTCTCCAGCGCATTGCAAGGAACCATCAGCGGTAGCTCGGTTGCCAACGTCGTAACCTCAGGTTCTTTTACCATCCCGATGATGAAAAGATTGGGATACCGTCCGGAATTCGCAGGTGCTGTAGAAGCTGCATCCTCTACAGGTGGACAAATTATGCCTCCTATTATGGGTGCAGCCGCTTTCCTGATGGCAGAGTTCGTTGGGGTTCCGTACTTGGAAATCGTCAAGGCAGCAGCTCTGCCGGCGCTTCTCTACTTCGTGGGAATCTGGATCATGACGCACTTTGAAGCCAAGCGCCTTGGCTTGCGCGGTCTGAAGAAAGAAGAGCTGCCGAATAAAATGGAAGTCTTGAAGAAGAGCTATTTGCTCCTCCCCATTCTTGTCATTATCGGCGCTCTCATGATGGGATTCTCCCCAGAACGCTCGGCTATCATTGGGATTGTTTCATGCGTCATCGTGGGTGCTTTCCGAAAAGAGACGCGGATGTCCATTGCGGATATTTTGGAAGCGTTCGCTTCTGGTGCTAAAATCGCGCTTGGTGTCGTGGCAGCAACAGCTTGTGCCGGTATCATCGTGGGTACCGTAACATTAACAGGTATCGGTCTGAAGCTTGCGAACGGTCTGATCGATCTGGCAGGTGGACAACTGCTCCTCACCCTGTTCTTTACCATGATTGCCTCCTTAATCCTGGGTATGGGCACACCGACCACCGCAAACTACATCATTACTTCTACTATTGCAGCACCCGCATTGGTACAACTGGGCGTACCAGTCGTTGCAGCGCATATGTTTACCTTCTACTTCGGTATTGTAGCCGACATTACACCTCCAGTGGCGCTTGCCGCCTTTGCCGCTTCAGGTATAGCCAAATCAAAACCGATGCGAACAGGCGTAGAATCGACCCGACTAGCCATTGCCGCCTTCATGGCTCCGTATATTTTCGTCGTATCCCCGGCATTATTGCTGATTGATACCACCTTCTTCGGCGCGATGTGGGTCATGTTCACCTCGATCATGGGCATGATCGGCGTGGGTGCAGGACTGATTGGCTTCTGGATGACCAAACTCAATCCACTGGAGCGAATCGTGGCCGTCGCAGGCGGATTGCTCGCAGTCATTCCTGGAACCCTGACAGACGCTGCAGGCCTTACACTGCTTGCGCTCATCTTCGGTCTGTCGTACTACAAAAACCGGAAAGAAAATCAATCAGGACAGCTTTCTGTATAAGCCGGCTAAAAAACAAAACCTCCCTTATGAACCCGTCACTTTACACTGACGTTCAAGGGAGGTTTTCTACATTATTCGGCTTGATCCCTGATCAATTTGGTCCAGCCGTCTACCTGCTCCACTCTTCTTTCCTTCATCAGCTTGCCCAATGCTCTCTTGAAGCTGGACTTGCTCATCTCAAACTTCTCTCTGACCACATCTGCCGGAGTATCGTCCGTATACGGCATTGCCCCGTCCCGATTGAGCAAATAGCGAAGCAGCTTGTCGGCGTCTTCCCCGTACTGAACTTCCTTTCGTTCACGCATCGCGCCATTCAAGCGGCCGTCTTCACGAACGTAGCTGACGCGGCAGCGAACCGACTGGCCCAAGCGGAGTCTTTCCGTCATCTCGTCGCGGTGTATAAACAGAATGTAATCCTCGTCTGTCAGCAAAAAGGCCCCTGCCTGAATCACTTTGTAGACGGTTCCCTCTACCTGCTTGTTCTTCATGCTCTCATCGGCAGCCACTGCGAATTTACTGACTTCCGTCTCCGTGACGGGCTTTGCCAGCATCCGCCCCAGCCGATCTCTTTTTATTGTCACCAGCAATCGGTCACCTGGCCTTGGCCATTCATCGCGCAGCTTGGGCAGGTCATCTATGAACACAAGCAGGTGCTTATTTACCCCGTTGTCCAGGAAAATCCCCATGCTCGAGGAGAGGTCTACCACTTCCAGCCATCCGTACTCATCCAGTCCGACATAAGGCATATCCATCGTAGCCGCCAGACGATTCTCATGGTCGTGATACAAAAACACCTCGACCTCTTCCCCGATCTCCAAAGGACCCCTCGCTTCGTTCCGGTGAAGAAATACCTCTTCCCTGCCATCGGTCAGAAAATAACCGATCTCCTTCTTGCGCGCTACACGCAGCTCCAAGATCATGCCTGCCTGCAGATTGCTCATGGCAACGCTCGTCCGCACCTGCTTTTTCCCTCTATCCATCGCTTTGCTTCCTCACTCTCTTCCTATATGCACACTAAATATACCCATCCATGCAGGGAAAATACCACAACTTTTTTTAAGCTTTGGCAAAGGATGTCCTGCAAAGTAGGCAAGTCTGGCCCAAATGGACATACATATGTCAATATCGAACCCTTTCAGACGATAGGAGTGACGACGCTACATGCTGCTACTGCTCGAATACATTTTTCTTGGCATCGTACAGGGCTTGACCGAGTTTTTGCCCATTTCCAGCACAGGTCATCTCGTGCTGTTTCGCCAGTTGTTCGGATTAAGTGAAATCGGGCTGTTGTTTGATACGATGCTTCATTTTGGGACGTTGATTGCCGTTATCGTAGTATTCTGGCCCCAGATCAAGCAGTTGATAGCCAATCCATTTAGCAAGCTGGCGCGTTTGCTGGTCGTGGGGACGATTCCTACTGCCGTGATCGGGCTTGCCTTCGAAGATTACTTCGAAGAGATCTCCCGCACCGGAGTCACGATCGGCTGGGAATTTCTCGCGACAGGCATCATTATTTGGACCGTCGAATCCATGCGCAAGGGGCATCGCAAATTTGACCAGATCAACTACACCGACGCCTTGATTATCGGCACCTTGCAAGGAGCTGCCATCCTTCCCGCGATATCCCGCTCCGGCTTGACCATCGCAGGCTCTCTTTTGCGGGGCATCGATCGCTCGGATGCAGCACGCTTTTCATTCCTGCTGTCCCTTCCCGCTATTTTAGGAGCATGTACCCTGCAAACCGTCAAACTGACGCAAAATCCGCTCGACACCGCCACCCTGATCCCAATGGTTGTCGGTACGATGTTCGCGGCTATAGCCGGTTATTTCGCCATCCGCTGGATGCTGAAGATCATCAGCACGGGCTCCATGAAAGGCTTTGCCATCTATGTCTGGATACTGGGTGCCATCATCCTCTCCCTGCAATATTGGGGAGGTTAACCTATAAAAAAAGAAAGCCCGCCTTTGGTAATCGACCGTGCTTTGTTGGAGGAGTGAAAAAAACGAAACACGCTTATCAGCATCCAACCTGAGAGATTCCTTGAAGGCGGCTGATTTGGGCGCGGTTTCGTTTTTTTCACGGAGTCGGGCGGTGAATCTCCTGTGTTCGTACAATCATTTACTTTCTTCCTTGTCCGGGTATCTGCTGGCAATCAATTTGCCCACCAGCAGAATGACACCGTAAAACGCCGTAGCAAGCAAAGCTGTGGCTAGCCAGGTAGCTGTTCCAAGCGCCAGGTAAAGGACGGAATGGGCAATGAATATTCCTACCAGCCACCACCAAATGTTCATACGATTGAAAAAGGACGCAAAACCACGCATTCGACCTGCACCTCCGCTATCCATATACTCTTGTTATAGCCGAGTTGAGGTGGTTTTATCCTTCAACGCTCGAATCCTATTCGGGGTGTTGGACAGCAAATCCCGCCTGCTCCAGGATCGACGCCAGCACGTCCAACGGTGTACGGGCCACTTCGCCGTACATTTTTTGCGTATATAAATGAAGCGCGTCTGGAAAATCCTCTTTCAGCTGTTTGCGCAATTTCTGGCCGCTTTCATCTTCATCCATAAACAGGTAGACTTCGTCCGCTTCTTCAGCCAGCAGGACCAGCTGCTCGGCTTTTTCTGTACTATAGGTACCGTACGTACAATATATCGCGACAGGCTCATCCAGGATTTTCTGCAATCTTTCCTTATCCGTCTTCCCTTCCACGATGATGATGCATGAGTCCGCCATGTTCACGTCCTCCTTTTCTCAAATGCACTCTTTTCATGATTAGTATACCTGCCCGCTCCATCTCAGGGAAACATGTGGATGAGTACACTGCTTCCCAGTAAGGCATGGTAAAGGATGAGACCACCCATCCTCTATTTGAAGGAGTGCTAGCTCATGTCAAAATTTAAGAGTGCCAAAAACCTGAATCAAAAAGGATTAGCTGTAGCCGGTTTGACCAGCAGTACTGTAGCGGACGATACGCATACCGAGGATAACCAGGGCTCATCCAAGCAGCATCAAAACGCCAATCAGCAAAAACAGCCGTAACCGCAGCAATCTCCACGAGTAAAAGGAAGCCTGGAGCTCAGCGCTTCCTTTTCTGTTGTTAGCGCTTTACTTCCCCAACCATTCTTGGTACCCTGAAATCAAAAATATTTTTCTGAACCTTCCCAAGAGATGGAGAGAACCAACGTGGAAGCATCCTTATGGAAAAACCGTTCTTTTTTGTTGCTCTGGTCCGCTCAAATGACCGCCAATATCGGCGATCAATTTTACGGTTTTGCCTTGCTTTGGTATTTGCTGCAAGCGACCAAATCAGGGACCGCGTTAAGCCTTCTGGTCATACCGGAAATGGTGGCCGGCTTGCTCTTCCTTCTCGTCGGCGGCGTCCTGGCTGACCGCTACAGCCCTCGCCTGCTCATGGTAGGATCAGACATGGCCCGCATAGTGGTTGCCATATCGGTTGGTATCATGGCAGCGATGGGTATTGAGCAATTTTCCTTCTTTTTATTGGCTCAATTTTTGCTCGGCATTTTTTCCAGTTTGTTTCAGCCCGCCCGTACCGTCGCACTAAAAGCCGTAGTGCCGTTGGAACAATTAAGCCGGGCCAATGCGATACTGGACACCATGTTTCGGACGATTCGCATTCTGGCTCCCATGACGATCGGCTTGCTTGCGGCTACTGTTCCGCTTTCCACGCTTTTTTTCGTCAATGCGGGAAGCTACCTGGTATCTGTATTTTTTCTATACGCAATCAAAGGTTCTCTCCAACCTAGTCGAAGCAGCTTTTCCGGGATCAAAATGACTCCTGCTCAGTACGTCAGAGATATCGGGACAGGGATTGGCGAACTGAAACGAAACCACTTATTATTACTCATCCTGCTCTTCAGCAATATCGGCTTCATCGTCTGGATGATCTGCTGGAACGTTGGCTTTCCATTCCTCGCTGAAGGCATGGCTCAGGGAGATGGCAGCATTCTCGCTCTCCTGATTGGCTGCTATGGGATCGGGAATCTGCTAGGCAGCCTCTATATGGCACAAGCGGTATACACGCGCCACATGTTCGTCGTCATTCTAGGCTGGTCCTTTCAGGCAGTTGGATTCCTTTTGCTCACGCTGGGAACGGAAATTCATTGGCTGGCATACTTCGCGGCAGCTATCGCAGGCATAGGCGGACCTTTGAACGGCATTCCATCCCTTACCGCCATTCAAACGAAAGCTTCCGACAACAATATGGGTAAAATCTTCTCCATCAATATGCTGATGTTCACCTTCTTCAGTATGGTCTCCAGTATCCTGGGAGCTGTATGGCTAGGAAAATGGCCTGTCGAGCAGTTATTCCTGGGCAGCGGACTTTTCTTGGCAGTAACGTGTATTGTCGGATTTATCCTGGAGCGAAAAATGAATCGAAAACAAGAACAGTACAGCCCGCAACCCCATTCCTTCTGAATAGAATGAGGGTTGTTTTTTTTTGCGAAAAAAGAATTGCAATCCCTCTACTAGTGTCATATAATCTGACATAAATATAATTATGTTAGATTTTCTAACATAAAACAGGAGTGGATTGGAATGGAACCGACATTAGAACAACTTTCATCTGCCATTGATTCCACGTGGGTCATGGTATCCGCGATTTTGGTCATCATGATGCAGATCGGCTTTGCCTTGCTGGAGGCAGGGTCAACCCGGATGAAAAACGCCGGTCACATCGCCGGTAAGACTGTCCTTACTTTCGGCATCTGCTCCATCGCCTTTTGGGCACTGGGCTTCGGTCTCACCTTTGGAGACGGCAACTCCTTTATTGGTCTCACTGGTTTCTTCTTCGATGGTTCTGCAGAGCAGGCTGCGGCATCCTTCTCCGGCTTCTCCGGCGCTTCTGTCCCCATCACGATCCTCTTTTTATTCCAACTCGCATTCGCAGCTGTTTCGCTCGCCATCGCCTGGGGTGGATTTGCAGAGCGAGCGAAATTATCCGTCTACTTTATTTTCAGCATCTTGTTTACTGTTCTTATTTATCCTGTTGTCGGACACTGGGTTTGGGGTGGCGGTTGGCTGGCTGAACTGGGGATGCAAGACTTTGCCGGTTCGACGGTTGTCCACTTGCAGGGCGCTATCGTCGCATTGGTCGCCACGATCTTGCTGAAGCCTCGTATTGGCAAATACAATCGCGACGGCAGCTCCAATCTCATCCCTGGGCACAATCAGGTTTATTCCGTGCTTGGCGTGCTTTTCCTCTGGATTGGCTGGTTTGGCTTTAACGGCGGTTCTACCTTGGGCAGTACAGATGGCTTTTTTGGCTATGTGGCCATGACGACCAATCTCGCTACAGCTGCCGGAGCGATCGCAGCACTCGCCATTTCCTGGATCGTAATGGGCAAAGCGGATATTCCCAGCATGTTGAACGGCGTTCTTGCCGCTCTCGTCGCCATCACCGCTTCTTGCGCTTTCGTCGACCCTTGGGCTGCAGTCGTGATCGGTGCAGTGTCAGGTATTTTGACATTCTTTACTTCCATCTGGTTTGATCGCATGGGAATTGACGATCCGATCTTCGCCTTCTCCGTCCACGGTGTAGCTGGAATCTGGGGAACCTTGTCCACTGGTCTATTCGCGACCCCGGAATTGGCAGAAAAAGTGGGGGTTGGTGGAGCCGGTTTGTTCTACGGAGGCGGATTCACCCAATTGGGCGTACAAGCGCTTGGATTGGTTGGTTCGATGGCTTATGTCTTCGTCGTCTCTTACATGATATTGGCTGCTCTAAAAGCAATCATTGGTCTTCGCGTAACCGAAGAAGAAGAGGTGGTTGGTCTTGACATCAGCGAACACGGAGTTTATGGATACCCCGAACTACTCCAATCAGAGCGCGTGCAGCCCGCTTCCAACGCCAAAAGCAGCACTACTCACTCTCTCACCTGATCAACTGGAAAGAATCCATCAAGCCACGACCTTCCGCGAGCTGTCGCAGATTCGGCAGGAGCTGTTGGATCTGACTCCCCTGCACTCGTTGAAGCGCGCAGGGGAGCTCGCTCCGTTCGCAGTCATCGTCAATCTGATCCAAGACCATATTATCCGGCAAGGCGTTACGCTTGCTGTCATGGAACTGGCAAAAAGGGGAGTAGGAGAGCCTCCCTTCCCCTTTGCCTTTATCCAGTTCGGCAGTGGAGGGCGCTGTGAGCAGGCACTCATCAGCGATCAGGACAACGGTCTGATCTATCAGGTTCCCTCAGACGCTGATCCATCGACACGGGAAAAAGCTCTCGGCTATTTTCATCTGCTCGGAGCCACCATTGTTCAGGGGCTGGAGGAAGTCGGTTACCCACCCTGTCAGGGAAATGTGACATGCGTTTCCCTACGTTGGCGGGGCAGTATCGAGCAATGGCTAGAGAGGCTGGACGGCTGGGCCGCTCATCCGATCTGGGAAAACGCCCGCTACCTGCTCTTAGCCAGTGATGCACGCGTGCTTTGGGGCGATTCCAAGCTGTTTACCCCTGTACGCGAACGCTTTCGGTTATTGTTGGCCAACAACCCGCTTCTGATTGGACGCCTAGTGAGCAATACCTTGCACTATCGGGTCCCTCTCGGCTTATTTGGCCGCATCATCCCGGAGGTACAGGGACGTTATCGCGGAGCCATCAACCTCAAGTACGGAGTCTACTTGCCGATCGTCAATTGCGTACGCCATTTCGCTCTTGCCAATGGCATCTTTGTCAGCTCTACCCTGGAGCGGATCGCACTCATCCGGGAACACGGAATCTGGCCCCAAGCTTTTTGTGACGAGGTTGAAAGTCATTTTCGCCAATTGCTGGGGATGCGGCTGATCGCTCCTCTGCACTGGCAGGATGGACAATACACCAGCAACAGCTACATCAAATTGACAGAACTCTCACCTGACAGCACTGTCATGACACGGACAGCCATGAGACTGGCCATCCGTCTGCAACGAATGACAGAAAAGCTGCCGTCTGTTTTTTGAGAGCTAGGAGTAGGAGGTATCGTGGATGGCAAAGGAGCTTTTCGGCCGATTATGGAACATCAGGAAGGAAATCGCATCGCGTCCTGGCAAATGGACGGAAGGGTTTAACAACGGAGAAAAGCATCACCAAGCCTATTTACGTTCCTTGCACAAAGAGCGAAAAGAGGTGGACTCCGCTATCGACCTGCCACTGGAGAATCTGGAGGTCGTGGTTGTCGATCTGGAGACGACAGGCTTTTCAGCCAACCACGGCGATGCGATTATTTCCATCGGTGCTGTGTCCATGAAAGGGGATCGGTTGCTTTTGGGAGATTCGTTTTATACCATGGTCAATCCTAATCGTACCATCCCTCCTCATATTCGTTCCTTGACCGGAATTACGGATGAGATGGTCATCAGTGCTCCCGATCTCGTCACGGCGATGTCCCGTTTCTTTCAGTTCGTCGGTGATCGTCCATTGGTTGCTCACCATTCTCGACACGAACGGGAATTCTTCCGTGCAGGGCTATGGAAAACGAGTCGCCGCCCTTTTACCCATCGGATGCTGGATACGATGCTCCTGATTCGCCTGCTGAGCAATCCGCTTGGCAATGGCTCCTTGGATGCCCTGTGCGCCATGCATGACATCCCGATCTCACGCCGTCATCACGCTTACTGTGATGCCGTAGCTGCGGGAACCCTTTGGGGAAAGTATCTGATCAAGGCTCAGGAGGCTGGATACCGCAATCTGCGAGAGGTGTATCAGGAGCTGCGCTGACAAGTGACGGAAACCAAATAAAAAACGAGCCTTAGAAGCGATTCTGAAGGCTCGTTTTGCTTTGTGCATCTTATTCTTTTATTCACTCAGCGGAGGCTGCATCGATCACCTGTGCATCCGTCATTCTGACCAGTTGTTCGAATGAAACAGGCAATAGTGACTCCGCAATTCCTGCAGCCGTATAGATTAGATCAAAGCGCTGCAGGGAGCTGTCCACCAGAACAGGGGTGTCCATTTCCAGAGCAAACGGACAAACTGCCCCTACCTGAAAGCCCGTTACTCGCTCGACTTCTTCCGGTGTTGCCATCTTCGGCTTGCCCGAGCCAAATGCCGCCTTCACACGTTTCGTATGGATGCGGACATCACCTGCCGCCACGATGAGTACATACGCTATATCTGGAAACACTGCGGAAGAGGAATCGCTCGGGCACTCAAGCTGCTCTCTTGAAAAGGACATTACCGCATCATCAAAAAGCTGCAGCGTGAAAGCGCTGAAAGACACCACTAAAGAAAAAAGCTGCCCGATCCATCACGGCGGGTCAGCCTTTTCCTTACTCGCCTACTCAGATACGAATACCTCATCACCCACGGTCACACTTCCTGTACGGATGACAGACGCATACACGCCAAAGTGGTTATCATGGCGCTTTGCACAGGTTTTCAGGATGGCCTTGTTCATTTGCAGGGTATCCGGATCGATATTGACATACATGCAGCGTTCACAGTGCTTGTTGACCTGCAGCAGCACATCATTGACCTGAATCTGCTTGCCCAGCCACTTGTCTTCTGCAAATGGCTCGTCGTCGTCCAAGACGATGACGAGATTGCCGCGAAATCGTCTAGGGTCCAGTTCTTCTACTTCAGCCAATCGGGCAATCTCCCGCAAGGAAGCGTCTGTTACGAGCAGGATGTGATCCTCCCAGTTCTTTCCGCCTTCCTGCGGTGTGCTTTTCATCGGCAACACTGGCCGTTTTGCTGTCTGTGCCACATGAGAGAACAAGTCCTCTCCCCATGTAAATGCGCTGCCATCACGCGCCAGCACATGAACCTCCGGGTAATCCGACGCATTACCTTCTTCAGACATCGTGACTTCATAGCCCAGCAAGGCAGGAACGACATCTGCACTCAAATACTTGCCATTCCGTGACTCGTCAAGAAAATAGTAACTGCGATCACCGTACAATCCAAAGCTGTCGACCTGACTCGCAATCAGCTGTTCACCTCGCATTGCTTTTACCGGATGACGAAAAATGCTTTGCAGACTCCCTACTCTCTTCACGATTCCTTCTCCCCTTTTTCCTCTAACCCGTAATGAAAGAATTGCGAACCCGGCTCCAAAACGTCAATCGCTTGTAACGGGCAAACTTCACCTTGCCAGTACCCACACTGCACGTGATGGAACGCACATTTTTCCAAACGCCATGCTCTCGATCCAGGCCGATCATAATTTCCGGATTCATCACGATCAGCTCGACTTCATGATGCTTGGGCAAAACCAGCGAACTGTTGATCGTCCGATACGCCTGATTGTTGATCGATGCGATCTCCGATAGTTGAATCGCTTCTATCGAGGGATGGACGATCGCCCCATTGACTGCCTTGTTGTAAGCCGTACTTCCAGAAGGGGAAGAAACGATCAACCCGTCCCCGCGAAAGGTCTCCAGCTCATCGCCATTGATGTAGACGCAGGTCACCAGTGTAGAGAGCGAAGCATTTCGCAGGACCATCTCATTCAATGCCCATTTGTGATACATTTGTCCATCACGGGTCAAAATTCTGCATTGTACGGTAGGATACATGGCGATATAAGGCTCTTTTTGTTGCAAAAGCAAGTCCACAAAATCATCCAGCTCATCGGGGCGCCAATCAGCATAAAATCCGAGGTGGCCTGTGTGGATCCCTACATAGGTCGGCTCCATTCCGTACTGGTGAACTGCCTCCAGGAGCGTTCCATCGCCACCGATCGAAAGCACCATATCCGGCTTATCCTCCGATCCGTCGATGAAGGTATACGGACCGCCTGCTACTCTAAGTTTATCTTTTAATTGGAGTTCAACTTCCCGCGTATAGTCATCATTTCGCAGTACAGTTGCAATTTTCATGCTGATCTGCCCCCACTTTTGTCCATCAGGCTGGAAATCGTTCTGTCGTTTTAACCACTATACCACAGGAAAATCACGGATGCATGGTAGACTCCCGTGTCCAATCCTTCCTTTTCTCCAAAAACGAAAAAACGAGCCGTTCCCAGGCTCGTCATGCTATTCAAATATGGCCTCCAATTGCCTTACCCTCTGCTCGGCCTGTCTGATCCATCTGTCCTCGACCTCGCCGTCCTTATCTACCGGCTCTTGAAACTGGTTCATCACCGCTGAGACGACAGGCTCGTAATAGCCGATATCTTCTTCCACCCCTGTTTGATATACGTGCTTGAGGACGAACGGTGTGCCCATCTCTAGCCATGCATCAGGGCTGTCCAGCTCACCTTGCAAAACCTTGACCGGCAAGCGCAGATACACCATTCCCTGCTCATCCAGCATGCAGTCGAAATAACCGTGCTCATAATCCCAGTTTGCCAAGGTAAAATCGGGTTCTAGCGTTTCCCGAATGTAGCCAAACGTTCCCCGAGTCCCTGGCAAGCTGCTGTTTTGGATCTCTTTCATCAGCCACCCCTGCCTTTCTCCATTCTTCGTGGTAGTGTGTGCCAAAAGCAAAGGGAGTACTCCTTCGTTTCGAAGAATTCTCCTCCTACGCAAAAAAACAGCCTCCAGACCAATGCGAAATTGGGCTTAGGCTGTTTTGGAGCCGTGCTCGTTAAATGAGCACGATCGAAAGCAAAGTAAATAAAGCGAGAGGTATAATCTTGCGGCCACAGCGGCGGCGTCTGCGCCGTTTCCTTGGAGGGGTGACAACCGGCCCTATGGGTGGCGGCGGTGGTGGTGGCGGAAACGGTGGTGGTGGCGGCGGGCAGAAGAAGCAGCCAGGCGGTGGTGGTGGGAATGGCCCTGGGAATGGGGGTGGAAAGGAATAAGGACTGAGCCCCTGATAAGGAGATTCCGAGCTTGGACTGACTGCACCTTTTCCAGCGAAAGGACTTACCTGCCCAGAAGGAGCATTCTTGCCCGCGAACGGACTCACCTGACTGGAAGGAGCATTCTTTCCGCCGAAGGGACTCAGTTTGCTCGGCCTGTTGGCGCTTCCCTGAGGATAGCCTCCCATATACGGATTGGGCGTGTAGCCATAGGGATTCTCGTCACCGTAAGGCCCAAAGCCTGAATACGGAGAATATCCGCCATAAGGTCCAAAGCCTTGATAAGGGTTAAATCCTCCTCCATAGGGCTGGAAAGGACTGCCCCAATCCCCGCCATAGGAGACATGAGTCGCTACCGGCTGGTAAGGCAATTGCTCCTCATAATCGTCCTCATACTCATACACGACTTCCTCGTCTTCTACTTCAATGTATACGTTGTTCTCGTCGTAATCGACGATCACGCCTTCGAATACTTGACCATCAAGCGCTTCGATGCGCACTTTTTTCTCAGCATGTTCCTGACAAATATCGTGCACCGATTGCCGCATATCCTTTATCAGGCTGACCATTTGCACATCTGCCTGGTACAGGCTTTTATCAGACTGCATGGAAACTCCTCCCCTTCTGGTGTTTCTTTATTACCATATACAGGAGCCCAAGGGGAGGTGTACTTTTTGTGGCCGTGATACTAGCCCATTTTATCGATTGATCAAGCGGCTAGGTTCGTCTGCGTTCAAGAATCGCTCTGGCAAAAAAGGCGAGAGCAGCTCTTTTTGTCCTTTTTCAATCCAATCTGCCATCCGTTTGGCCGTAATAGGCGAAAGCAGAATACCGTTGCGGAAATGTCCCCCTGCGAGCGAGAGGCCATCCCAGCCCGGAACCTCTCCCAGGAGCGGTTTGCCGTCAGCCGTTGCAGGACGAAGTCCACCCCATGCTTCCAGGAAGGTTGCTGCGTGCAAGGCGGGTACGTATGGCATCACACCTTGCAAGATGCTGGCCAATCCCGCGAGCGTCACTTCACGCTGAAAGCCGCTCTCATCCTCTGTCGCCCCGATCACGATTCTTCCATCCTTCTTCGGAGTCAGGTAGCCGGATGTACCGAAAATAACGGTTCGCAGTGGAATTCCGACTGAGGAAACCGCGGCGATCTGTCCGCGCACGGGCCGAACCGGAATGGACACGCCCACCATCTCCAGCATGATGCCTGCCCATGCTCCGGAGCAAACAATCGTATGATCTGCACGAATCGGACCTGAAGTCGTATCGACTCCTACAACACGTCCAGCTGTATGCGCAAGCCTGCTGACGACACACCCCGCGTGCAGCACTACCCCCATCTGTTGACACGCTGTGACCAGTGCTCGCAGCAGCATGCGATTGTTGATATGTCCCTCTTTCGATGAATAGATGGCTGCAGTCGCCAGGTTTGTCAGGAGCGGTTCGACTTCCTGCAATTCTTTTCCCATTAACCACTGGACGTCATACCCGGCTTCGCGCTGCCACTTGTATTTGGCCTTCAGTGTTTCTTCTTCCCGTTCATTCAGTGCAACCGTGAGCAGACCATCCAGGCTCAACTGAACGTCTCCAGCCGTGTATGACTCCAGCTCCTTGGCCCATTGTGGATACAGCGCCAAGGAGTCCATCCCCAGATCAAGCAGCGGTCCTGTAGAGTTGAATTCCTTTAAGGGAGCCAGCATCCCTGCCGCGGCAGATGACGCCTGCCCTCCCCATTCTCCCTGCTCCACGACCGTGACGGACAATCCCCGCCGCGCCAATTCATAGGCCAGACTTAGACCGATGATTCCACCACCAACTACCAGACAATTGCTCATCCTCTTTCTCTCCTTTACCCACCCGGTTCCTATCCATCTTGTTTCCCGGCGGTTCTGACCTAAGAAAACCTCGACCTTACGCGCTAAAGAGTGGGCTACAGCTCTTTCGTAACAAATAAAAACCCACCCTTTCCGGACAGGAAAAGGTGGGCTCAACCGCATACATATGAAATCTTACACGTTGTTCGCTCGCAACCATATCCCTTCGCCGGCATGATCCGGATCAGGTGCTATGGGTCGACGGTCTAGCTACCGTCCTCTCAGCCCAGCGTGTAGGACTCCCCAAGTTGCCTGTTTCTTATGTCGTTTTCAACAGTATAGTCCTCTAGAAGGCTGCCTGACAAGTACATGCAGCGAGTTAATCTTCATCCTTCACATCGTAGCTTTCCGGGATAGGCTCGTGACGCTGGATTTCTTCCCACTCCCGCAGCTTCTTCAT
Organism: Brevibacillus sp. AY1; assembly: GCF_029870785.1. Taxonomy (NCBI): domain Bacteria; kingdom Bacillati; phylum Bacillota; class Bacilli; order Caryophanales; family Paenibacillaceae; genus Brevibacillus; species Brevibacillus sp. AY1. The sequence goes on from NZ_JAFLPN010000003.1 coordinate 162,845, forward strand.
CTCATCCAGATGATGCTGAAATTGATCCTTGTTGATCAGATACTCCTGTCCATTGTGAACGGCGCGAATTCGCCCTTCCCTGATCTTTTCCATGATGAAAGACTCGGGCAGTTCTAAATAAACAGCTGTCTCCGCAATCGACAGGTACGTCTTATTTTGCACGTAATCTCACTTCCAGTTCTGCTTTTTGAAGCTCGTATCCCGGTTTGCCGAGCAAGGCCAGCATGTTTGCTTTATACGCCTCCACTCCCGGCTGGTCAAACGGATTCACACCGAGCAAATATCCGCTGATGCCGCATGCCTTTTCGAAAAAGTAGAAAAGACCTCCCAGATGATAAGCCGTAGCCTCCGGGATCTCGACAATCAGGTTGGGGACGCCTCCATCTACGTGTGCGAGCATGGTGCCCTCGTACGCTTTTTTATTGACGTAATCCATGCTTTTTCCCGCCAGGAAGTTAAGGCCGTCGGAATCAGCCACATCAGGCTGAATATTCACATCTAGGGCGGGGCTTTTCACTGTGATGACCGTCTCAAACAGCAAACGCTGCCCGTCTTGTATGTATTGCCCCATCGAGTGCAGGTCTGCGGAAAATTCAGCCAGTGCAGGAAAAATCCCCTTGCCTTCCTTGCCCTCTGACTCGCCAAACAACTGCTTCCACCACTCAGCAAAAGAACGGAAGCGCGGTTCATAACTGACCATGAGCTCGACTTGCTTTCCATTGTTGTACAAAAGATTTCGGATTGCTGCGTACTGGTAGCATACATTCTCCTGGATATCTGGTACCAAATATTCCATTCCGGCATCGAGCGCACCCTGCATCAACGCATCAATATCTACACCGCTTACCGCTATGGGCAAAAGTCCAACAGGTGTCAAAACAGAATACCGTCCGCCAATATCGTCAGGAATGACAAAGGTCTCGTAGCCTTCCTCGTCGGCCAGCTTTCGCAATGCCCCGCGAGATTTGTCTGTGGTCACATAGATCCTCTCTCTTGCTGCTTCTCTGCCTATCTTTTGTTCTAGCCAATCTCGGAAGAGTCGAAAAGCAATAGCAGGCTCAACCGTTGTTCCCGATTTTGATATGACGTTAATGGAGACACGTTTTCCTTCCAACACATCGGTTAAATGCGCAAGGTAGACCGGACTTATATTATTGCCTACAAAATGAATCTCAGGCGTGTTGCGCTTAGACGCGGGAAGCAGATTGTAAAAGCTGTGATTGAGAAAATCAAGTGCTGCTTTTGTCCCTAGATAAGAACCTCCAATCCCAATAACCAAAAGCACATCGGAGTGAGCCTGAATCCGTGCTGCCGCCTGTTTGATCCGATCAAACTCAGCCACATCATACGTCATCGGCCAATCTACCCAGCCCAAAAAATCATTGCCAGGTCCTGTTTTTTTGTGCAGCATTTCATGAGCACGGAAGACAGGCTGGGCGAGCTGCTCCATTTCATCCGCTGGAATGAATGAACGTGCATGGGAATAATCAAAGTGAATCATCTAACTCAAGACTCCCCTCCAAGGAACGTCATTACTCCCTATTTTATCATGCAAATTGCCCGTAAAGTACTTTCCGTCAAAACATGACAAAAAGCGAGAGAGTCGCGAATGATCTAAAGAAAAGTGTAACTTATTTACAATTCTGTCGTAGAATCATTTGAGCTTTGGGAATGTTGTATTTTCACTATGAAACAAGAAACAAGGAGATTGATCATGAAAAAACGTTGGTGGATTATCGGATCCGTCGTCGTCCTACTGGGCGTGGGGACTGTCGGGATGAATATGATGGGATCACAGCAGGCCATGGGAATGCCCGTCCAGATCGCAACGCCAAGCAAATCCGCTCTGGAAAGCAAAATTCTCACCTCTGGCACCGTCATAGTGGAGGACAAGCAGAAACAGTATGCCAATGTCACCGGAATCTTGCGTGAGTTTGCAGTCAAGGAAGGTGACAAGGTACAAAAAGGACAGGTTATTGCGAAAATCGATACCTCTGATGTAGACAGCAAAATTCTTGACTTAGAAGCGCAAATCGGTCTTGCTCAAGCCAATATGGCCAAAGCGCAAACTGGTAATGAACCAGAAGAACTAGCTCAGGAGCAAGAACGCGTCTTACAAGCCCAACGCGATTACGATACAGCCAAAAAAGAATACGACCGCATGAATCAATTGTTTGCATCAGGCGCCTCCACGCAGCAGGAGCTGGACAAAGCCAAATCCCAGCTAGACTCCAACCTGTCCTCTCTCAATGTAGCCAAGCAGCAGCTTGCTCTCAAACAAAAGGGACCTCGCAAGGAAGAGATTGCCTCTCATCAAGCGCAAATCAACAAGCTTCAGGTCGAAAGAGGACAGCTGGAGAAGGAACGTGTCCAAAGCGTCGTCATCGCTCCAGCGGATGGAACGGTCATCGCAGTTGCGGCTGACAACGGACAATACGTCAACAAAGGGACGGAACTCCTGACGCTCGCCAATCTCGACAACCTGCTGATCCAGGCTGACATTAATGAATCAGATGTCAACAAGCTAAAGCTGGGGCAAAACGCAACGATCGAAGGCATCACGTTGGGTAAACAAAAGCTGGATGCCGAAGTGGCACGTATCTCCCCCATCGCAACGACGACCCAAAGCAGTTCTGGTCAGGGTGAAAAGACACGCGTCAAAGTGATGCTCAAGCCAACCGGCGAGCTATCCGCACTTAAGCCAGGCTTTCATGTAGACATCAATATTTCGGTAGAAAAAATCGATGATGCCCTGCAGGTACCGATCGAAGCCATTCAACAGGATGAAAATGGAAGCAAATTTGTCTGGGTTGCTTCCAATGGAATCGCAAAAAAGCAGGAAGTTGAGACAGGGATGGAAAATGAACTGTTCTCCCATATCAAGAATGGGTTGTCTGGTGACGAGCAAATCATCCTGAGTCAAACGGATGCTCTGTCAGAAGGTGCATCCATCCTGCCGATGAATGGTGGCGCAGCGCCGACTGGCATGTAGCCATTCCGCAAGAAAGGAGGTCAACCGACGATGCTTCACGTAGAAGGCTTGACGAAATCATACAGGACGGGCGATTCTGAGCTGCCTATTTTAAAAGGGGTCTCCCTGTTGGTAGAACAAGGCGAGTTCGTAGCCATCATGGGGCCATCCGGATCAGGAAAATCCACATTCATGAACATGTTGGGCTGTCTGGATCGTCCTGACACAGGAACCTACATGCTGGACGGAATCGAAGTAAGCAGTCTGAAAGACAAGCAACTGGCTCATGTCCGCAATCAAAAAATCGGCTTTGTCTTTCAATCCTTTAATCTCTTGGCGCGTTCCACTTCCTTGCACAATGTGGAGCTGCCGATGATGTATGCCAATATCAGCAGGACTGAACGTCGAAGTCGTGCCACCGAAGCACTCAAACGCGTGGGATTGGCGGAGCGCATGCTGCATAAGCCAACACAGCTCTCTGGTGGACAAAAGCAGCGTGTAGCCATTGCCAGAGCGCTGGTCAACCGCCCCGCCATTCTACTGGCTGACGAACCTACCGGCAACCTGGACAGTCGCTCCGGCATCGAAATCATGGCGATGTTTCAGGAGCTGCACGCGCAAGGTGTTACGATCATCCTGGTTACGCATGAATTGGACATTGCCCAGCACGCGGAACGGATCGTGACATTCAAGGACGGCGTGATTATCCGGGATGAACGGGTTTCAGAGCGGCTTTTCGCTACGCCGTCAGACGAGGTGATTGTCACATGAATCTTTTGGAGAGCTTTTATACAGCAGTAGAAGGCATTTGGGCCAACAAAATGCGCTCCAGTCTGACCATGCTAGGCATCATCATCGGTATTACTTCCGTGATTGCCGTCACGACACTCGGTGAAGGCGGTCAGAAAGCGATCAACGAGGAAATGGATAAATTCGGGCGAAACAACTTCAACGTCTACATCAATTGGGATACCAAGGAAGAGCACTCCACAGACGATTTGACGGTCGAAGATGCAGAAATACTGGCAAAGATTAGCCCCGCGATTGAATATATTGTTCCTTACAATTCGAGTACGGTCGAGATGAAAGGACCGAAAAAAGTAGAACGAGTCAACCTGGTTGCTACCACACCTGAATATCTTCCGATGTTGCAGACAACAGTCCAGTTATCAAAGGGACGTTTTTTCAATCATGCGGATGACAAAGAGCAGCGCGCGGTGGTCGTACTAGAGGAAGCACTGGGCACCAAGCTGTTCGGTCAGATGAATCCCATTGGCCAACGTGTTCGTATGGGAAATAACTCTCTCGTTGTGATCGGAACGTACAAAGAGGAAAAATTCAAATTTGACATGGGTGCTGAAACCTTTGGAGCTTTCGTGCCGATCCGCTATTCCCAAAGCCTGCAGGAAGAGCCTTATGTCCAGATGTTTATGGGGACAGCCGTCGATAAAGCTTCCGTCGATCCCGCGATGCAGCAGGCAAAGCAATATCTCAGCCGCAAGCATCAAAAGAAAGACCACTACACGGCCCGCTCCATGCAGGAATCTGCCGATCAGTTCAATCAACTGACAGGCACTTTGACGATGATCTTCAGTGTCATCGCGGGAATTTCGCTTGTGGTCGGCGGGGTAGGCGTCATGAACATCATGCTCGTCTCCGTCACGGAGCGGACGAGAGAGATCGGGATTCGAAAGGCATTAGGCGCGCGAAGGGGAGATATCCTGATTCAGTTCCTGATCGAATCCGTGATCGTCTGCCTGATCGGGGGATTGATCGGCGTGTTGTTCGGTCTCGGTATCGCTGCCCTGATCGCCCATTTTGCCAATCTACCTCCGCTGCTCTCCTGGAACAGCGTCATCATTGCCTTCGCCTTTTCCAGCGCGATCGGGATCTTCTTCGGCCTCTATCCGGCGAACAAGGCAGCCAAGCTGGATCCGATCGAAGCCTTGCGTTACGAATAAACAAAAAAACATGCACCTGCGGCTTCGGCTACAGGTGCATGTTTTTACATGAGCTACGTATCTGTCATCAGCTTCAATAGAAAAAAAAGCGCAATTCCAAGGCTCGCTACGGTCCACCAAAGCAGCTTGCTGTCGGTCTTCTCCGCCTTGTAGATGCCAATCAACCTCCATGTACCGACCGACACGCAAAGGAGGCTGATCAGGAGCAGGAGTACCCCCATGATCTCCCCCCTTCCCTATCTTTACCTATATGGGGAAGGAGGAAAAAAAATCACTGCTTCTCTTCCTTTTTGCCTAAACGGTTCAAGACCTCTCGTCCCCGCTCCTTGACACGCTCTTCTTTGACCTGAAGCTGCCGTTTTTTCATCATGCCGTTTTTAGAGGTATCGGGACGTTGTTCATCGTGTCTTCTCTCGTCATCGCGCATCAGCTGAACTTGCCTCCGCCCTTTTTCCCGTACTCTTCCAACAGCTCGCCAAAGCTCTTGTTGCGCTCGCGTTCCTCCTGCTCACGCCGCTTCTGTTCAGCAGCTTCCTGCGCTTTGCGCTCGCTCTCTGCCTTCATATCTTTTTCCAGTTGCTTTAGTTTACTCAACGCATCTTCGCCCAGAATATCTTTGACATTCAAACCACTTTTCGTGTCTGTTGCTTCAGCCTTCCCTGCGTGTGTATACTGTTTTTGACGTTTTTGTTTCTTCGCCATAAGAGATCGATCCTTTCCTGTATAGATTGCAACGCGCTCATTCTACTCCGCCTTTTGGGTCATACTACAGACATGCGACAAGGTAAGGGTCGCCTGCTTCAACGAAGAGGAGGAGAAGATATGGTACGCAACAAGGAGAAAGACTTTGGAAAAACGGCTGAAATCCGCGGGCCAAAAGCCCGGTCGGAGGCTGTCCGCTCTGACGGCTCCATCAATAGTGAACCACAAGAACGCCTAAAAGAAAACCGCTAATAGGAAGTAAACCGCCGATACACCCCGTTACGGGGTTCGGCGGTTTTTCTTCGACGCTTTGCGAAAGGGGATATTCCCCAAGACGCGTTCTTGCTTAAGTAAGGTCAATTTGTTGGCAAACTGGAAGTGAAACCCGCTTCTTAACAGCCTGCGGGCCATCTCCCTTTCCATCTCGACACGCGGCAATGCCTTGAATGGCCCCTGGCGCAGCAAGCCCTCCCGACGCAAGGACACATGCTGGGTTTGAAACAGCATCCAGGGAGCGTGATGTCCATCCAGCTTGGAACCGTAAGCCCGACATACGGCGAGACGGGCTTCTGCATCCGGACAAGGCAGACCGAGATGAAATGGCAGTCCGCTGGCGATTTGATTTTCTTCCAGCAAAGGAAGCCTGCGTGCTGGAGAATGAGGTCTTTTGATTTGCGGATACTGCTCCAGCCACATGCTGCATTCCGCGTGCTGCTGTTCGTTAAAAAGCGGATCGTAGACCGAATAGATTCGCTTGCTGTCCAGCCCGAGCAATACCAGCTGGCTGTCGTGATGATGCGCCTGATGATGTGTCCCGATAAACTCCCGTGGAACCATGCAATTGCTGGCAAGAAAAATAATCACCTGACCACGACTTTGTGTAATCCCTTCATTCACCAGACGGTAAAAGGGCAGCCTCCTTTTAAAACGAACATAGCGAAGTGGATAGTTGGCGGTAAACTGTGCCACTTTTTGCGGCGTTTCATCTGCAGAAGCATTGTCTATAATGATCACTTCAAATTGTTCGAATGAAGTTAATTGCAGGTTGAGACTAAACAAAGTGTACAGGAGCTGATCAGCTACATCTCTAGTTGGTATGACGACGCTGGCAAGCATCTGATCTCCCCTTTTCTTGACTCACAATCTCGTATATCCGTAGCGTATGCACCAACCCATTCTTTGGGCTGGGCGCTGCTGGACATCGTGTACGGCTCAAGTAGGAATAAGGAGAGACTGCTTGACGCATCATAGCAGTAGCAAACTGTGGTTATAGGAGGATGAATATGGACGAGCGGATACAAAACGGCGAAGCGAGCAAAGAAGTCGAGGACATCTCGATTGACGGGACCATCCCCCATCAGATCAGCGCTCCTGACTACAAGAACTCCACGCGTTCCATTCAGCAGCCTTTTGTCAATGAGTTTGGCGTGATCATCGGTGACAGCTTTTACGACTCTGCCGATTCCCCGCTCAATCAATGGAGTACAGAGACCGACCCCTCCGTGATGGCTGGTGACCAATGGGTACACCCAACCAACGACATCGGCTGGAACTCCAATGAAAATCAGGAGCTTCTGGAGGACAACAGAATCAAGGGCGCACGGTTTATGCACCCTACATTTGATGTCAGCAAAGGCAAGGATTAATGAACCAGCATAACCCGCCCATTCGCTCTCAACCGGAATGGGCTTTTTTCGATTTATGGTACAATGGAAGGGAAAGATAGGAGAGGAGCTTGTCCATGAGCATCAAGCTTGAGATAGAACCCGCATTTTCCACAGCTTACCAGCGCTATGCCGGTTTTCTGCCCGGTGATACGCTGCGCTTATATGTCAGAACGAGCGGGCCGGGGACAGGCGGACTGTTCTATGCGATTGAGAAAGACGAATACATGGCGGACGATGCCATTTTTGAAGTAGAGGGATTGCGATTCGTCATACGCCCATCCGACTTCTGGTACTTTGATGGCGGTGAGCTTCGCTACAATCCGTTATATGGGGAGTACGGATTTTCTTTTTCCAATCCTCTCCTGGAAGGCTAACGCTGTTCGCTTGCACCGATTACAGTAGGAGGTACCCTGATGAAAAAACGAGGCTCCGTCCTCTTGGCCATAGGCGCCTTTTTGCTGGCCAATCTAAAATGGATCGCAAGTATACTGAAGTTTTCAAAGTTTGGATCGACGCTTTTGTCGATGATTATCAGCCTTGGGGCTTACGCGATGTTCTACGGGTGGAAATTTGCAGTTGCCCTCGTGTACTTGATTTTCGTGCATGAAATGGGCCATTTGGTGGCTGCCAAGCGAAAAGGCATTGCCACATCTCCAGCCATCTTTATCCCCTTTGCGGGAGCGTTGATCTCTATGAAGGATCATCCACGGGATGCCGGCACGGAGGCCTATCTCGCCTACGGAGGCCCTCTGGCCGGGTTGATCTCCTTTTTGCCTGCCCTGCCGCTCTACTGGTACACGCAAGACCCTTTTTGGGCATTGGTCATCTACCTCGGTGCCCTGCTCAATCTGTTCAATTTGATGCCGATTTCGCCTTTGGACGGTGGACGCATCGTCTCCGTTCTGTCCACCAAGATCTGGCTGGTCGGCCTGATCGGTCTGGGAGCCATGCTTTTCTTTTCCCCTGGACCACTCATGGTCTTCATCTTCGTCATCGGGCTGATTACCTGGTGGAGCCGTCTGCGCGAAGGCTACCAGCACCAGGTGCTGCACTATGAAAAAGAGAAGCTGCGCGACTTTTTACAGGAAATCGTACAGTGGCCTTCCTTGGAATCTTCGTGGGACAAGAGAATGCATCTGCAGGAAGAGGCTGCCCGGTACGCAGAATTGCCGCCAAATAAAGGCTTCCTGATTCCGTTTTTGCAGGATGATAAACGTTTTGCGCGTGATCGGGAGCGACTGGACAAAGTGTATGTAAATCGCCTGGTTGACCTCTTCCGGCAATGGGAGCGCGAGCCCGTGCACTTTATCGACAGTGATCCCAATCGCCCTGCTCCCTCCTCCGTACTGCTGGAAGGAGAGCAGGTAGCTCGTCAGCGTCTGGAGGAAGTAGAGGAGCAGATGCATCGCTTGACGACCTACTACGTGGCCCCTGCATCCACAAAGTGGAAGGTCCTGATTGCTTATCTGGCTTTGGCCGGAGTTCTGTCCGTATTCTTCGTCTACAGTCAGCAAATGTTACATCGTTAATAGGCTTGAAATGCCTCAGGTGGTATCATTTTCCCCATTTTCAGACGATTTGACCATCTGAGGCCTCCTCTGAGCGCAAAAACCTGAGAAATGGTCATCTGACTGTCTCTTTTCTTGAGTAAAAGGGGTTTTAAAGCCCTCAATCGTGTTTTTAAGGTTTTGTCGGATTTCGAGAAAAAGGGTATGATGGAAGGTGTATTTTCTAAACATTCCATAGTGTTACAACGTTACATGTTGTACATTAAAAAACAATCCAGAGAGGATGAACCTTTACTTTGGACACCGTCCCGATAGTGCTCAACCTGCTTCTAGTGATTTTCCTTGTCTTTCTGAACGGCTTTTTCGTTGCCGCCGAATTTTCACTCGTCAAGGTGCGGCAAACACGCCTTACGCAGCTAGTTAATGATGGGAACAAACGAGCGAAATATGCGCAAAAGGTCACACACCAGCTAGATGCCTACCTCTCCGCTTGTCAGGTGGGGATCACCTTATCCTCGCTGGCTTTGGGTTGGGTCGGGGAACCGGCCATCGCCCACATGATCGTAGAGCCTTTACTGGGTTCATCAGGGCTTCCTGAATACCTGATCTCTGCCATCTCGATCGGTATCGCTTTTGCCATCATCACGTTTCTGCACATTGTTCTAGGCGAGCTTGCACCAAAATCCTTGGCTATTCAGAAAGCGGAAGAGACCTCGTTGTGGGTTGCAGCGCCATTGATGTTCTTCTATAAATTGCTTTTCCCGGCCATCTGGTTCCTTAATGGAACTGCGAATGCCCTGATGAAACGTCTGGGTCTGGAAGTTCTTTCCGAACACGAAGCGGCCCATACGGAAGAAGAGATTCGTATATTGGTGAATCAAAGCCACCAGAGCGGACATATTGACAAGACCGAATTGGCATTGGTGGAGCAAGTCTTTGACTTCTCGGAAACGCTGGTGCGGGAAACCATGGTTCCGCGTATCGACATCGTCTGCCTGTACACCACCAATTCTTTTGAAGAAAACCTGGAAATCATCCGTACCCAGCGGCACTCGCGCCTGCCGGTAGCGGAGGAAGACAAAGACAATATCATCGGTTTTGTCCATGCTACCGATTTTTATCTGGCTGCACTGGAAAATGGACATGTCGAGCTGGATACACTGCTCCGTCCGATCACAACCGTTCCTGAGTCGATGGAAATCAGTGCGGTCCTGCGTCTGCTGCAGAAAAAACGTACGCAGATGGCCATTGTCATTGACGAGTATGGCGGTACCGCTGGTCTGGTTACGATGGAAGACATTCTTGAGGAAATCGTCGGAGACATTCAGGACGAATTCGACGAGGATGAACGTCCGGACATCGAAATTTTGGAAGATGGCTTCTCTGTATCAGGTATGATGATGCTGACCGATCTGAATGACTATCTGCCATTTGATCTGGAGTCGGAAGACGTGGATACGATCGGTGGCTGGTTGTACAGCCAGCTCGAGGAAGAGATCGCCGTTGATGCTTCCATCGAAGTAGAGAACCATATCTTTACCGTGAAACAAATGGATAATCACCGCGTCAATCGCGTACTGATTACTCGTATCAATACCGATGAAAAGGGTATGACGGAAGAGCTTCTTACCGTCTCATGATCCTGCTAAATAAACAACCCCCGCTTGACCAGTCGGTCGGCGGGGGTTGTATTTATTTCGTGGATTTCATCAGCGGCTTTTTTCACGGCCAGACGCATCTGGGGCTAGAGCCGGTTCCCAGTCGATGATTCCGTTGTCCTCGAGTATGCCGAGCGTGACATCACTGATATCCTGATCTTTGAGCAGGCTGTCGCGCACCCGGAACTTGATGTCGTCTGCAACAGATAGCAGAAGGCCCGGCCGCAGCTCAATATAGCTCTCCACATGGTAGAAACGGCCTTCCTGGACAATGCGCATACGGTTGATATCCGTCACGTCCGGATCATCCAGAATGATCCGTGCTACGCGCGTCTCCACTTCCTTGGGCGCAGCCACACCGATCAATCCTACCATGTTGTCGTAACCGACGCGAAATGCGACTCCAATCATCAGAAAGCCAATCAAAATGGTCGCAATCCCGTCAAAAATCGTGAAGCTCGTAAACTGTGTCAACACAACCGCAACCAAAGCCAAAACAGCCCCCAGCGTTGCCACCAGATCCTCATAAAAAACCAGCCGAGTAGGCGGAGCTGCACGTCCTACATTGCGAAAGGAAAGGGGCACGATGTTCCATCCTTTGGCGTCTACTCGGGCCTCGTGAATAATTTCTTTCATTGCCTTAATCAATACATAGCCATCCACGACAATCGCCAATACCAGGATCGACGCGTTCAGCCAAAAATGGGTAGCCACGGCAGGGACCTTCAACAGGTGAAAGCCTTCTATAATGGTCTCATAGGCCATGATAGTTACCACGATGACCGCAATCATGCAAAACAGGTTGATAACCCGCCCAAATCCGGTAGGAAACCTCGGAGTCGGCTTTTTCTCACCCAGAACACTGCCAAAGAACACGAAACCCTGGTTGATCGCATCCGCGACTGAGTGCATCGCAGAAGCAAACATTGCTCCGCTGCCGCTGAAGGCTGCTGCAACACCTTTAACGACTGCCAATCCGGTATTTCCAATCGCTGCTGTCGCTGATGACGTATTCCCCTTTTTCAGGGCTTCCCACAGTGTCCCCATCCAGTACCCTTCCTCCTTCAATTCCCCATGACGAAGCAGATTGACCCTTTTACCCGAGAAGCTTCAGACCAATAACAGACACTACAATCAATGCGATGCAAAACAGCCTCATTCTATCTTTTGACTCTCCGTAGAAAAGCATGCCTACACATGCACTTCCCACTGTGCCAATTCCTGTCCATACGGCATACGCGGTTCCCATCGCGATTCCCGTCATGGCGTAGGACAGGAGTGCAAAGCTGAGTCCAAATCCGCCTGCCAGGATCAGGTAAGAACGTACAGAGCGCTGTTGATTGACGAGTGTCATTCCCATTACACCCACAACCTCAAACAGCCCGGCAAAAATGAGAGAAATCCACGTCATGACGCTCTCCCCTCCCTTCTCGCCTCATCCTCTTTTGGTTGATCAGGGGTCACCAGCTTCAATCCGATAATACCGGCTAGCAATACAGCAATAAGTGCCAGTTTGCTCAATCGAAACGGCTCCCCGAAAAACAGCATTTCGCTGATGACAGTCCCGGCCGTTCCCAAACCTACGAATACGGCATACACCGTACTGGTTGGCAGTTTTTTACCCGCGTAAATCAATACGGCAAAGCTGATAAAAATGGCTATCGCAGTCAAAGTCCACGTCAGAACGCTGTCCGCGTGCTTCAATCCCGCAACCCACATCACTTCAAAAATACCAGCCACAACTACCAGTACCCATGTCTTATTCATACGTTAAACGTACTCCTCTCTCCTTCGTATCATTCCCAAAATGAAAAGGACAAAAAAGCCCGGAAAGAATATCAAATCGATATCCTCCCGGGCTTTTATCCCTCCGTGTACACGGTCTGTGGACCGCGGGTTTTCTCTTGGACCTGACCAGATCGAAATATCTGCGGAACCCTAGAAAACACAATAATTTGATTCTACACCATCTTCTTTGATCTGAAAAGAATGTGGGAAAAGTTAGAATACCAGGAAGCCCAGGCTGATAATGGCCCCTGTAACCAGCAGCATCATCAGACAGTAGCCCATGATGTCTCTTGCTCCCAGACCAGCCAAAGCCAGTACGGGCAAGGCCCAGAATGGCTGGATCAAGTTGGTCCAGGCATCGCCCCAAGCGATCGCCATCGCGACTTTGGCATGGGATACTCCCAGCTCTGTTGCCACTGGCAGCATAATCGGTGCTTGTACCGCCCATTGTCCGCCGCCTGATGGAATGAAGATGTTCAGCAGACCTGCACTCCAGAACGTAAACAAAGGGAATGTAGTTGGAGTCGAAATGCTAATGAACCATTGGGACATGGTAGCAGCAAGTCCGGAAGCCGTAATCATCCCGATAATCCCGGCGTAAAACGGGAACTGAACCACAATTCCACTCGTCGTCTTGACAGCTTCATTCATCGCATTCAAAAACTTGCGAGGCGTACCGTGCAAGAGAATACCGAGGAACAAAAACGCCATAATCACGATGTCCAGATTAAGCAGGAAGCCTTTTTCAGCAAAGTACGAAATCAAATAGACGATACCCAAGGCGGATACTAGAATGGAGAGAACTCGGCTGTTCTCCAGCTTTGCTGCCGGGCTGTCGCTGTCCATGCCTTCCGTTGTTGCAGCTGTTTCCTCTGCTGCGATCCCATCTCCACGGAAAACAATACGATCCTTCTCGGCAGGCATCATCAAACGGTTCACGATAGGCAAAGCAATCATAATCGCAATCACGATCGTCAGATTCATCACAGAGAACATCGTCTCAGATGTCGGGATAATACCAATCACGTCTTGCATACTATGTTTTTCAGTTGCAATCGTCAACGGTACCGACCCTGCGAGTCCACCGTGCCAGACGACAAAGCCTCCATACGCACTTGCGACCAGCAGACGATAGTCGACCTTTGCCACCTGATTTGCCAGTTCACGAGCCAAGAGCGCACTGATCACGAGTCCAAAGCCCCAGTTGATCCAGTTCGCCATACAGGAAATCAACGTAACCAATACAATGGCCTGACCAGGCGTTTTCGCGAGACCTGCCAAGGAACGAAGCCCTTTTTTGCAAATGTCAGTGCTTGCAAGTGTATGTCCGGTAATCAGGATTAAGACCATTTGCATGGTAAAGCCGAGCAAGCCCCAAAATCCGGTTCCCCAAAAGTTGACCATCTCCATCGGTGTCTTACCATTGATGAAGATCCCTCCGAGGAAAACGATGAACGTCAGGATGACGGCGAACAGGAAAGCATCTGGCAAATAACGCTGTACCATTTTAACAGATGCGCTGGTTAAAACTTTAAACAAAAGACATACCCCTTTCCTAAAAAACGAATGATTGCGTTCGCTTTTTAGCAATTGCAAGAGGTATGCCAAAGCTGAAAATGTATCATATTCGACATAATTGAATGCGCTTTCATCTCGCTCCCAATCAAGGCTGACTACTTTTTATACACCAATGACACCAACTTACTCACTCGAAAGGTGATTTGTCTTGTTCATCCTCTGCCGTATCCAAGCCATACATCTCGATTTTGTACAGCAGAGCCCGTCTGGATATTCCCAGGCGCTTTGCCGTTTGCAGCTTATTGCCCCGCTCCTTGCGCAAGGCACGTGCGATCGCCTCCCGCTCCACTTCCTGGATAATCTCCCGCATCGTTCGATCTTCAAAACGAATCCCTTGCAACGGAGCCTTTTTCTCCGTATGATTGGTTTCCTGCAAATGACCACGCACATGCTCTGGCAGGATGGAGGGTCCACTGGCGAGGATGACTGCACGTTCGATCGTGTTCTCCAGTTGACGTACATTGCCTGGCCAGTGATACGCCATCAGCAGATCCGTCGTTGCGGGTGCAAGATACAGTCCTTCCTTTCCCGCTTCTCTGCTGTACTTGGCGAGAAAATGGCGAATGAGCAAAGGAATATCCTCTTTTCGCTCCCGAAGCGGCGGCATGTGGATCGGCACGACGTTCAGCCGGTAATACAAATCCTCACGAAACAGCTCCTGGCGTATCCGCTCGCGCAGGTCGCGATTGGTCGCCGCAATGACTCTCACGTCAATCGGGATCTGCTCCACTCCCCCTACTCTGACGAGGATGCGATCCTGCAGGACGCGCAATAGCTTTACCTGCAAGGCAGGGCTGAGCTCTCCCACCTCATCCAGAAAAAGCGTCCCCCCATCTGCCAGCTCAAACATGCCCTGCTTGCGTCCGACCGCTCCTGTAAAAGCGCCCTTCTCATAACCAAACAGCTCGCTCTCCAGCAGATTTTCCGGTATGGCTCCACAGTTGACCGGAATCAAGGGTTGATCCGCTCTCGGGCTATTGGCGTGAATGGCGCGGGCAATCAGCTCCTTGCCTGTCCCGCTCTCACCCTCTATTAAGACATTTGCCTTGGACATGCTCACCTTTCCAACGAGCTTGTACACATGTTGCATGGCAGCGCTGAGTCCGATCAGACCGGAGCTTTCCACTGCTTCTTCATAGGAATGAACACTCTGGCCGTCTTCTTCTGGTTCAGTGTGCATGAGTGCGTTTGCCACCACTTGTTTGACCGCAGCCAGATCAAACGGTTTTTGAATATAATCAAAGGCCCCCAAGCGTATTGCTTCCATCACATCACTCGCGGAGCCATAAGCGGTCATCATGACTACCTTGGGCTTTCTTCCTGTTCCTTGCATCAGTCGGCGCAAGGTCTCCATGCCATCCAACTCCGGCATGCGCAAATCCAGCAGCATCACTTCAGGAAGAAAGGTCCCGAGCTTATCCAAGGCTTCTGCTCCACTCGCGGCTTCCCCTGTCTCATAGCCGATCTTGCGAAGGGTCGTCGACAGGGCTTTGCGCACATTGACTTCATCATCTACGACCAACACACGTCTTTTCATCATTCTCCCTCTTTCCTCACCGGCAATTCCACAGTAAAACGGACGCCTTCCGAAGTGTTCTCTACATAGATGTGACCGCCGTATGCTTGTACGATCCGTTGAGAGATAGCCAGACCCAATCCAGTCCCAGATGATTTCGTCGTGAAAAAGGGTTCGAAGACCATATCCAGATTTTCTTTCGCAATCGCAGAGCCTTCGTTGCTTATATGGATGCGTACGTGGTCCGCTTGCCGTTCTGTTTTCAAGTGTACCGCACCGCCATTCGGGACTGCCTGCAGGGCATTGAGCAGGATGTTGAGAAAGACCTGCTTCAGCAGCTCCGGTGAAGCCATCACCTGTGGCAGCTCTGACCCTGTATCGAGCTTGATCGACACTTCCTTGTTGGCTGCAGTGCGTTCGGTCAGCTTGAGTGAATGGCGGATGACCCGATCCAGATTGACCGCTACATGTGTTTCTTCAGATGGACGAGAAAACAACAGCAGCTCGTCCGCAAAGCGATTGAGGCGTTCTACCTCTTCCATGATGATTCCGGTATACTCCCGGCTGTCATGCTCGCTCGGCAAATCCTCCTCGATGATTTGGGTAAACGCCTTGATCGAGGTGAGCGGGTTGCGCACTTCATGCGCGATGCTGGTTGCCCATTCGCCAATTACCGCCAATCTCTCAGCCTGAGCCAGACGGGATTCCAACTGCTTCCATTCTGTGCGGTCTTCGATCATGATGATGACACCCAGCACTTCATCCAGCGGACCGCGCCAAATGGACGTCGTGATATTGAGACAAAGCAATCCACGCTCAGGATGCGGATGCCACCATTCTGTATCATGATTGGTTTTCGCTTCCTGCAAGGCAGATGCGATCATTTCCAACAGCAGAGGACTGTCCGTAAAGACTTGCGCATACTGCCTGCCCTTTGCTTCTGCTGGCAAACCCAATAGGCGGGTAGCCGATTCGTTCCAGGCCGTCAAGTGCCCCTCCTGGTCCAGTGCGATGACTCCGTTTTCCATACTGTCCATCATGGTTTCTGTATGACTGCGGCTTTCCTGAAGATCCTTTGCCAACTTGTTGATCGCTCCGGTAATCTCTCCTGGTTCCCCGTCCAGTCGCTTCATCCGAAAGGACAGGTCGTAGCTAAGCCGCTTCAGTCCGGATTTAATTTCCGCCAGGATGACCTCCAGTCGATGGACCAGCAATCCGCTGACGATGGCTGCAACTACGCACCCAATTCCTAAAATGATCGTAATACTCTGTCTCATTCCTGCCAACTGTACGTCGATGTTGGACATGAGTTCATTCGCCCATACATATCCGATCATCTGATTGTCACGTATGATCGGAATCATTGCATTCATGATATTTCCCCTGACCTGCTCCCCGATCACGACTGCTGGCTCGCGGGTTTCCATGACCTCTCGTCCAGGGTGGTCTGCAGAAATGGACTTGCCGACATGCAGGCTTTCCGTGCCGGGGCCATAGGTCACGATCGCATCCAGCTCGGCAGCATAATATCCTACGCCGATACCTGGGTGAGCTGCGGCTATGCGATTTGTAAGCGGTTCCAGTTTACTGCTGAGCATGCGGATTTGTTCATCGCGCGAAGCTTCTGCTCCCCCCATCTCCACCAGCATTTCTGCATACGTTTGTGTGAGGGCAAAATCCATCTGTTCGGTGATCGCCGTCAGCTTTTGCTTTTTTTCCTCCAATAATGCTTGCTCGGCCGCTTTTTGCAGGACGATCCCCGTGATCAAAATGGGGAGCACCGTCGCGGCGATCACAGTTACGACAAAACGGAGGCGGTATAGATACGTTTTCATAAGGTCCACCTCACCTTTTTCTGCCTGAAAAAATGTTATTATGGTATTCTACCATACAGAGCTCACGAGTGGTTGATAGCATCAACCAACTCTCTGAAACGGAAAGGAGTAGTCATGCATGACACATGTACTCTTCGTCTGTCTAGGCAATATTTGCCGCTCACCGATGGCTGAAGCCGTCTTTCGCCATAAAAGATTTTCCGCCTGCTCGACTTTGCGCCCCAAGCTGCGGAGCGAAATGTCGAAGATCCGTATTACACAGGCAGATTCGAGTACGTTTACGATCTCGTGGAGGCTGGTTGTCGGGGATTGCTGGAGCAAATTAAGAAGGGATAGCCCATTGGCTATCCCTTTTCTCTTCAGTATCCGATCCTTTTCTACCTACACCGCTACGATCTGTTGCCCCACTTGCCGATTGATCCAGTGAACCGTACTGCTGATCAGTCGCTGATAGCCGTCCTCCGACGAGAAGGTATGGTCCCCACCTACCACGATTTCCGTCTCACAACGGCCTCTTTTTCGCAGTCGCAGCTCTCGCTCGTAATGAAACATGGCGTCGACCGCAATCACGTCATCGCGATTGCCATGCAAAAGCAGGATATCACCCTCGAACCTTTGAGCCTGTCGCAGAGGGCTGTGGCTGCTCATCGATTGGAAAAAGCGCGCTTGAAGCGAATAGCCGAGGTAGTCGGTACTGCCTGTCTGCAGTGCTTCCTGATAGCCCTTTTCGCCCACGATCCGGGCGATATCCTCAAAAGGCTTTGCTACTGCGGCCCAGAGGACCAGGGAATGAATACGCGGGTCCTGGCTGGCAGCAAGCATCGTAACTGCTCCTCCCAGGCTATGCCCAAGCAATAGGATTCGGCTCGTGTCGACGTGCTCCAGAGACACAGCATACTCGATGACATCACGTGTTTGCTGCAGCAGGACGTCCAACCCTCCCGCTCCGTACTCTCCTTCGCTCTCTCCGCAGCCTCCGTAGTCAAAGCGCAGAACAGCCACATCATGCGCCACCAGCTCCCGGGCGGCTTTGACGAAAAGGCGGTTTACACCGATCCGGCTGCCGACAAAGCCGTGGCAAATCAAGACCAGCGGGACCTTGCCAGCTTTTTTTGCCACCATGAAATCTGGCTCATGGAGTGTCGCTGCCAAGGTGATGTCGCCGCTCTTGATGTGAATCGTCCGTTCCATCACAATCACCTCTGTTTTAATCATATAGTATTCCGAGTTATTTACTTGTTATTTATCATTATTTCCTCTTTTCATTCGTTTTGTCAAGGTTCCCAAAAGAAAGAGAAGCCCCTCTTGAGCTTCCTGCTGGGGGTATTCCTGCCCAGCTCCACGAAAAAGGAAAACCCGCGTCCAAAGCAACCGGTTCAAAATGCCCTTTATTAGAAAACTTGGCTACGCCAAGCTTTTGGCGGAGCCTTAGTTGCACTTATACTATCTTCCGCTAATCTTTTTAGCGCTTTAGCGCACTCAACACTTTCCGATAGTATAAAAAAAAGACTGCGCGAATCGGTGCGCAGTCTACTCAAGAATTAAGGATTAGTATGATTCATACTGTTGTTTGGCGGAGAGGCCAGATCACGCAGGATCGCTACTTCTACCCGACGGTTCTTCGCTCTTCCCGCTGCATCTTTATTGTCTGCTACAGGATGATATTCACCCACGCCCGTAGCGCTGAATTTTGTCGGGTCCAGGTTGTTGTTTTCCAGCAGCACCTTCAGGAAGTTTACGGAACGCTTCACGCTCAGGTCCCAGTTGGAAGGAAATTCAACACGATTGATCGGTACATTGTCGGTATGTCCCGTAACCGTGACTTTCTTCGGATGGGGGACGAGCATGACAGCCATCTCAGCCGCGAGCTTTCTTGCTTCCGGTTTCAAATCTGCCTTACCGGAATCGAACAGTGCATTGTCCAGGATCGTGATGAGCAGTCCTTCGTCCGTCAGCTTGGTCTGGAGCTTGTCCTGCAGCTGATTGCTTTGGATGTAGCCCTCCAGCTGTGTCTGCAGCTTTTTCAGATCCTCTGTTTCTTTGCGGATCGCTTCTTCCAGCTTCCGCTCTTCTTCTGTCTTCTCTGCTTCCTGTGCACCTTTGTGCAGGGTTTGCTGTTGCAGCATCGGATCAAGTGGAACCGGACTAGGCTGGTCCAATACACCGACTCCGCCATTCATTGCTACATTAAAGGATCGAACCATCTGGTCGAACTTTTTAGCATCCATTTCACTCGATGCAAACAACACGATAAACAAGGCAAGCAGAAGTGTGAGCAGGTCAGCGTACGGAATCAGCCAAGACTCGTCCATATGCTCTTCATGTTGAGCATGTCTCTTCGGTCGTTTAGCCATTTACCGCAGCTCCTTCCTCCTTCTTCTCTTCCTTCATTTCTAAACGCTCTGAGAACGGAATGTATACGAGCAGTTTTTGTTCAATAGCAGCTGGAGATACCCCTGCCTGGATGGAAAGAAGTCCTTCCACCATGATTTTCTTGATCTCGATTTCCTGCTTGGATTTGCGTTTCAGCTTGGTGGCAAATGGATGCCATAGAACGTATCCGGTGAAGATACCCAGCAATGTAGCCACAAATGCCGCAGCGATGGAAATCCCCAACGCATCGATGTCACTCAAGTTCCCCAGCGCAGCGATCAGACCGACTACCGCCCCCAATACCCCAAGAGTAGGTGCATAGGAACCAGCCTGGCTGAAAATCAGGGCGCCAGCTTGATGACGCTCTTCGATAGCATGAATCTCTTCGTTCAATACATCGCGAACAAAATCCGGCTCTCCTCCGTCGATGATCATTTTCATCCCGTTGCGAAGGAAAGGATCTTCAATTTCATCCGACGTATTTTCCAATGCGAGCAATCCCTCGCGGCGCGCAATGGATGCCCAGTTCATGAATTGGCCAATCAGTTCACGCTTTGCAGGGAGTTTTTGCTCGGTAAAGAGAATTTTGAACAAAGCGGGTACTCGCTTTAATTCTGTCAGAGGAAAGGCATTAAAGATGGCGGCTATCGTACCCACGATAATAATCATGAATGCGGCGGCGTTTAACAACGCCATAGGACTCGCGTGCTTCAATATCATTCCGACAACCACAGCCACGATTCCTAGTACGATACCTATCACGGTCGATTTTTCCATTGTGACACTCCCTACTTCCGTAATCGAAATCTATCTATATATGGTTTCGGTAAATTTGGCTCGATTTGTGAGAGGAAGTTGAGGAAAAATCGGAAGTCTGTAAAAAACAGTGCTATTTCAGCCAATCTGTCAGGCCGATCATCACCAAAAGTCCTACAATAAAGGAAAATGTAGCTGAACGGGCATGACCGTCACCGTGACTTTCCGGTATCAGCTCCTTGTAGACGATAAACAGCATGGCACCTGCCGCGAACGACAGACCGTACGGAACAAGGCCATCTATGATTCCGGAGAGAGAATATCCCAGCACAGCAGCGACGATCTCAACAGCACCCGTCATGGTAGCCAAAAAGAATGCTTTGAGTCTGCTTACCCTCTGGTTGATCAAGAAAAGGGCGACGAGAAAGCCCTCCGGAGCATTTTGCAGACCAATCGCAAAGGCGATCAAGCCCCCCAGCCCCGCCTGCTCGCTGGAATAGCTGACACCGACAGACAGTCCCTCTGGAATATTGTGCAGGGTAATAGCGGATAAAATCAGCAGTGCCTGTGTATCCATCGCGATGTTGATTCGAGTATGCTCCAAGTCGATATGCGGAACGATGCTTTCCAGAACGGTCAGAACCAGCGTTCCAGTCACGACACCTATACAGACTATGAGGAATGAATCGCTTTCCAGTGCTTGCGGAATCAGGCCAAATGTAGCTGCGGCCATCATGATTCCAGCGGTAAAGGCAAGCAAAATATCCCGCCACCGGTGGGTTACAGCTTTAAAAAAGAGAATCGGCAGTGCTCCCGCTCCGGTCGCCATCGCCGATAAAAAACTGCCTAATAACAGTTCTTCCATATATGTACCCCCGCTACTCATCTCAGCGTATCGTCTTTTTCCACTCTTTCAATATACCATGATGGATGCGTGTGAAAAGAGAAGTCTTTTGATCCGCCGTTTGACAAGATCTTGTGTGTCATCGCAGATACCACTATCATAATCAGTAAGATTTGAAAACATGCACGAATACATGAGTCTACAGCCATGATACCAACTCATCATTTCAAAAGCTTGGAGGGAGCACGGATGGAGAGTTTTGATGTAATCATTGTTGGCGCCGGATCAGTGGGAATGGCTGCAGGGTACGATCTGGCCAAAAAAGGCGTGCGCACGCTGCTGCTGGACGCCTATGACCCGCCCCATACGATGGGCAGCCATCACGGTGACACACGGATCATTCGTTACGCCTATGGAGAAGGGGTCCAGTACGTCCCCCTCGTTCTACGTGCCAAAGAGCTGTGGAAGGAGCTGGAGGATTTGTCAGGGGTTCCGCTTTTTACCCAGACCGGTGTGCTCAGCGCTGGGCCAGTCGGCTGTCAGTTCTTGCAGGAGGTACAGGATTCAGCCAAGCAATTCTCACTGCCGCTGGAAGTTTTGCAAGCACAAGAAGTCCATGAACGCTGGCCGGGGATCACGCTGCCTGAAGATTTCTACACTTGCCTTGAACCGGACTCCGGCGTCCTCTACTCGGAAGCATGCATCAGGGCTTACCGGAAGCTCGCCATCCAGCACGGTGCTGTCCTGCGCACCCATACACGGGTAACGGGATTGCAGGTCGAACCCGATCACGTGATCGTCCAGACAGAAAACGCGAGCTATCGCGGAGCCAAGGTGCTAGTAAGCGCCGGGGCATGGAATCCGTCCATCCTGCAATCACTCGGTCTACATCTGCCACTCGTGCCTACTCGCAAGACCGTAGCTTGGTTTGAAGCAGATGAAGACCTGTACCAGTCCGCCAAGTTCCCTGCCTTTGTGTTTACCCTCCGAGATTCGATGTTTTACGGCTTTCCCAGCTTTGACGGCTCCGGTGTAAAAATCGGACGTCACGATGCCGGACAGCCGATCGATCCGGATCAGCTGGACCGCACATTCGGTACCTTTTCATCGGACGAGGGAGACGTTCGCTCATTCCTCGAGTCGTACATGCCGCAAGCCGCAGGCCGACTTACACAAGGAAAGGTCTGCATCTATACGATGACACCCGATGAGCATTTCGTCATTGATCGTCATCCCGAGCACGAGCATGTGGTGACCACAGCAGGCTTCTCCGGTCACGGCTTCAAATTCGCAAGTGCAGTGGGAGAAGCAGCGAGCCAGCTTCTGACTGACGGCAAGGCCTCCCACAATCTCTCCATGTTTTCGCTGCTCCGTTTTTAATGCCATCAACCAAAAGCCTCGGTTCCAGCCCGTAATCGAGGCTTTTTTTCATGCCTATTCTTCCCAATAGCTGGACCCGATCTCCGCCCTAATCCTGCCGCTCATGTCCTCGAAAGAATCGTACGGAAAACCATCCCTCCTGTTAATGTAAGGAAAACTGCTTCTCCCGTTGTCAAAAGGAGTGAGATAGGCGAAGCCCGGGCGAGTTGCCTGATTGACGAGATAGGCGGAACGGGTCGCCCCTCGTTTTCGCTGCTCATTTAAAAATGGAATCATCGAGGAGGCAGGACGAATACCCGCACCATGTCCGTAATAGAGCCCATCGCCCAGGTAGACAGCATTCTCCCCCTGCCACTGCGGTGTTTGCGGATCGTAATCTGGATTGGCAAAGTAGACGATATCCCCGGGCAAGATCGTGTTGGTAGGCAGCGTTCGCAGATCCAAATCCTTGTCATAACGCCAATCGTACAGCACGATGTCTGCAAACAAGCGCTCAAAATCTGCTAGCCGGATCGACTGCATCACGGCATGGTACAGGATGATCACCATTGCAGTGGCGCACTCTGTCGCATAGAGCCGGCCATTTTGAAAGATATCCTTAATGCCCTCAGAGGGTGGTACTCCCGGACGCAAGCGAAAACCGCCCAGCTCCGTCTGCTCCCAGTATCTGGGGTTGCTTCGCGAATTTTCAAAATCGGAAAAGGCGATGCCGCTCATGTAAAGCGCTCGCGATGATTGAACCAGATGATCTCTCAGCTTCAGCTCGAAACGCAGCACGTCCGCAGACGGGTACTCAAAGATCTCCCGACTGGCGGCCATTCTCTGGACCGTCTCATGCTGCACATCGTTCAATCCCCACTCTGCTGCTAGCATAGAGGGATTTACCTGTCGTCCAGCAATCCATATCATAGGCTGCCTCCTCTATCCCTGTTCACATCATTAGACATCTATATGCGCATGCCTAATCCTATGTGCGTGCTTAGATGGAGGACAACAACTTTTGTACTCTAGCTTGATGGTTTTCCGACAGCTAAAAAAGGCCGCCCCTCCATCTATTACAGGAGGGACAGCCTCATCTGGATCAAACTTTACTTCACATGCACTTGTACCTTCAGCAGCTTGCCGCCATAGATGGCAACGATCGTCGTTTTCCCCTTTTTGACTGCCGTCACTTTTCCTAGCTCTACGGTAGCAATCTCGTCATGCAAGGAATTCCATTCCGCCTGCTCCGTCACGATTTCCTTTGTCTTGTCAGAGCCGCTCAAGACCACGTTGACTTGCTTGGTCTCGCCCACTTTCATGGTGAGATTGCGTACATCCAGCCCAGGGATTTTGACCACTTCCTTGAATTCCAGAGGAAGCGTCACCGTTTTGCCGCCGTAGCTCGCTTTGATTCTCGCCTTTCCTGGCGCTACCGCGGTCACGGTGCCACCCTCTACCGAAGCCACTTCACTTCGATCCGTCGACCATACTGCCTTTTCCGTCACATCCACCTTTGTTCCATCCGACAGTTGAGCGGTCAAGGTCACCACCTGAGTAGCTCCTGCCTGGCTGAACGACAGTTTTTTGGTGCTCGCCAGAAGCTTGGAGACTACATCGACCTCGACTGGGAGTGTAATCGTCTTCGAACCATAGGTCGCCTTGATTTTCGTCTTACCGGAGCCAACCGCTGTGACGAGGCCATTTTCGACTGTCACGATTTCGGTGTTCGCACTTTCCCATTCCGCCAGCTCTGACACGTCTGCGGTCGTCTTGTCCGCATAGACAGCAGTCAGCGTTACCTGTTTGGTTCCTTCCAGACTGAGGGCTACCTTTTTCTCATTAGCGGTCAGCCTGGTGACTACGTCCACTTCGACTGGAATCGTGAAGCTCTTTCCTTCGTAGCTTGCTTTGATTTTGGTTTTGCCGGAACCAAGAGCTGTTACCAGTCCTGCTTCCACCGTGACGATTTCTTCATCCGATGATTCCCACACGGCCAGCTTCGTGACATCCACTTTTGTCTTGTCCGTGTAGACAGCTTGCAAGGAGATCTGCTGAGTCCCTGCTTTCTTTAACGTGATTTTCTTCGCATCGCTCACCAATCTCGTCAGCTTGGCCTGCTTTTCCTTCTTGTCCTTCGCTTGCTGCACAGCTGCATGGCTCTCTGCATGTGCAGGCGCATGACCGACTCCTGATAGGAGCAACGCACAACTAAAAATAGCCACAACTACCCGTTTGTGCCAGGTTCTGAGTGTTCTTGTCTTGGACACGGATCTCTCTCCTTTATGAACAGCATTTTTCCACTATTTTCATTATCGGCAAAATAGGAACAAATCGTTGAGTGTCAAAAGCCTCAAAATGCAAAAACCACCCGAATAGCTCGGATGGTTCAAGATCCATTCTTTTTTCTATTTGGTGTTACCCCAATCGAACGGCGTCTCCTGGTACACGTAGTAGTTCAACCAGTTGGAGAACAGCAGATTGGCATGAGAGCGCCAAGTCACGATCGGTTCGCGGTTTGGGTCGTCCTTCGGATAGTAATTTTGGGGAACCGCGATGTCCAGCCCCTTGTTTACATCACGCTTATACTCATCCTGCAGGGTGTATGGATCATACTCGGAGTGACCGGTCACGAAAATCTGTCGCCCATCCTTGGTCGCTACGATGTAGACACCGGAATCATCGGATTCGGAGAGAATTTCGAGGTCATCGACATTCTCGATATCCTCTCGACGATTCTCCGTATGACGGGAGTGCGGAACGTAAAAATACGTGTCAAATCCGCGGAACAGCTTTACATTCTGCTTGTTCAAGGTATGAGGGAAGATGCCGAACATTTTTTCAGGCAACGGATGCTTTGGCACTCCAAAATGATGGTAAAGGCCCGCCTGTGCCCCCCAGCAAATATGAAGCGTAGACGTCACATGCTCCATCTTCCAATCCAGAATTTCCTTCAATTCATTCCAATAGGTGACATCCTCGAATTCGAGCTGTTCAACGGGAGCTCCCGTGATGATCATCCCATCGAACTTTTGATTCCGAATATCCGCGAATGTATGATAAAACGAAGACAAATGCTCTTCTGACGTGTTTTTGGAAGTGTGACTAGACATATGGAGCAGTACGACCTCTACCTGCAGCGGTGTATTTCCCACCAGACGTAGCAGCTGTGTCTCTGTGGTTTCCTTGACAGGCATCAAGTTTAAAATGACAATCCGCAAAGGTCGAATATCTTGTGTGAACGCCCGACTCTCCGGCATCACAAAAATGTTCTCATTGGTTAAAATCTCGGTTGCAGGCAATCCATCTGGCACTTTAATTGGCATTCGAAATATCCTCCTCTCTATGCTTGACTAAGCAGTATGACGTAATCCCGAGAATTTCGACAACAATACTCAACTTCCTGCCATTATATTCATTTTCACGCAACAAATTAGCAAAAAAAACCGCCTGTCATATTCTGTAACATTAAAGGTGGAGAAAGTCTACTAAAACCACTAACAATAAGCAATTGAATACAATGTTAAACATTTTAAAAAGGATGAGTCATGCAAAGGGATTATCCCCTTATGCGTGGTGGCTCATCCTCTTTTGTTTTATGAAGAAGTGTGTGGATTACTCTACGGCAAATACTGTTATTTAAAACCATATTTTTACACGGCATAATATGGGAGTTGGGAGTGAATGTTTTGGATGTGTTTTCTGTAAAAGAATTAACTCATCACATGAGCAGAAGCGAAGAAACCATTAAAAGATAGATTAAATCATGGAAATTCCCTAACGCCTACTTGAGAAGTGACAAAGAAGGATGGAGAGTACCTAAACGCGATCCCATTGATGTCGCAATACCGAAACCATTTGTACAACTGATTCAACCAGAAGTCGATGGCAAAAGCTTGATACAATCTCCAAAATTTATTGGTGGCTTTATCAGTATTGGTGTATTAGAGTACAAATTCGCAACAGTTAAGTCAAATTAATCACTAAATGCTACCCCTACAGTTGTTCCGTGAAAATAAAGTTGTAGACTAAAAAATAAAGTACTAGACTGAGAAATAAAGTGTTAGACTGGCGGCCAGTTCTGTTGAGAAAATAATTATAGTTGTAAATATGTTTGATACAATGACCAAGGTATGTTATTGTAAATGGTAATAACTGTTAAAATAAGCGTTTGTTGTGAGTAAACAAATGATAAAAAAGGGCAACTTATTAAAGGGAATTCATATAGCTAGCCCTCTAAACTGCGAAATCCTCTATTACTGAGAGGGGTATTATTTTGAGCAAATCATCAACAGAAATTTTCATACGTAATTTCCAACATGGAGACATGCCATCGCTTGGCGAGTTGTACCAATCAGTAACAGTAAAAGAAAATGCAACATTTTGGTGGGTCGGGGACGAAGATAATTGGGGTAACGTTTATTGCGCATTTGAAGATGGGAAAATGGTCGCTAAGGGGCAGGTTAGCATCATTAACGTTGTACCTCCTGGTCGTTCAAAAGAGAACAATCACTCTATATACATCAATCTTAAAACCGTTCCCGAAAGAGAAAATGACATTTCTTTACTCGACAACGTCTATCAGTATCTTTTCATAAGAGCAAATCAAATAAAAGAAACTTTGCCTAAAGAATATGGAACAATACTTTGCGTTGGTAACGATTCGACAGAAACAGCAAACAATCAGTTTTTTATCCAAAAAGGATACCTTCATCTGAATAGTTTGTATCGCATGAAACGAGATTTGAATGAACCGATTCCTGAGTTGAAGCTTCAAGAGGAGTTTCAATTCTCAAACTGGAAGATGGGGACATCTAGCGAAGAAAGAGATTACCTTGACATAGAAGCCGAAATTTGGCCTGACACTCCACTAGGACTTAACAGGTTATCTGAGTACAAGAATAGCAAACTATGGACATCCATGGTAATACGACAATTTGAAACCATTGTTGGTGGATTGATGGCGTGGGAAGTAGAAGACCATGGTGTAATAGAAGATGTTTATGTGCGTGAACCATGGAGGAAGCGAGGCATTGCCAAGTTTTTGCTTACACAAGCTTTGAGATATCTCAAAGCTAATCAGCTACAATATGCAAACCTCATGGTATTAACTACGAATAAATCCGCCTTGTCTCTATACGAATCGGTTGGGTTCTGTGCGGATAAAGAAGAAATAAGATACTTTACAAAACTGGATTAGGCAACAAAAAAGAGGGGTTCTCCGCCCCTTTTTTCTAATTCCGCCAATACATCTTCGAATTAATTGTCTTTCCTCACCAACAGTGAACAGAACTCCACATAACTGGACACGGTTTGGCTTTTCGTACCCTTATTGGTGAAATAGCAGCTATACCACATGCCTCACGAGAAAGAACATAACATGTTAATCTAACTAAGAACGATAGCCCAATAAGATAAGGTGCAGTCTACAAGTTTATTTTCAGTTCTAGATTGCATCTTTTGTTTGCACGCCCAGTCAGTCTAAAACCAATTTTCTAAAGGTAATTGATTTTTGCACATTATAATCCCGACAAATCAACAACCTCAGTCTACAACTTTATTTTCTTAGAACAACAGTACATTAGCATTGTAGACTTCATTTTGTTGTTTTGAAGTGTACTAGATTGAGGTATCCTTTCACCTTTAGATCACTCTTCAATGAAACTAGATTTTTAAAAAATATACAGAAAAATAATATAGGCAGTAATTTGGTAATTACTACCTAGGCACAAATACTCTTCTACTATTTGGTAAAATTTTGTAATATATTGTTGAAATTAGAAATAATAGGAGGGTGTTACAGTGAAGTTAAAAAAGAAACTTGTCGTCAGCCTATTCACTTCCTTTTCAATCGCTAGTATATTAGCTACAGGTGCATTTGCAAAAATGTCTGTCGTCGACACCGTGGCTGATTCACTAAGTGTAAGAACAGGCCCTGGAACTTCTTATTCAATAATTGCAACTATCTATACTGGTACTGATGTAGTATGGAAAGATAGCGACATAAGTAGTGATGGATTTAGGTATCTTTATGGGTACTATCCAAAATCCTCCGTTGGTAAATATTCATCGGCTGCAATGGGATATATTGCTCGTTCAACAAGTAATTATGCTGACCGATACTTAATTCTCACAGATTACGCATATGGGACATCGGAACCATCAAATACGTATACGAATACTTCTTTGACAACTGTAGCTAAGTCGTATCCGAAAGGCACTCAATTTAAAAAGAACGTCCGCGATACTGCCTTAGATGCAGAAGACAGTAACCCAAATGCTTGGAGAGCTTCAAGAGTTGATACTGGAAATGAATTATTATACATTGATGGCTGGAGATCTAATGCTCAAGAACAACCTTAAAAGGAGTGAAATCAAATGAAATTTAAAACTACTTGGGTAAAGTCTGGAGTAGTCTTGGGGATCACGTCCGTTGCATTGTTGTCAAGCATCTACTTTACATCTAATACCTTTGCAGAAAAAAGCAAATTAGAAACTTACGATTTAACGCAAACTGAATTTGTTCAGCCTAAATCCAAAATTGAATACATTAGATTTGATCACAACGATGGAACATACGATGAGCACTGGCGAGATGTTGAGAACAAACAAGAGCGTCATGACAAGTACACTAAAGATGGAGAATTGATCAACCGTATCATTGTATTGGATTCTGGCAAGAGAGTAATTTCTATAGGTAATGAAGGTGGGGAATTAGAAGCTTACACTTGGGAATTGCCTTCAAAAGACGCTGCTGAAAACAACAATCTCCTTCAAATTTCGCTAATCAAAGAAACAAAAGATAAACTGAAGGACAAGAAGTGGAAATTAAATAAGAGTGCAAAGTTGAACAGTAATGTCTCTGTTGATGAAATTGAATCACTTAACGATGACACTAAGGAAATCGTTAGATTAGATTCTGAAACTGGAATTCCTTTAGAGCGTGAAATCTACGAAATTAAGAATGGCAAGGAAGAAAAAGTCCTAACTGAAACTTACCAATTCATTGATGATTCTTCAGATTTATTCGATGTAGATATTAAAGCAAAGGAAGTTCCAGCAGATGATATTGTCGTAGAAAAAGAATAGAAACTCAAAACGGGAGTACTGATAATGGTGCTCCTGTTATTTTCATTGTGTCTTTTATCTAGACTCATCCCCTTCTCATCTATTGTATACACCCATACAATATCAAAATCATTTACGTCCAATGTAACAATCTCACCATTGCACAGAGTAATTGCAACAGTCTTCTAATGAAGAAATGATCATTATGGTTTCTCTTAGCGTATGAAGCAGTCACGTTAGACACTCCAAATGAAGAAACATTGAATATGTTAGCCTACAGAAACGAACATTGCAAATCCTGTTCCTGTGGAGAAAAAGTGGCAATGCCAGTGAGATGTCTTCATTTATAAGACAGCCCATTATGGAAGGTTGGTCACTTCAAGTCAAACGCATGAAATGAAATAGCAATCGGGTAGGAACTTTTTTTATAACACCAAATCGAACGTATATTCTCCTATGCGGTTATATTCTTGACAGCAACGAGGTGTCTTATGGTTGTCGTACATTCTACAAATTATTACTACGTTTATTGTCCAGAAGGTGTCGAAAGCCGCTATGAGTTGTTGGTGTTCAATGGTGATCATCCTTTCCTGCCATTGACCGATTTCTATCATGATTGTAAAGGAAGGATCAGTCACAGCTCTGCACTCTCCTACTTGCAAACACTTCTCCCCTTTTTTACATGGTTAGATAACCCACAGCAATTATCAAAGAAGTCGAGTTCAGTGGGGTGATCCGCCAGAAGCAATTCGTGTTGCCATTGAAGATTACCTTATGAACGAAATGTTATGCAAAGTGAAGGAAAAGGACACGTTTCGCTTTGTAAACTTGACTCAAAAAAGTCCAAATACGGTGAATCGATTTTTATCGTCTGTGAAGTCATTTTACAAGTCTATGATCTTTCTTAGACAGTATCCCTTCTATAACCCTCTAATCGATTCACAAGCCATTTTGAGCGATTACAGAAGCCATATTGAAGGAGTGAGGATGAGTAAGCCACGAATGCCATCTATCAGCGGAACAGAAGACCCCATCCCAACACGCCGATTAACAGACTCCTTTTTTAAGTTGATTAACGAAGAGTGGCAACCCCAAATTATTGACGATCCTAACCTACCCTATCAGGTGTATCAGTCGGGTAAGAAAGCGAATTGGTCAGATCGAGAGATGACCATCACTCGTATGTTATTTGAAACAGGAGCCAGGGCTTCGGAGATCATAGAGCTTACAATTGGCGATTACCGTGCAAGGAAGAGCTTCCAAGAGGTCAGCACTTTCAATAAAGGGAGTCATGGTCGAAAGGTGAAATTCTTGCGGTTCGGTAAAGACACTGTAAAGCGTCTGATTCATTACATTAACACGGAACGAAAACAGCTTGATCCGAACCATCGGGGATTTGATGAATTGCCTGATGAAGCACCTATATTCCTGACAGAATGGGGAACGCCGCTCACGTATGAAGCTTGGTATTATCATTGGAATAAAGCAATGCAGATAAGTCAAATCAAGCTAAACCCCCACAAAGCCAGACATTGGTTCGTGACGACAAGGCTAAGAGAGATCTATAACATTTCAAAAACAGAAGCCGAAATTCAGCAACGAAAAGATGAACTCATTAAGTACATGAAATGGAAAAACCAAGAGACTATCAAAGTTTACGAACATTATTTTGACGAAGAAAAACATCGGAAAGCTCACGACCAAATGCTTGAAAGCATGAAACAAAGAGAGCGAGAGTACAATGCCAATCGCAAGGTAAAACGTGAGCAGAAACCACAGTTAACGCTCATAAAGAACTCAGTAGATTTAAAAAATGATCATGACTTACAAGAATTACTAGATGGATTGGAGTGAGCGTATTGACATTAATAAACATGCAACCTGAATCGGCATATTATTCAACATTGCAAGGTAGGGTAAATGAGAACATCTTGCATCTCCAGGATGCCAGAGGAAAGTTCTTGTTGGATAAAGTTAATGAAATGAATATCCAGTATTTTATAAATAACGTCATAGATATGCCTTGGTGTAATCACTTTCTGTTAGCAGTATTCATTCAAACAGATAGAAACTTAGATCCAAGAACTATTGGTAAACTGTTTAGAATACAGCCGAGAATGAAAGAACTATTCCAAATCTATTCAATCCCGACGATGAGTGAATTCAATGTAGATATTCACATGTACGGCTACCTTACTGGAGAGTGCTATCCAGAACATTCAAATAATATGCGTTGGGAGTTTTTGGCATGGTATAAAACGTTTGCATACAACACAAAAAAATGGCTCACTCAGAAGTTAAATCAAGAAGAACAAGCCTATTTTGAACAGTTTTTACTCCAAATGCCGTCATTTGATTCAAGAGGTTTTTCTTTTAAAAAATTGGCTATGGAACAACGTCAAAATAACCGCAAGGATGAGACGGATGCCATTGTTCCATATTTGCCTGAAATCAGGGCGACTGCACGTTTTCGTTGGAATCAAATGAAACGTCTTCGGGATGCCTTCTATAAAGCGATAGAAGATGTGCAGAAGCTTTCTGATCAGCTTCCTTTAGAATTCTACTATGATGAACCTGAACGCATTGGAGAGCGTCTGTATTTCCGTTTATGGGACAAATCATCCTTTGTCTTACACCACCAAGAACAGTTTACTGAGTCTGTTGTCGAAATGGCTATTAATCGTAAAGTTACATACTCAGACGAAAACAATCACTTCTTTGTTGAATTTGTTAAGGCAGAACGGATCGATAATGATGAAGAAGCCGATGGATTGTGGTTCACAGAAATCATTCAATTAGGTGTATTGGGAAAGTGGAGCCAAAATGCCACAGAAGAAGAGATACAACGAAAGCGTACCCTTTTAAATTTATGGGGATACGGTGAAGAAAAGTCGAAACGCAATCCTGAACCCTTCGACGGAAGGCAGAAAGGAATCTTGTTTCAAAGCACATTTGTTTCGCTTCATAAGGATAAAGCAGAGGGCGTTTTGTTTGATGTAGAGCCGTTTTATGTTGCTTGTACCTTTGGTCTGTTAGCGGTTGATGTCTTTACGACAACAGGAGCAAGAATGAATGAATTGTTGCAGATCAATAGCACGAAAGAGTGTATCCAAGTGAAAAAGGTGAAAGACAAACTTCATTATTCTTTTCGTGTGACTCCCAAGGGACGTGACGAGGTTGAAGAATTCTATATCAGCAGACAAACGATGGAGTATATTCAAATTGTGCTTCGAATGCTGAAAGACCATTTTCAAAGTGACAAGATTCCGAGTGTTGAGTATCGCTATGAAAGAAAACACCTTTTTCCAGAACCGAAACCGTATTATTTCCAGTATGAAAAAAAAGCATTAATTGCAATCTCTATTTCATCATGCATTCGATTTTTACTACACGCACTACGATTTGAAACGCAAGAGGGAAATCCCGTAGCCGTAAAAAGCCACCTTCTCCGTCATGCATTTGCAACAGAGGCGGTTCAACGGCAAAAGATGCCAATCGACATTGTTGCAAAAATTCTTCACCAAAGGAATCTGAATGTTACGGGGTATTATTCAGCCCCTACAGCTACACAAGTAGCTCAAGCTGTTGGTGAATTACATGATGTCATTGCAAGCTATGTTGACATTGACGAAGCGATCCTGCGCAGTCCAGAAGAGCTACAAAAAGAGTTGGAGGAACACAACAGCAAAGTCGGTGTGTTTAATAAGGTGTTAGGTGGTACTTGTGTTACGGATTATGTATGCCCTACTAAGATGGCGTGTTTAGGCTGCAAGGCTAAAATCCCCGAGCCTGAGCAAGAACACGAATTACATGAATTGATTGAGCTTTCTAAGTATATGGAGGAACGCTATACGGAAATGGGGCTTGATGTGGAAGTTAAAAAGGCGAAAGAGATGCGTAAGCAAGCCAGGATTGAACTAAAAGAAATTGAGCTGATTAAACAGTACAGAGAGGAGCAACAATGTGAGCCAATTATCCACACCAACAAACGATGACCGTCCTTGGCTCCATGCTGTTCACGAAAAAAACAAAGCTCGTTCCTTTCAATTGGGTAAGTCTGCTATCGATGCGTTGGTGAAAGAGAGCAAGTCCGTTACCTTAAATAACATTCACATTAAATCTAAAGAATTTGATCCTACAGGTAAAGGGATTCATCCGAATACTATAAAAACGAATGAATTGTTGTTCGATTATTACAAGCAACACAGCCATACGTATAAAAAAAGACAAACAGATAAACGACCTTCCCAATTAAACACGACACTAGATACTAATCTAAGACGCATTAGCCCTAATCGTAATCTTGTACACCTTCGTCAAAAATACATGAAGTTAACGAAACAGGAACTTGTAGATAAGCTGATACAGACGGAGCAGTTCATTGCCGAAAACCATAGCAAATGGACAGCAAGTATTTTTGAGCAGTTTAGTCGAGATTAAACGGGCAGGATAGCGTAATCACTTCACGAACACATCAGGTGTGTCGGACTTTTGAAGTGAAAGGAGATATATGAAACGAGTAATTATTTTGACTCTTTCGCTAATCAGTATAGTTATAATAATTTCAATTATAACTTGTCCAACCGATGATGATTATTTTGAATGGTTATCAGATAAATACAATATTTCATGTACGTCTACACCGAAAGAAATGATTTGCAAAGAAAACACTAATGAAATTGAATGGAATTCAAGATATATTAAAAGTGCAGGTATATACCAAAAAGTAGAAGATAACTATTCAAGCTCAAACACTATTTATGAAATGAAGGTAATAGGATTATTTGGTATTTTTATTGACTATTCAACGATCAGTATCAAGAACTAATAGAAGTACTAAGTCTTGAAGGATAATCCAAGAAGGTCTTGACATCACCTAACATCATATTCACGAATTGGGTATGCAACAGAGTTCATTACGCTCCCTCGAAATGATTCAGTTTCCTCACTCAGACTCATGAATTCGCAGGATTTCACCCTATGGCAAGTGTAAGAGAAGAAGTCATGGAGGAGCTTTTGGCTGGGGTGAATAGAAAAGGGCATGCGCAAACAAAGGTGAGGCATCCATCACCCATATTGTTCCATATATTGCACGTCTCCACTTCGCCCTAACGATTCTCGCTCCCATATCTCAACGGGTCAAAGCCCTATCATTCCTTCGTCACATCTAAGCTAAGGGGTGGAGGTCGGTCTTTCTAACGGAACGGGTCAGAGCCCTTTTGCGTAACGTCTCCCGATACTCCGTGCTTCTTATCATCCTGCGAATGCATGAGCTGGTGAAGATCGACTGGTTTTATGCGGCCTGTGGGAAAACTTTGGTCGAATCGTAAGCTTCGCTGCTTTTAGCCAGACCGACAAGCATACGTGCCACTTTACCGCACAATTTCATAATGGATTTCATCTTCTTTAGCTTCTTTTCCTCAACATTGTAGTGGTGTAAAGCCCGAACTTCCGGGTTGGTCATCACCATACACATCGTCATGAGAAAGAGAAAATGACGCAGACGTGGACGGCCTCGTTTGCTGAGCACCATCTTTCCTCGCCATTTTCCGGAACTTGCCTCAGCTAGATTTAAGCCGGCATGCCGTAGTAGAGCATTTCCATGTGCATAGCCGCTTAGATCACCAGCCTCGCCTAGCACTCCCGCTAAGCTTGTTGCATTTACACCTCGTATTTCAAGCAACTTCTGCGCGTAAGGAATACGTTCGAGTATGAGTTGGAGCTCATGCTCAATCTGTTCAAGCTGGCTCTGTGCCAAGTCATATTCTTCAAGCAGTTGCCCCAAATGAAGCTTGTAGGCGTGGAGTGCTTGCGTGGCGCCAACACTGCATTTTGCTAGTGTAATAAGCTGCTCTGCCCTTTTAACTCCCGCATGACGCTTTACGTATTGCTTCCAGCCGGTGAGGATTTGTTCGGTCGTTAACCGACTAATATCCTTTGGCAAGGGAAAGAGTCTGAGGGTAGCAATGGCACTGGTGCAGGTGAGGATCTTGAAGACCTGCCGCAACTCAGGAAAGACAATATCCACCCATCGATGAATCTGATTTACAGCACTATTGAGCCGCTTGGATACCGTGTCCCGGTTAGCCATGAGGACTCGGAGTTCTTCATAGGCTTCAGGGTTGAAACGTACAGGGGAATAGTAACCGTTTTTAATCATATCTGCGATAACGAGTGCGTCCTTGCGGTCGCTTTTGGATGGGGTATTGTCCCGGTTTTCCTTGTTCTTTTTGACGAGATGAGGATTAACGAGAACGGCTTCAATGCCTTGCGAAGAAAGCCAGCGAGCTAAGCTCAGCCAGTAGTGGCCTGTAGGCTCCATGCCCACAATGACTTTATTAAGCTTGTAGGTTTGAAGCAGATCTTGAATCCAGCGACGAAACAACTCAAAACCTTCACGGTGGCTGCCAAAGTCTAGCGGTGTACCTAGTGCGATACCTCGAAAGCTGACTGCGCGAGCAACATGAACTCCTGAGCGATATCTACGCCGACGACTAGATGATGAACGGTAATGTTTTCAATGAGTTGATTTTGCTTTTCCTGTGCCTTAAACTTCATAGTAGAGCGACCTCCTGATGGGTTTTTTGAGGCTATGACCTCGTGTGCAACCCCATCGTACCGAGGCGCTCGTTTTTGTTCAAACGCCAAATTTTTCGTTTTACAGGAATTCTAACGGGTATCGATAGTTCAATCGAATGTCGAATTACTGAATAAAAATGTTGTTGTAAATAACTCAACTTTCGCAGAGCGAAAATGAGAGTATTCCCTTGGTACAACAAGTTTAAAGCCGATTTTAGAATGCTCCTTGAAAAATAGAAAAACACCACTCCGTTTGGTAAAGTGAAAGTGTCGAGGAATCACTACCATACAGGAGA